>JADYXQ010000046.1 GCA_021772135.1 Candidatus Obscuribacter sp.
CCTAGGTTAGTCCGACACCACAATATTTAAATCAGGTCTGGCTTTTTTCAGGCCCTGCAAAACTTTTGGTTCAAAAACTTCTTCGTCGACTGTCAATACTTTCAGGTTTTTAAAGCGCGCCAGTGTTGCTATAGATTTAGGGCTCAGTCCGTGACAGCGTTGCAGACTGAGATCAGCCAGCAAATTTAGCTTCAATAACTTGGCCAGCTGTCCATCTGTAAGATTATTGTTTCTGATACACAATAGATTTAATTGCTTCAACTTTGAGATCAACTCATAATCATCTTCACCCAGGCCACATCTGGCTGCACTGAGGCGGGTGAGGCGCTGCTTGGCCACCAGTACTTTGAGCAGTGCCGTGACATGCATTTTATAATTAATGTTAACACCGGTTACTCTAGACCACATCTTAAGTGGTACTAGAGCTGAAGCCGTTATCGGATTTTCCGCCAGGTTTAAATAGTCATATTGCGGAACATTGTCAATCCATTTTAAATCGGCGTCTTGTATTTCTTTATTTTTGCGAAAATCGAGTTGCGATAGGCCTTTGATTTTACAGACATAAGCGCCTACGTACGGGTGATTTTTCGGCAGATACCTTACAGCAAGAGCATGTATGTCATTGGTTCTAAAAAATTTAAGTAGCTCTGGATAGGTGCCGGAATTTTCTTCCACGTCAAAACGCATTTGCACGCCTTTTGGTACCAGAACTTTGCCCTGAGCCAGGACACTCTCCATATTTTGACCCGCAATTTGATATGACACTACGCCGATTGAAAACTTTTCTGGAAAATCAAACTGGAGAAAATCTTTGCCATTTATTTTTACGGCATGGCTGTATGGCTTTTTGTTTTTCGCCAAATATTGTTTAATCAGGCTGCTCTCTTCTTTTGTCATTACTCCGGTAATTTTCAATGCTTGAGATTTTTCGAAAATGCTATCAGTGATTGGGGCGAATTTTGTGGGAGTGAAATCGTGCACATCCTCTTTGGGCTTTTCGCGCGACTTACCATTATCGGTAAACATTGTTTTCAGTGCCGGGCTGTTTTTGACAGCAAGTTCTGCTTGATGTTTTTGATCTAGGTAATAGGCAACGTAAGCTATGGTCGCAATTAAAATCACTAACAGCGGAATGGATACAATCAATATTTGCTTGTTTTTGTCATCTTCAACTAAAGTTTCGTCATCGGCACTAGTGGGCAGCGAGATTTTCAGCGTCTCTGATTTGCTTGATCTGATTGCTCTTCCTGCTCGCAGCGCTTTTAATTGTTCTGCCACCTCATATAGAGATGAAGGCCTTTGCTCAGGATCTTTGCTCATCAACTCAGCCACGATTTTTTCTAGTGCTTGCGGAAACCCAGTGTTTACCGCCATTTCACTCATTGATGGTGCAGGCACTGTTTGATGCAGCACTATGGTTTCGACGGCGCTTTTCCCGAGCAAAGGCGGTTTACCGGTTAGAGCTTGAAACAGAGTGACGCCAACGGAATACATGTCGGTTCGATAATCAACTTTTTGCCCCAGGGACTGTTCCGGACTCATGTAAAGCGGGCTGCCGAATACTTCGCCCGGTTTGGTCAAACCTTGATGCACATTGGTATCGTAAGACAACAATTTGGCAATGCCAAAATCTACGATTTTGACCTGTTCCGATCCGTACAAAATCATGATGTTGCCCGGCTTGATGTCACGATGAATAATGCCGCGATCGTGAGCGAAGCCAAGGCCGGTGCAGATTTGTTCAAAAATGGGTAATGCTTCTTCTATAGACAATCTGCCGGCTTCTTCTAGTCGGTCGGCCAGTGATTCGCCTTGCAAAAAATCCATGGTGTAGAAAGGCAGACCGTCTTTTGTCTGGCTCATGTCAAAAATTTTGATGATGTTGGCATGATCGACTCTGGCAATAGCTTGAGCTTCCGTACGGAATCTTTGCCAGACTTCCGGCGACACCTGGCCCTGCCTTAATATTTTCATGGCGAGTACTTTGGCTAAAGTCAAATGTTCGACTTTAAAGACCTGACCCATGCCACCCTGGCCGATAAAATCCAAAATTTTATAGGTATCGACCACCACTGTGCCAATCTTGAATGATTCATTGCTCTGACCTGGCTGCTGCGAATTCATTTTTTATGTGCTGTGTTTCAGTGTTCATGCGAAAATAACCTCAACAGTATAATCCAGTATCTTTATTTGGAGTCATTTTTTGCTGGATACAGGTGGTCCACAGCTAGCGGTCGGCAGCCTCATAGATGGCACTTATAGCGTGCTTGAATTTGTGGGCCAGGGCGCCATGGGCGCCGTTTATAAAGTTGAGCACAGAGTTCTCAATCGTGTGCTGGCACTCAAGATTTTACGGGTCGAAAACCTTACAGTGAGCGTGTGGAAGCGCTTTCAGCTTGAGGGCAAAGCTATTGCTCGAATCGAGCACCCCAATGTGATCAAGATTTATGACCTCAACAAAACTGAACACGGTCAGGCTTATTACACTATGGAGTTTCTCTCGGGTCTTTCCATGGGAGATTATCTAGCCGCCAACGGCCGATTTGCCCTGGCAGATGCCTTGCCTATTTTTCGCCAGGTTTGCTCTGGCTTGCAAGGCGCACATAATGCAGGTATCATTCATCGCGATATCAAGCCCGGTAATATCATGGTTGTCAGAGATCAGCCCTCCGTGCCGATTGCGCAATGCACCGCGAAAATAGTTGATTTTGGCATCGTAAAGATGTCCGCCGACGCCGGTCTCAGCACCCTGGCCCTGACCAGGCCGGGTGAAATTTTCGGCACTCCCTTTTATATGAGCCCCGAGCAGTGTGCTGGAGGTCACCTCGATCAGCGCAGCGACATTTATTCATTGGGAGTAACTTTCTTTCAGGCCCTGACCGGCGAGCCACCTTTGCTCGGTCGCAATGCCGTCGAAACTACTTTATTGCATCACACTGCTGTGCCGCTTTCGCTGAACGAAACTGTCGGCGAACATTTGTATCCAGCGGCGCTGGAAGACATTATTGCCAGAATGCTGGAGAAGGCACCGGAAGATCGGTTTGCATCAATGGCCGAAGTGGAGGATGCATTGCATGCGGTCAGCGCTGGAGGCAGGAGCTCGAGTCGCAGAACGAGCCCACAGGCTCGTGCAAACAGCGATTCCTCCGGAATTACTCATTCGCAAACTCAGACTCGTGCTTTTAAAATATTCGGCAAGTTGGCTATTTTTCTGAGCTGTTTTGCAATCGTAGCTGTGGCTTCAATAAGCATTTTGGCCGGCACATTGTTTGCCACAAAAACTGTCAACAGCTCCGCCACTGCAGATGGTGCTGAGAGAGTTATTCCCGGTTCGGAGGCTTTTGACGGTTTCACGGTCAGGCGCATGTTGAAAACGGGAGACGCAGCCAAATTTTCAGCGGTGCTGCCGACAGACGACGATCTTACTTTAGCGCAAAAGTACTTAGCTACGGCGCCAAAGTCATATTTGCAGTCACAAACAGAAGCTGCAAAAATTTACAGATTCCCTGATGCTTTTTCTCTAGGCAAAATTAGCGGACAGAATGGATTTACCAGTACCTTCAGTCGTGAAGCGCAGGGAGAAATGCACTTGCCGCGCTACGTTGTACTCAAGCTGGATGCCAGTCCGATTGTCTTTCTTGAACCAAAGCTGGTGGAATGTTTTGCACCATCAGGTTTAGACTGGTTTGCCATTGACGGGGAAAGTCGCCATTCTAAAAATTTAACCAGAAACCTTTCTCTCATAAAATCACTCCAATATCTGGAGCTGAAAAATTGCGATCTGGTTGACAGCAATCTGCCTGATATTGAAAAACTTGAGCATCTCAAACTATTAGATGTGCGCTTCTCCAGCATCGATGGCTATAAATTAGCAAAATGCCGCATTTTAAAACAGCTCAAAATTTTGTGTATCGACGGCATTCCTCATGTCGGCCCCGTGCTGAAAGAACTTGTGCCGGCAAACAATATCGAAGTATTGTCGCTCAACAATTGCATCTTAGAAAAGAGTGATTTTTCTACTATTGCGCGGATGAAAAAAATGACTAACCTCTATATACGCAATACCTCACTGACTGATCAAAGTCTGGCTGAGCTGACTACTCTTGATCTCGTAACCTTGAATATCATTGGTTGCGATAAACTCAGCGTCAAATCTGCCAATTTGCTGAAAAAATTTCGGCACATGAAAGATTTAAAAATGCCGACATTTCAACCTTGGTAATGGAAGGAGCTGTCAAGCGCTTGCGAATGCAAATACTTACTTAGCATCTCAGTGCTCACCAGGCCATTCGCGCTAGCATATAGATGCTTACGCGTAGTTGCAAGGAGATTGATCATGCGCCATCCCAACGTTCCCGAATCACTGGAAGGTTGGTGGATACTCCACCGTATGTTTGCCGTAGACAGACTTTTTTGGGACGAACTGGCTGAAGACGAGCGGGAGGAAATTGTTCGCGAAGCAACTGCTGCACTTTCTACCCTGCAGAAAGGCGAAAATACCGACGTCGGTTTGGCTCAGATGCTTGGTCACAAAGCCGATTTGATGCTCACTCACTACAGCAAAGATTACGAAGGTTTGGCTCACGCTCAGACAGTTGTCGACAAACTGCGTCTCTCTAATTTCCTTACTCCAGTTTCTTCATACGTTTCTGTTCTCGAACTTGGTCTCTATGAAGCAACCGGCAAGATCCACGCCACTCTTGCTGAACAGGGTCTCAAAGCCAATTCTCCAGAATGGATTGCCGCCTTTGATGAAAAAGTTGCAGAGCAGCAAAAGATACCTCACTTTGGTGGTCGTCTATGGGCGCGTATTCCGCAAAGACGTTTTGTTTGCTTCTACCCAATGGATAAAAAGCGCGGCGAACAGGTTAACTGGTACACCCTTCCTTACGAAGAACGCGGCAAGCTGATGATTGAGCACGGCAAGATTGGCAGAACCTATGCCGGTCAAGTCACGCAAGTAATCTCCGGATCAATCGGTTTTGATAAAAACGAGTGGGGCGTAGACCTTTATGCTGACGATCCTATGGTCTTCAAAAAGCTGATTTACGAAATGCGCTTTGATGAAGCCAGCTCCAAATATGGTGACTTCGGCGACTTTTATTCGGGCGTGCAGTTCTCTCTCGATCAGTTGGCAACATATTTAGACGGCACCGGCGTGCCGTCTCTGAATGTATTGGAGCCAGCCGGGGGTGGGCGTGCAGGGCAGAGTCACAGCTAGCGGTTGTCAGCTCAGGAGAATTCGCCTGGATGAATTTGTGATTCTATTTGTTTGTTTGAAAATGTGGGAAAGCGATAGTAGAGTTCCCCGTGTTCATTCACATCAATTTGGCAAACACCTGTCTGAGACAGTCGTTCAAAGGCACTCTTAGTATCGGCAATACCTATCCCGCATTCGAGAGCGGCCGCTGAAATTGTCAGGGTGCCGCCATCAATTTTTGCGCGACTGAGAATCAATTGTTCTTCTTTAATTTGTCGCAGAGCACGCTTTTCTTTCAGTTTTACTTGCACCAGTTTGACGCCGACGAAAACCAGACCGGCTAGAAATGTGATTAGCCCAAGGTGATGTGCCACACCGTATTTTGGATTACCGGCGATGATTTCACCGACATAGGTGACAATCAAACCGCCGCATACGAGGATAAGAAAAACTCCCACGCACCAGAGAGTTGATTGCAGAAATTGTGAGATGCCAGATCTATTCAACCGTTTGGCCCCGTGGCACCGGACGGTTGGCATTATACGGCAATTTGCCACACCTCTCAAGGGCGGCCTAGTAAAGAAGTTATGTCACGCTCGTGTCATTTTCGGCTAGTAGACTGAAATTGTCTTTCCAGTGAGGATTCTTATGGTTGAACACAATTGGACCCAGACCAGCGTCTTTCAGAATCAACAAAATTGCGCAGGCGAGATTTTGCTCAAAGAAGATGACAACTTTTGGATTCCTCGTAAGCTTCGCGCTCTACTCGATGCACGTGATCGCGCGCCCAAACTGACGGAAGTATTCCGAGGCGAACTGGAGTGCCGAAACATCAGATAAGGCACTCAATTAATCAGCAGGCGGCGGATCAATAATTGCGCCCAGGAATAGAATCGCATTGGTTTTATCGTCGCGAATAGCCACCACAAATGGTCGATCACAAACCATCTCAAAGGGTGGCTCGGGATTAGCCGGGGCGCTGGTGACGCTCATTTCTACGGCAGTGGCGGCGGCGGCTTCGGTACCTTTTTCATTTACTTCGAGGTAGGTCTTGTGTAATACCCGTGAGATCACCGACGGTTCTTTGGTCATGTTTTTGAAGTCGGCGCAGTTGTCTTCAAAGGCGCAAGGCATGCCGGCCTCTTTCAGTATTTTACTTAGCTCAGCTTTGTATTCAATTTTAAAGCGCGGTAAACCGAGGTGGCCTTCCTTTTTATCGAATTGTGCGTTCCACTGTTTCAAGTTTTCTGCTGTAAAGGCGGTTACCAGCGCCTTTATATCCGACTTTTGATCAGGAAGATAAATGCACATCTGCAAACGTTTGTCTTTATAGGGCAGCATCACTGCCTGAAAATTTTTGCCTTTTAAATATTCCATTTTGGCTGAGCGGTTCATCATTTGAACCTGCTTTTTTGTGCCGTCGGCAACTGTGAATTCGACCTGTTGCGTTTGATCTTTAACAAATTCGTCAAGCCACATACCCTTGAAATATACAGCATTGACCAGGTACAGAATGGCTGTTGGTGGTATTCGATCGATAATTGTCGGAATTTTTCCTTTGGTATTGTCGTTCACCCAACCATTGATTTTTTCAAGGGTACTGGCGTCTGCAAAATCGAGTGATTCAAGTTTGGCACCAAAATATTTTTGATTAGTTTCTACGAACGACTGATCAAATTTGAAATTTTTATTGGCGAACAAAGCATTAGCCACGGTAAGTTCACTTACCGGATTGACCCGCATCAAGCTCTTGTACAAATCTGAGTTCTGGCTGTTGATTGCGTTGTCGCTCATGTCGTCGTAACCGAGCACTTCGTGCATTTGCGATTTAGTTTTGCCGGCTGCACCGTTGTAGACCATAGAAAGCGCGGTGCTGACACTGTATGGCGAAATCACCACATTGCTAGCAGGCGATGCAGCCGCCAGCTTGAAGAAGTTCGAGGCAAACTTCTCAGATACTTTTATGCTTGTGGCGTCGTCGTTGCTGTCGTCATTGGACGCGTTAATTGTTGATTGATCGGGGGCGGCACAGGCTACAAGGCAGACTGATACCAGTGAAAGTGCCGTGGCCGTGCAGGCATATAAGAATGAACGCACTGTCTACCCTCTTTAAAAGTGAAACCGGATAAGCATATCAAGGATGTTATCATTGCGCAAACCTGCACAATAGAGACTTGTTATGGCTTTGCGCAACGGAAAATTTTTTTTGGCTGCTCTGATATTGCCGGCGTTTTTGCTGCTCAATAATCTGCTATTTGAAGCAGCGCTAGCACAGCCGAATCAAAGTTCTCTTGAATCGATGATGCGGCAAGCTGAGGCGTTCAGTGAGCAAGATGACGTTGAGAGTGCGCTTGATGTTTATGGCAAGGTATTGGCGGCTAATCCCGGCTACTCCCGCGCTTACTATTTGCGCGCACTGCTTCTCTGGTCGAAAGATCGTCGAGACGCCGCTGCGTCAGATTTAGAAAAGTGCATGAAACTTGAGCCCAGTGAACAACCAGCTAGATTTCTTACGATAATTTATCTGGAGCAGAAGAAGTACCAGCGAGGACTTGTGGCGGCAAAAACTCTGGTCAAAATCAAAGAGGGTGACCGCAACCACGCCTTACTTGTCGATATGCTGATTGGTTTGAAACGATACAATGAAGCCATTGTCGAAAGCACCGTTTGGATCAAGGGTAAGAAGAAACCCACTGCACTCTTGCGGGCACGGAGCATTTGCTATTTTGAGACCAAGCAATATGATAAGGCGCTGGCAGACTGTAACACCCTCATCGGCCTGAAACCAAATTTGATGAAAAGTTATGAGCTGAGAGCCAAAATTTACCAGGCTAAAGGCATGAACGAATTAGCCGCCAGCGACTTGAAACACAAGACTGCTGGTGGCGATGAAGTTTACGATGTAGCGCCTTTTCGCGGCCGTGATCGGATTCTTGAAGGCCGGCACTAGTTGAAAAGTCAATTAATTTAAACGCGCATGCGTTCTTTTTCTTTCGCTTCTTGATTGGCGATGGCGTTATTTTTTTCGCGCGCTATAAGAGCCAGGAAAGTATGTCTGAAGCGATAAATTAAGGCGATACCGACGATGATACTGACGATAACGGCAGCGATGGAGCCCAGCGTGACCACTACCACTGCCACCAGCAGTTTATTCAGAACAGTCAGTTCATCGCGCACCGCGCCTAGTGGTTGAGAAACGGCATTCATAGGCGTGTGCAGCGATTTAATTTCAGCGCTCAGTTCACCAAGCTGGTCATGCATCTGCACCACTTTTTCTTCCACAGTGGTCATTTTGGCGGTGACGCTGGCAACAGAGTCTTCCACCCCTGAAAGCGGCTTGGCCACTGCCATCATCGGCGCTTTCAAATCATTTAGTGGTTTGCGCAATTGTTGCATCTGACTAGTCACCTGACGCACGTCATCGCGAATGCCAGAAACTTTTTGCAGGTCGACACGCAGTTTTGAGATTTCTTGCAGTTGAGTATGTACGCCCATTACTGCCGGTGAAATTTCACTGACTTTATTTAGGTCAGTGGAAAGTCTGTTTAAATTGTCATTAAGGCCGTTAAGCACACCAGACATATTGCTGATGCTATTTTCAACACCTTTCATACGTTTTTCCATGCTGGTAAATGCCGGCTGAAGGCCGTTCATTGGGGCTTGCAGGGCGACAATCTGGGTATGCAGGTCGGCAGCTTCTTTGCGCAGCTTCCATACCGGCCGGGTAATTCTTTTAATCGGGTGGAAGCCTGTAATGGGCTTGTCCCACTCTTTCATCTTTTTAGCCAGGTCGGCGGCAGCTTTCGCTTCTTTTTTCGTAGCGGTCACCCCGCCCTGAATGGCCGGTGGCGCTGTGCCGGCGGGGCTCGCTGGTGTGGTAGTCGGTATTGTCGTAGCCGGCGCTGGGTTAGAAGGTGTAAGTGGTTCAGCGGGGCTCAATTGGCTGGCCGGGGCATTAACCTGAGGGGCTGCGGCGGGCTGAGCCTGGGCCGGTGCTGCTGAAAGCATAACGGAGAGGCTGAGAATTCCGATTGTCCTGGCAAAGAACATGACCACCTCTACACTTACAGTCTAATCTTAACCTGATTAACCACCGCCTACCAAGAATTTAGGACTATTCGTTGGATGACAAGCCATTTGTCAAACAGGGCTATAGTCTGGCGGCTATTTTTCATAATGTTATCCTTTGCCAGGGCGAGGACGAACTGATTGCCGTGAGGAGCATTAAATGAGCGAACCAATGATGGCTGGGTTGTTCTTGGGCTTGCTGGGCTGCTTGTCCATCGTCGGTGCCGTGTTTAACTGGAACTGGTTCATGAATAGCCGGCGGGCGGCGTTTCTGGTAAAAGCGCTGGGGCGCAATGGTGCCCGAGTTTTTTATATTCTGCTAGGTGCCGCTATCGTTGGTTTTGCTATCTACGGCCACTTCCACCCTGAAGTGATGCATCACCGTCGCGGTCTGTAGCTTGCGGCAATAAACCATGGCCAGCAGCGACCAATTAGAGAATTTGATCAAGTCGTCACGTGAGCTTGCCGTTTACGAGCGCTTTTGCAACGCAACTGTGTTTCCCGCCAGTCTGCCGTTGAGCGCAGCACGTTCAAGCATGATCACCGCTCACGCCAAAGCTCCCTGTCTTGATACTCTGCAGGTTAGTCTCTGGTGTCAGATTTGCTCCACAGATAATTCTACAGCCGACATTCTTGCCATTCAAAATCTAACTTATCGCTCGGTGAGCCAGATGTGTCTGGATGCACTGAGGGTATCGCAGCCATGGGTTTTGCAAGATATACCCTGCGGTCAATGTAAAACTGCACTGACCGCTCTGGTTGATTTCCATCACTTTGAAATTTCTTCCGCCAGCGACATCGTCGTTCGCTGGTTTCGCTCGCCGGTAAGCGGCAAACCCACTTATCAGATGCTCACCATGGATGGTGCCGGTACGTATTCTGAAGCCGACACAAATATGATCTTGGCCGGCGAAAATGCCATACCACAAGCAATTGCAATAGCTCTTTCTCAAAGCTTGCAGATTGATAATATGGAAGAGACAGCGAGAAATTTAAAGACTGGCTTAAGGGAATGCCCGCAACTTTTTTTGCTTGTTTCGATAGCCGGTTTGTTTCTCAACGAGCCAGCAATGCGTGGTGTTGTAGAAGC
>JADYXQ010000314.1 GCA_021772135.1 Candidatus Obscuribacter sp.
ACAGGGCCTAAGCGTATCGGATAAAATATGGTGATTGCAAAGCTAATGATAATAGATTATCATTAAGTGAAAGTCAACCGGTATCAGACGGTTATGTTGTAACCTTGCGGTAGTACTTGTTAGGTGTTTATGGAGCGCAATACTCAGCAACGTCAGGCTATTCTGAAGGCTTTCGAGAGAGCTGAGCGTCCACTGGGCGTTCAGGAGGTTCTCGAACTGGCTCAAGGAGACTGCCCTAGTCTTGGAGTGGCTACTATATACCGAAACTTGAAGGCCTTGGTTGTTGACAAAAAGCTGATCACGGTAGACATGCCGGGCGGACTGACGTTCTATGAAATTCCTGGTATCCACCATCATCACCACTTTTCCTGTACAAATTGTCAGAAAGTTTTTGATGTTGAAAAGTGCGGAATTAACGTGAAAAATTTAGTCCCCAATGGTTTTACCTTGCAGCGTCATGAGGTTTTGCTCTTTGGATTTTGTGATTCTTGTACACAAACAGCCAGCTGACTCGGCGGTAATGATAACCTATTATCAATAAGTCCCTCTAAGTGTGTGCCCGATAACCTTGGAAGTGAACTTGCTCTGATCACTCCGATCGCTATTGATGGAGCGTGGCGTCTGGCTCTCGGCCGTTATCCTTGCCTCCTGCCCTCTCTGGCGGCGCTCCGGTTTCACCAGGTGAGCAGCATCTATGAAGAAATTACCTATCAATTTGCTATCAGGCTTTCTTGGTGTACTGAGAACTGAATTAGACAATTTTTTGTCGGTAGCAATGTCATAATTTCGAAATGATGGAGCGTTTTTTAGGTCTGCGATATATAGAACACCTCAATTGGACATGCTAGTTTGGCCTGGTAGCTCGAGTTTTGACTCAGGCTCCTAGCTAATTTTACTGCCTCTCCAGGCGACTTTCGTCCTTCTCCGCTAGTGCTATTGCAGCATTTGACCGAGTGGATCGCTTGCTATGAGACCGAGATTGCCGTTACTTTTGGTGAGCAATATAGAAACACTTGTTTAAACGATATGCCGGAGCAGCCAATGTCGATTATTGGCAACATGGCCCAGGCTTGGACTTCTGTATCGAGTGACATTGACAAAATGCGTCTCCAGTCACGAAGTTCTTTGTGCCGACAAATCGTCAGCGACTCTCCAACCGAGAGATTTTCCAGCCGCAAGCGGAACCAATTTTTCTATTGTTCTGGGAACTTTTTCGTCGGTTTGCTCTAAGTAGATGCTTGATTCGTTCAATGGCAGCCCATAAAATTGAGCTCCAAACTCGGAGGTGAATGGCTCCAAGGCTGCTATTGAATCAGCCTCTTCAAAGATTTTAGCCAGGCATGCCAGTGCTGACGGTGCAGAAAAAATGCCTGCTGCGCACTGGTGATTTTCTTTTTTTGAGCGATCGTGTGGGGCGCTGTCCGAGCCAAAGAAGAATTTCGAATTGCCGCTCATGGCTGCCTCTAAGAGAGCCTCTTTGTCTTTTGTTGTTTTCGGTATAGGCTTGCAAAATAAATGCGGGTGCAAAAAATCATTAATCACATCGTCTAAAGTTAGCATTAGATGATGTACCGTGATTGTCGCGCCGACTGTTGGCGGAAGCGATTCTACTAACGCCACTCCCTCAGCTGTGGAAACATGCTCAACGACAATTTTCAGCTTTGGAAATGTTTCAACAAGCCAATAAAAATGTTTGAGGAAGAGGCGTTCTGCAGAGAGGCTTGATACTTCAGGTTGTTCTGCGTGTACGCACAAAACGAGATCTAGTTCTTCCATGAGTAGCAGTATGTGGGTAATGGCCTTCAAGTCACTCACGCCATCACCAGAATTAGTTGTAACACCCAGAGGATAAAATTTTCCCGCCACTGCGCCTGCTAGTTTGAGAGCTTTCAGTTCAGCAGCAGACAGTGCCGGATAAATTTTAAATGTCATTAACGGCTCAAATGAATAGGTTCTGCACGCCATCATAATTTCTAATCGATAAGAGGATAGGGTTGAGGCAGAGACGACTGGCGGACTCGTATTTGGCATTACAAGCGCCCGGCCGAAATGCGCAGCTGTATATGGGGCAACCGTTTGGAGCAGCTTGCCTTCTCGAAAGTGAACGTGAAAATCGTCTGGTCGGCGTAGGGTCACAAAACTCATGCTAAAGCTCTTTTCTTGTCTCCTTAATAATAAGAGATTATCATTGATTAGCGTCATGGATTAGAAACCTGGATTTTTGGTTTGTTCTTTTGGACATTAGTTGCCTTGGATATTCGCAAATCAGCGCTTTCTCTTGTTATTCATAAAGAGGGGCGAGTATTAATTGATGATATCAATGAACTGCTCGAACGTTATCGATTGCGCGGCATAGAAATTGACCGGGCGGAATACATTCAAGCGATAAAAGATTCGGCAGAATATTACTTTAGTGACCGAGCAAGGCTGATGATTTGTACAGACGGAGCTTGCGCAAAACGGAGCTACGTCGAGCATAGTGAAGCGTCTCTTTTTGAGATTTCTCGAAATCTTAGCTGTCCCGTGCTGCTAACGGGCTGTCACTGGAGATGCGAGGACGGGCCTGTACTTGCCTTAAAGGTTGGTGCCAAAAATCATAGTTATTTGCATTGCGAAAATGATTCAAGCTATCTGCAGGCTCAGGAAGCGATGAAAAAAATACTTGCCATTGATGTTGAAAAGCTGGCTAAACGCAGCAAGAAATCGGTATTAGAGGAAGATTGATCGGCTAATTGTCGGCGGCGGCAACAATAAATTCTGGAGCGTGTGTGAAGCCATCTTCCATTTTTCCGTCAAACGGTCCACCTTTAAAGCAGCAAGGCAATAACATTTTGTCTCACACTTGACGGCGCGTTAATGATAATCTACTATCAACAGCTGGCAGGAACTCGTTTCTGCTTAGCCTGCTGAGGGACTCTCGGATAGGCGGTTGACTGCGCGAGAATCAAAACGTGAAAAAATCAGATCGAATCATAATAAAAATGGCTTGTGGCGAACTCGATTGCCATCACTTCTATACGACTACGAAAAACAAACGCAATGATCCAGAGCGGCTTTTGCTCCGCAAATATTGCCCAGGTTGCCGCTGTCATGCAGATTTTAAAGAAACAAAAAAATAGGAAAAACCTGTGAAAAAACTACCCGTTACCGTACTCTCTGGTTTTCTGGGGGCTGGAAAGACAACGCTTCTTAATCATGTCTTGAACAATCGCGAAGGTCTTCGTGTGGCCGTTATCGTAAATGATATGAGTGAAGTCAATATAGATGCACAGCTCATAAAACAAGGCACGGCCAGCCTGAACCTGGTGGAAGAAAAGCTGGTCGAAATGACCAATGGCTGTATCTGTTGCACTCTGCGCGAAGATTTATTGATTGAGATAAGCAAACTGGCTAAACAAAATAAATTCGACTACTTATTGGTTGAATCAACCGGCATCTCGGAGCCGCTGCCGGTGGCTGAGACATTTTCCTTTGAAGATGATGCTGGCGAGAGTTTAAGCACCATTGCTACCCTGGACACCATGGTCACAGTAGTTGATGGGTTTAACTTCCTTCGTGACTACGAAGAAGGGGCCGAACTGAAAGATCGAAATCTGGCCATTAATGAAGATGACGACCGCAGCATAGCCGACCTTCTTGTTGATCAAATTGAATTCGCCAATGTGATTGTGCTCAACAAAACAGATTTGCTTGATGGCGATGAGTTGGCAAAGTTGCACCAGATAATCGCGCACCTCAACTGCGACGCCAAAATAATCGAAAGTGAATTTAGCCGTGTTGAGCTAACTGAGATTTTAAATACAAATCTATTCGATTTTGAAAAAGCTCAAGATGCGCCGGGATGGCTCAAAGAAATTCGCGGTGAACATATTCCCGAATCAGTTGAATACGGGATATCGAGCTTTGTTTATAAAGCTGACAGGCCTCTTCATCCGGACCGTTTTCGAGCCTTCCTCGATACAGAATGGGACGGTGTTATTCGCTCGAAGGGCTTCTTCTGGCTAG
>JADYXQ010000315.1 GCA_021772135.1 Candidatus Obscuribacter sp.
GCACCATTAGCGATACCAATTCGATGATGCTTAAAAGAGTGAAAAATCTTTGTGTAATTTTTGCCGCTGTCGTTGCGCCACTATGTCTTGTCACTGCTGTCGTTTTGTCAGTCTTGCAGCCTCGTCGGGGAGCTGCCGATCGCACTGCTAAATATAAGCGTTCTCTGGCAACCTCGATTGCGCCTCAAGGAGATCAGGCGCAATCGAGGTTGCTTAATGATACGATAGAAAACGACGCTCTCTCTCAAGAGCAAAAATTCAAAATCGAGGCTTTTTTAAAAAGTAGGAAAAAAACCTTTGCTCATTTAGAGATCATCCGGGGCAAGGTAATGACGGTCTTTGAATTTCCTGCTCAATTTAGTATTGGCAGATTCGTTGCTAAAGCTCCACAGGCAAAAGCCACTGTTGGTGGTCGAGCAACGGGTCGTGTAGAAGTGGCTTTGGGGTCGCAGTTTAAATTTCAGGCTAATAAGTCTGTGAACGCTTATCCGAATTTGCTTGGTTACTTTGGCCCCGAAGATGTGCACTGGCTTCTAATTGATGAAGGGCAAACACGCACTAGTTTGCTAGTGGAAAATCTTCGACGTTTAACCGGTTTACGTAGTCTCGATTTGCGCTCTTATCAGTTAATTGATAAGGATTTGCTCTGGATCGACAAAATGGATAAACTTGGTGCTTTAGGTCTTCCCAGTTCGACACTAAGTGGTCAGGCTCTTGCCAGAAGCCCGATATTGTCAAAGTTGCACCGCCTGCAAATTCACAATGTTTCTGATATTACGCCGGTTCTTAAATCGATTAGTGCGACTACTCCTCTTGCCGAACTCGATATCAGCTATTGCGGAGTAGATAGTGCTGATCTAAACGACATTGTAAAAATGCGGATGCTCCGCCGACTGAGTCTCAGAGGTGCCAAACTTGCAGATGCCGATGTGGCAAAGTTGGCTAAACTACCCCAAATTCGCGACCTTGACCTGCGGGAATGCAAATTGATTACGAGTGATGTCTATCAGGTATTGAAAAACTTCAAGAACTTGAAACAGCTAAATCTACCGAGCGAGATACAAAATGATGAGCAAGATGAGGCACTGAGCAAAGTTTTGCCCGCTTTGCGCAAGGTCGATTAGACTATTACGCTAATTTCAGTCATTTTTTCTTTTGCTGATTCCGGCAATGACGTGGGCGTTATACAATGCGTACCGTATTGAATATCCCGTCAATAATAAGGAGTCCTTTTGACACGTCTTTTTAAGCCAATAAGCCTGTCATCAGTGCAACTTAGCAATAGAATAGTCATGGCTCCTATGACACGACTCCGGGCTCACGACGACGGTCATCCCTCGAGCCCCATGGCAGATTACTATGCTAGCAGGGCAAGCGCTGCCCTAATCGTCACCGAGTGCACTATGGTTGGTCCTCTGAGCCATGGTTACATGTGCGTCCCTGGTATGTACATGCCTTCTCATGGTAATGGCTGGCGCGCTGTCACAAATGCGGTGCACGATAAAGGTGGCAAGATTTTTCTGCAGTTGTGGCATTGCGGAAGAGTAAGCCATCGTGAATTGTTAGGCGATCGGCTTCCCTTGGCGCCATCGGCAATAGCTGGCGTCGGAGACCTGCATACGCCGATCGGCAAGCGGGCTCTTGATACTCCCAAAGAAATGACCCTTGCGGAGATTAAAGCTGTAGTAATTCAATTCAGAAAGTCAGCAGAACTAGCAAAGGAAGCCAATTTTGACGGTATCGAACTGCACGGTGCCTTTGGCTATTTGATAGATCAGTTTTTTCAAGACTGCAGTAATAAGCGCACTGATGAATACGGCGGCAGTCCTGAAAACCGTTTTCGCTTTTTGCAAGAAATATTGGCGGCTGTCCAACCAGCTTGGGAACTAGAACAAGTAGGAATCAAGATTTCACCGAGTAATACTTTTTACGGCATGGGCGACTCCAAGCCTGATGAAACTTTCGCTTACGTAATTCAAGCACTAAACAAATTTTCCCTTGCCTACCTGCATATCATGCAGCCTACCCCGGATGACATTGCTGCTGGACAGCCTATTGCTGATACCGTGCAATTTGCACGTCGATATTATGACGGAACAATCATTGCCAATGGTGGCTACGACGCACAATCTGCCGAACGTCTTATTGAGTCAGGCATAGCTCAGATGGTCTCCTTTGGCAAGTTGTTTCTCGCTAACCCAGATCTACCAAGAAGGTTTGCCGAGAACGCTTCGTTTAACGAACCAAACCCCAAGACCTTTTATGGACGTGGTCCTTTGAGCATTGAAGGATACACAGACTACCCAGCACTGATCTAACATCTAGATCCAGCTTCGAATAGCGTCAGGTGATCACGCATGTGGCCAATCAGGCACTACACCGCCGTCTTTGACAGTTCTTAAAGAGCTAAACTCTACAATCTCCTCCGATTGTTTATGTAATTTCCGGCGCTTTTCAGCTTGAGTTGAAAGGCAAAAAAGCTGTCACTTTAAAAGCTGGTCAGAGCTTGGCTGAGCCCTTTAACACGGTTATGCGCGCATTTAACCCAAGTGACTCCGTCGATACCGAAATAGTTATCGTACAGATTGCCGATCCTAAAAAACCTTTTTTAGATCCTGTTAAACAGTGAAAGTGGTACCAATTGAACGGCCACAAACATTGTCTTTGGCATACTAGGTCTCTATTCGAAGTTTTCGAGCTCCCGCTGCATCGTTTTCGACTGGTCACACACCGAACCCAGACCTCTTGAGCACCGGGCTTGAGCGAACTCGGATTATGAGTCGATGACTTCGAGTATAATCGCGTCCAAGTAATGACCCGATTCTGAGTTTTATAATGCACGTCATAGTCACTGCCATTGGTAGCGCCGGCGATATCAATCCCATGCTCATGTATGCATGCGAACTCGACCGCCGCGGTCATGACGTAGATTTTATCGCCAACGGCTATTTCGAAGAGAAGGCAAAAAAAGCAGGGCTCAATTTTCTGGCGCTCGGAAGCTCAGACCTATACTTGAAAGCTGTCGCTGACCCGGAGCTCTGGAATCCACCAACAGCCTTCCAGGCGGTTTGGCGAAGTGAGAAAGAGAGTCTCCAGCTGAGCCTTGACCTGATCGAGCAGCACTTGAGACCAGATACGGTGCTAGTCGGTTCCACTCTCGCGTTCGGTAGTCGCCTAGCGCAGGAGAAGCACCACAAGCGTGGCTCGACAATTCACTTGGCCCCAAGCTGTATCATTTCTGCCTTTGATCCGATGGCTATGCCTGGACTGCCGTTTTTTCCGATCTTGCCTTTACCTGTGAAGCACCTGGCAATGTCCGGCATAGATAAGTTTTGGTTAGACAAAACCTGTCTAATCGATCTCAATCAGATTAGAAAACAAAACTGTCTACCTCCGATTAAGAGCGTAATGCGCAAATGGATGCATTCGACCGATCAAGTGCTTGGAGCGTTTCCTGATTGGTACGCAAAACCTCAACCGGACTGGCCACCGAATACGGTGCTGACCGGTTTTCCTGTCTATGATCGCCCA
>JADYXQ010000316.1 GCA_021772135.1 Candidatus Obscuribacter sp.
ACGAAACCAAGGCTGATGGCAGCGCGACCACAAGAGTGGAAACGTTTGCCGTAAACCGAAAGCAGCTCAGCGGCCGGGGCAACCCTTTCGTCGAGCTTGAGCTTGAGCACGATTGCTCCAGCGTGTTCCGGCGTGCAGCGCTCATCTGAGTCAACAAGCAATTGCGGCTCAGTGATGGCGAAGTTGATGCGGTCGTGTTCAGCGTTTTCCCACCAGTTACGGCGGGCAACTCCGAGCAGACGCGCCAGGCGCAGACAGAAGGCCGGCATTGGGCGCACACGATCTTCATCACCGACGCATTTGTCAGCGATTACGACAATGGCCAATTCCGGAAACTTCTTCAGGGCTTCGATGGAAATGGCGAGGAACTGCTCCGAACGGTGACAGGCAACAACAGCAGCAACTCGGCTGGCGTTCTTGTTACTGAAACCCTTGCGCAACAGATAGTCGAGAGTGACTTCCTTGCCGGCGGTTGCGTGGTCGTTGACGCTGATGGCGCGTCCGATGTCGTGCAAGAAAGCGCCGGCGGGAATGGTGACAAGTCGTGCGACGTCGCTGAGCATTCCGGGAAAGCGCTTGTGCAGTTCGGCGGTGAGGAACTTGGCGGTGTCGAGCACAGAAAAGGCGTGTCCGACGTCATGTTTGGTTTGCGAACTGGAGAGTTTGTCTCCTTTGTCATAAAGATCGAGCAATTCGGGGTCAGCCAGCATCGCTTGGACGAGGTCAACCATCTCTGGAGCTTCCAGAGGGATTTTGTTATTCATGTTTTTCCTGACTTTAATGGCAACTACAGCGGCTCTTGCGAGTCGAGGTGTTCCTGGTTGTTAAATGAAAGATTGGCCCGTCTTCTTGAGAGAAGCTTTTCGAAGCGTTGAACAAGGGCATAGCGCTGGTTGTTGGCTGAGAAAAGTTCCTTTAAAAAATCAAGTTGTAAATGGGTAATTCAACCTATCAAGATTGACAGAGTTAAGACAAGCTCTAGTAATGCTTGTTTACAGGATTAATCACAGACTTTTAACTGAATAGTTATAGCTTCGGCCTTATCTATAGCGGAGATGCGCAAGCCTTTTACCGAGTGTTCAAAACAAAAAAAAGAGAGGCAGAACGGCCTCTCTTTTTTCATTATGCTCGCAGGACCGGTGCTGCCCTCGGTAGAAATCATCCCTGATCGCTCTCTCTGGAGAACCCGCGATAACTCCAGTATATTAAAGCGAAAAAATCAGGCTGTCAGTGGGGTAATTACGGTGCTTAGATTAAATCAGCCCATTTGCTCCTTGAGCAAACCAATTAAGTGTGCCACCAATTTTTCCGCCTGACTCCGTCCCAGCTCGTCCCAGTGCGGCACACCGAAGGTTTTAAGCGAATAAGAATCAGCCTGTTCGTCGGTCCAGCCAATCAAGTCTAAAGCCCGACCCAACACGGTTAAGTAGTTCTGGTCGGTGACTTCACCAAGGCCAAAGTTATCGTCTACTCTTTGTGGTGTTGCCTGCGGTGTCGGTGCCGAGACATTAGGTCCGAAATTGACCTGAGGCCCGGGAGTCAAAGGAATCGGTTGCTTCTGCGCCGCAGCGGCTTCGTCATCGGCCACATTGGTGGCAATATCAATATCAACTTCGAGGTCGGATTCTGCTTCATCATCGTCAGATGGGGCCGGCGTGGCCGGGGCAAAACTAGCCTGGCCGGCACCGGTATTTTGTCCCGGTGTAAACAGGGCATTGAGGTCCATTTGTGCGCTGCCGCTGCTGCTTTCGTATCCCAGGGAAGGGCTGCTGCCAGAATTTGCCGATGTAGGTCTGAAAGGGTTAGGCGGCAGTGGTGGAATGGCGAAATTGCTGTTCACGGCACTGGCACTATTAGAACTGGACGTGGAAGTCGCTCCAGGGCTGGAAGCAGTAGTGGCGGAAATCGGATTCCCGCTAACCTGGTCATCGCTCAGAGCTTGCACGTCTACAGCCGTAGCCGCATAAGATGGAGAGTCAGCTGGGGATGCGACAGCTGCGGAAGCTATTTCGCTTTCATTTTCAATTACAATTTCGTTTTCTGACCCGGCGCTTAAGCTGAGATCTGATGACACCGTATCTGGTTCGCTGGTAGCAGCCGGATCTCTGTCGCTGAGGTCGCTTGCGCGCTCAGGAAGAGGCGGAATGGTGCTGTGCCTGATTACGGGCGGGGCAGCTTCGGCCTGGCTCTGGTCGCCAGAAGCAGGAGGGGGAATTATCGGTGTTTTTGTAAAACTAGAACCAGATGCGGTGTCTCTATCTTTAAACATTGAATCAAGGGCCGACATCGAACGTGACACGGCCTCGTTGCTGGGGCTGCTAGCCGTGCCGCTAGATGCGGACGGTTCAAAAGATGTGCGGTTTTCTTGA
The DNA here is from genome assembly GCA_021772135.1 of Candidatus Obscuribacter sp. GTDB lineage: Bacteria > Cyanobacteriota > Vampirovibrionia > Obscuribacterales > Obscuribacteraceae. The sequence continues at coordinate 2,370 of JADYXQ010000316.1, forward strand.
CGCGGCAGATTAGGACCTGGCTGTGGACGGCCAATCAAGCCGGGATTATTGCCGTACATATTGCTGTTGGGCGGATCGATGGAAATTTGTGGCCCGATAGTGATTTCTTGGGCTGGCTGCACTTTGGGAGCAGGCATGTACTCGCTTGCAGTAGGCTGCCAGGGCGAAGCTTTATCGGCGGAAAGTTCATTTTTTAAAGTGACTGAAATTAAGAGCTGCCGCAATTCATCAATCTGTTTGGAAATTTCAATAAAGCGGCGTTCAGTGAAATTGCGCAGACCGATAATTGACTCTTGCAGTACTTCAGGATTGCCGGGTGCGGGGGTGGCACCGATTAACTTAGGTGAGACAAGACCCTCAGCTTCGAGCTGGGGGCGAATTTGAGAAGTGGGCCAGCCTTGGTCAACCAGCTCTTTAATGCGCTCAAGCACCGAAAGGTCTTCGTCACGATATTGTCTTTGCTGTCCACGGCCCCTTTTGATTTCCAGGCCGAACATGAGCTCCCAGCGTCTCAACTGGTGCACCGACAGACCAAGCTTGGCTGCGACGTTATTGATTGAAAGCATATCTGGTGTGATGGACATTGCGCCTCCGGTTCTTCTGCATACTAGATTAGCATAAGCTAGCGCAGCTAGGCGAGGCACTACGGCTGAAATTTTAAAGGTGCAGTAGAACTAGGTTAGAGGTTGGCCATCCTTTTTATTATATGAGATCGTAGCCTGGTGGAAAAAACAAAAAGAATGAGATGCAGGTTGCCCCGCATCCCATCCAGTTTGTTTTCCTCTACCGCTTACAGCACTCGTGCTGGTCTACGGCAAATGCGACTTAGCGGCAACCGCAATTGTCGTTGTTGTAGTAACCGCCGCGACGGTTGCCCGTGTAGCTGCGATTGCCGAAACGATCCACGTAGATTTCGCGACCGTAGCTGTCGAAATACGTGTAGGGCTGCACGTAGCGGGGAGCCGGAACGACCACGATGGGGCGGCGATCGTAGCGGTCATAGCGATCGTAGCGGTCATAGCGGTCATAGCGGTCATAGCGATCGTAGCGATCGTAGCGGTCATAGCGGTCGTAGCGGTCGTAGCGGTCGTAGCGGTCGTAGCCATCGTAGATGGTCACACGACCACCGTGGCCACCGATGGAAACCGAACTGCCGTAGGGGCTGATGCGAACATCGACACCGGAGTTGTGACCACCGTTGCGATGTCCGTTATGCTGCTGCGCGAAGGCGGCTGGGGCGATAGCGAACGACGCGACAACTGCAAGAATAGCAATGAGGTTTTTCATATTGACTCCTGTTTTTTAGTCTCCTCTTACCGTTGCCAACCTAGGCTTCAGTCATTGGAGAAGTTCATGCAGACGAGGTGTTGTTGTTGTGCCAGTAATCAGGCCAGTCTGCGTGGCTGAAAACTGACTTCCTGAGCACGGTGAAAATTCTCTTCCAATCGCAAATTGCCTAAAGACCGCCCAGTGTGCTGCTTCAAAAAAAGAAGCTAAAGCACTGAGTTCTCAATTGAGTGGGGGTTTAGGTCAGAATTTGTTTTTAGTTGAGAAAAATGTAGGTGAAAGGATAAATGCACCCTAACAAAGAGGCCCAGGTGGACTCAAGCGCCGAATTGGCGAATTGTTCGTATTTTTCACACTCATGGCGCAGGCTCTGAAATTTAGTTCAGTTTGCTGCTTTACAATTGGCCGTGACCGCACAAATCAGGCTCTGCGCACTACAATATGCCTGGACATTCTTAGCGCTGCCAGGCGCATATCTTGTTAGCGCTCGCTATCGCTAGCTCCCTTTAGAGGTCATTTTGAAAGACGCATTAACTTCGGCCGAGCCTCATCAAAGGCGCGCCATCGTACTGGTAATCGATGGCTGCGGCATCGGCGCCGCTCCAGACCACGCCGAATTTGGCGACAGCGATCACTGCAATAGCCTTGCCAACACGGCGCGAGAAATAGGCGGATTGAGCCTGCCCAATTTGGCCAAGCTAGGCCTTGGCAACATTGCCGAGGTGCAAGGTGTGTCGCCTCAGGCCAAACCCCTGGGCATGTATGGCAAATTGCAAGAAGAGAGCAACGGCAAAGACACCCAGACTGGTCACTGGGAAATGATGGGAATAATCAGCCCCACCGCCTTTCCCATGTTTTACGACGGCTTCCCGCCAGAAGTGATCGATCGTTTTATTGCCGAAACCGGATGCAAAGGCATTCTCTGCAATAAACCGGCATCAGGCACAGTGGTGCTTGACGAATTAGGCGATGAGCATCGCCGTACAGGTTTTCCCATTGTTTACACCTCCGGCGATAGCGTTTTTCAGGTAGCTACCCACGTTGACACGGTGCCCCTGGCCACTCTTTATCAATGGTGCGAAATTGCTCGAAAAATTTTAGATGGCCCATACAGAGTGGGACGCGTGATTGCCAGACCGTTTAATGGTGAAAGCGGCAGCTACAAAAGGCTATCGGGAGATCGTCACGATTACGCCGTGCCGCCTCCCGCTCAAACCTTCCTCGACACAACTCTGAATTCCGGCCTGGGCGTTTTCGGTATCGGTAAAATTGAGGATATTTTTGTCGGCAACGGCCTTTCTCACGCCAAGCACACCGGCACCAACGTCGAAGGCTTAGAGCTGACATTGCAAGCAATTGCCGGTGACGTCAATTTGAATACTTTGCAAATAAGCTCCACTCGCCCGGACCGCATGGGCCTGATTTTTACAAATCTGGTAGACACTGACTCACTTTATGGCCATCGCCGCGACGTCAAAGGTTATGGCGGCGCCTTAGAAGAGATAGACCAGTGGCTAGGGCAGATTATGGCGGCGATGCGACCCGACGATTTGCTTCTAATTTCTTCTGACCATGGCAATGATCCTACCGCTCCGGGCACTGACCATACTCGTGAATTTGTGCCCCTAATCGGCTACTCGCCCGCCCTGGCGGCTGCCACTGGTCTTACGGATCAGTACCAGTTGAGCGATATCGGTATTCGTCAAAGTTTTGCCGACATTGCCGGATCCCTTGCGTCCTGGCTGAACGTGCCATGGTCAGGCTCCGGTCGTTCGTTCATTCCAGAATTTGCCGATTCGGTCAGCACCAGTAAAACTGCCAATTAAGGAGACTATTTTGAAGCTGCGCTACGCCAAGAGAATCGATTTCACCAGTAGTTATCCGGACTTTGAACATTTCGAGCAGTTTAATCAGAAAGTGATTGAATTGATTCGCGATAAAGAAAAAGCGGAAGTGGTAATTGTCATTGATCGTGCTTACGGTCTGGCACCCAAGCATGACGGTGCGCATTTACTCAGCGATCATTTGAACCTGAGCGGCGACAATCCGCTTGTGGGTCCCAATGATGCTATCGGGCAGCGCTTTCCGGTAGTTAATAATATCTATCTGTCAGCGGCCGACACTATCAATCAGGAAGAAACCTGGACTATGGGCAATCCACTCAGTAAATTGCGCAGTGGTATCGCCGCTGGTGTCAAACCAGGTTTGCGTCTCAATGATGAGGAGCTTGCTTTAGCCTATTCTATGGGGGCGCATTTTTACAACTGGAATACCGTGCCCACCATGATCGCCGCCGCTCACGCCGGTCTTAAGGTTTTAGCGATAGCTGTGCCTGAGGGAGAGCAGCTGAGCGACGCCGTAGTGATGACGATACGCCGGTAGTATTTGGCTCAAATCGCAATTCAGTTCAGAATTTAACATCAGAAAGGAACAATCATGATTACCACCGCGCCAAAAACAGCCGCAGATGCCGTCGGTCAGCTTAAACAAATCAGCAGTGTCGTGCCTGTTGCCGCTATTGTTCTCGGCTCGGGAGTAAGCGTACTGGATGACTTGCACGACGCCAGAGTAATCAGCTACCAAGAACTTTTCGGTCTGGCCCCTGGTGTGGCCGGGCATTCTGGCACACTGACCATCGGCCACACCGAAGACGGCCCAATGGTTGCGGTTTTGCGCGGCCGCTTTCACCTTTATGAAGGCTATGATTGGCCTACTGTCACTCTTGCCGCCAGGGCGATTGTGGAATGGGGCGTCCCCAACCTGCTTTTGACCAACGCCGCCGGCGGTCTCAATCTCGAATATTCAGTGGGCGATCTCATGGTATTGACCGGCTATCGCGACCATCTCAATCCGCAGTTGAAAACCACTGGGCTCCTGCCAGCCATCAAAATTCCACCTACCGATTGCCGCAACTCTCTTTCTGAAAAACTCTTAGAAGTAGGTGAGAAGCTCACTCTTGGTAGCAAAGAAAAGTCTTTGCAACAAGGTGTTTACGCCGGCTTACTCGGTCCCTGCTACGAAACAATGGCTGAAATCGAGATGCTGCGCCGCTTGAAGGCTGATGCCGTAGGCATGTCGACAGTGCCGGAAATGCTCAGCTGTGACGGTAGCGCTACAACTGCGGCAGCCGTTTCGGTAATCACCAATGTCTGGCGCCCGGAAGAAGCTATGGGTGGGCACGAAGAAGTGCTGACCGCCTCCAAAAACGCTTCGAAGCGCTTAGATCGTCTGTTCCGGGCAGTATTGACGGAGCTTGGCAAGGCTTAAGGCGAGCGGCTCGCACCCCTAGCGCTGTCAAGTGGATCTCCTTTTGCCGAAAGCTTGGACTGTAAGCGCAATGCAAGGAATCTAAAGGAAAGCTTACTAGTTATACAGGCTTGTAAAGTTCTGTAGACATTGATTGTTCGCGCGCCTGCGCGGGATCTAATCTAAAACTGCTGTTCTATTTTCTTTTCTCTCATGAGTCTTACTTCAACCTTCTAAACCTCCTAAGGCCCTTTATCAATCTCTGTTTTTGCTCTCCAGTCTCCTGGCCGCTTTAGCACGAGTTGATTTGAGAGAGAGAAAATTGCGATTTTTGTGGACCTGTCTGTGCAGACGGATTCGTGCCTCAGATTTTGCTGAACAGCTCCGCTTCTCCTTTAAACCCTAACGAAAGAAAGCTATGAAACTTTCTGCATTTGTTATGTATCTGTTCACCTTTCTGGTTGCCTGGTTCGCTCTGGCAGCTGGTGGATGGATTTTCGCTCAGGACTTTGCTGCGCAATCAGTGATGCCCTGGCTCATGCAAATCATCAGTCAATCGCAAACTCATGCAACCTCGGTTGTGGGAGCGGCGATTGCCATTGTTGGTGGTCTGGCCAGCGCCATCGTCCTTGCCATTGTGGTGCTCAGCCTACTGGCTGCTGCGCACCGGATAGGTAAGTTGGCCCGGAGCAATTAGCTCCCAAACGAGAGCCTCAAAGGCCTCATTCTCCCAAGCTCTAGATATTCAGCAGTTTGCTACTTAACACTCTGCTGAATTCCGTATCCGTCTCATATCGAAGTGGATTCGACAACAGCATCTCAAAGAGGAAACATATGACCACAGTACTCATCACACGCGGCTGCAACCAGGACACTGCCGAACAATTCATGGAAGGCGCCCACACGTATGTGCGCGTTTGCGACCCCGCAACGGCACAGCTCGTGATCTTCAGCGCTGACCCGGTCACCGCTATCGTGCGTGTGGACGGCGACGAAATGTTCAAAGGCACCATCGAACCCGACAAGCGTAACCAGTTCGCTCTCAGCACTCTGCTCACCAAGCAGAAGCGCATGGCTCGCAGCGGCTTCATGTCGCTCTTGAGCTTTACGTCTGAAGGCAAATCGTGTGTGCGCGTGCCCAATGACATTCCCGGCGGCAAGCTTCTGGCTGAAGCTGCTACCGGCGGATTGTTCCCGGCATTCACCCTGGAAATTCGTCGCGGCCTGGATGCCAATGGCCCCCTGACCGCTACCTACAAATTCCAGCTGCTGGAAGACCACCTTTTCGACAAGCGCTTCAACGGTTTCGTCAGCTCCAGGGCTAACGAAGAGGTCTGCCCGACCTTTACCCGCGACGCTCGTCCGGTCGCTGCCCTTCAAGCGGAAGCCACTCCTCGCTGCGCAGCTTGCGGCGACGAGATAGACGATCCCCTGGCCGGCTGCGAAAACGCCCACTGCCCAACGACTGCCTGAACAGGCAGTAGTTATTACTCTCATCTCCACGGCTTTTCTAAGCTGTGGCTTTACAGCGTCGCCGTCTGGTAGCAACAGCTTTCTGTTGATACTGACGGCGGCTGCTCAGAGTATGTGGAAACTTGGAACAGACCAACCGGTAAAGGTTGGCCTGTTCTCTTTTTTTTGTTTTTCTTGCGCTGCATATACTATACATAATGGTACATAGCCGATCTGGCGCACCAGATATGGTGCACTTTCCGTTGAGGCTCTTAACGAATTTTGGTGCATTGTGAGGTGGTGTGTAGGAGCTAAAGTTTGAGCGATATCGCTCAAGCTTTTCATTCAGACACATTCACGCAATAAACTTTAACCAACCAGCACCACCAGAACCATGTCAGCTCAACAAACAGGGTGCCAAGCAGATAAACTTGACCGGTCACAGCGCTTGAGAATAAAAAATGAGTCAATCTATTTCAATAACCCACGATGGGCCGGTGGCCAAGCTCAAGCTCGGCAATGCCGAGTTGAAAAATGCATTGGGAAAAGACTTTTTTGCAGACTTCACTCAAGTCGTTAAAGATCTCGATAATTCAGGCCAAGTGCGGGCCCTGGTCATCTATTCCCATGGGCCTCATTTTTCAGCAGGCATCGATTTGAACTTTCTTGCCGACCAGAGTCTAATTAATACCACTACGGTGGCGGCCCGGGAAAGCTTTCGCAGGTTGGTACTCGCGATGCAAGATTGCTGCTCGATATTAAATAATGTTCGGTTCCCCGTCCTGGTTGCCTGTCAGGGCGCGGCACTGGGAGCGGCTCTAGATCTTGTTTCGGCTTGCGATTTGCGCTATGCCACCACCGATGCATATTTCGTAATTCAAGAAATAAATATTGGTCTGATGGCTGACCTCGGTAGTTTGCAGAGATTGCCGCTATCGTTACCTGAAGGTATAGTGCGTGAGCTTGCCTTTACCGGCGAGAAACTGAGCGCTGAACGAGCTGAGCGTCTGGGTTTCGTTAATCGCCTGTTTGCCAATTATGATGAGATGCTCGAAGGTGTTTTTGCTGTGGCAAAAACGATATCTGCTCGCTCACCACTCGCGGTGGCGGGATGTAAGCAGGCGCTTAATTATAATTGCGGTCGTACTATTGAAGATGCTCTGTCCAACACGGCCTACATGCAGGCGGCTATTTTTGATCCGGCAGCGATTTTGGCTAGCGTTAAAGCGATGAAGACAAAAACGCAAGCCGGTTATGAAAATCTTCCATCCGATCATAAGTTGATTTAAAGTTGATTTAGGCTGCTGCACCGGCCAGGGACACGCCGTTTTGTCTAAAAGCAAAAGTTAAGAGAGCCTGGTTTAAATTCAGTTTCTTCAATTGCACCAGCTGGAAAAGCACGGCTCCGGCATTGACCAGCGACGTGTCATCGGGAAAACAATCGGTTAAAAGTTGGCGCAAAGTCGCGGTATTTTGCATTGATTGTTTGAATACATCGAGTGTCTGAGTGGGATCGTCCGATAGTCTGGCCATCACCACGCGCAGTTTTGAATTGGTGAGATATCCGCTGATTTTTAAGAAATCTTGAAAATTGATGCCGCTTTCGTCCTGCAGGCCGCCAATTTTGAAACGGGCCACACTGCCGATCACGTCGCAAGCAGAGTCGATTGAAAGCAAGTGAGCGGCAATCAAGTTTTGCACACAGAGAGTGGCAGTGAGAGTTTCGTCGCTAATTAGTTTTTTCTCCACCAGATATTCACCGAGCAGCTGTTTGTTTGCGCTTGCTTCGGCCAGCGCTGTCTCGATTTGCTGCGTGGTCAACAGTTTGGCGAAACGAAGAATTTCGCCCAGGGGAAAGTGGCCGCTGCCGGCTGAAATTTTTATGCTCAAGGCTTGATTGGCCTGGCGAATCTGTTCCACGCCGGCCGGTCGATCGATTTCACCTTTGCGAATTTTGCGTTGAATATCCAGGGCCTGATCAATTAATTGGGGCTCGAGAGCATCAAAGCTGGTGAGAATGTGGCCGAGGGGCAGGGAAGAAAAGTCCGCGGCTTTTAAGGCCACTTCCAGCTGTTTGTCGCTGATGGCTTGAGCATCGCTCAGTAGTTCGCCCAGACGAGTGCGTTTGGTGGTTTTTGATTTTTCTCCCAGAGCCAGCAGCGCTTCGCCAATAGTGATGTGCCGCTCGCAGACTTTGCGCATAGCTTGAGCCAGCACCGGCCGGGCAAAAATACCTTCACGCAAAAGTGACTGACCTTCCAGCACTGCTTTTAAATCGTTGTCGGTAATTAAATCTAATAGAATGAGGCACTTGCCAAAGGGCAGGCCGCTAAAGTCAGATAGTTCCTCGGCTTTGGTGCAATCTTCAGTGGTAATGACGCCGAATTCTTGCAATAAATTTCCGAGTCTTGAGGCGGGCTGCGTAGGCATTGTTTTTGTGTACCGGTCCGGAAGGTGGGGCAATTATACTTTTATACTGGCTGGCCGGATCTTTAGCTAGCTTGCCAGATCGTCTTTTAAAAAGTGGAATTTGCAAATGAGATTTTTTAATAATTTCCCTGCGGCCTTGCCGTCGCCTTTTTTCAAGGCTTCTATAACTGGTAAGTGCGCGTGGCCAAAGTTTTCGAGCTGATCTTCGCCGATGTTTTTTAGGGTCAGGCGAAAGCGACTTTCCAGCACCACCGAATTCCAGATAGAAAGTAGCAGTGCATTTTGTGCCCCTGCAATAATAATGCGGTGAAATTCGATGTCGTGCTGAGAATAAGCTTTGACGTCCTTTTCCACTGCGGCCTGCATGAAGAGCGCAGACTCACGTTCAAGAGCTTCAACTTTATTTTTGAAATGAGGTGCGGCTAACTGGGCCGCCAGTTCCTCTAGAGCCGCTCTGACTTGCGAAGATTCTTCCAGCTCTTTGGCCGAAATCGAACGCACGCGCGTGCCTTTGTAAGTCTCGGTTTCGATCACGCGCATCGCTTCCAGAAAGCGAAAAGCCTCACGCACAGGAGCTTGACTGGTGTTCAGTTCGCTGGCGATTTGCAGCTCGATGAGCCGGTCACCGGGCTTATAAGTGCCATCGAGGATACGATCGAGCAATATTTGCGTGATGTGCTCACGGGCAGATGAACGTTTCAAAATGGTCATGGCAACTCCATTGCTGTTTCCATTGTAAGGGCCTGGCAGCTGCGATTCAAATGCCCCAATTTTTATATACTGTAATTTACATACCATACGTCGTAGTAGTACTGCGAACAAAAAAATGGCGCCAGAGCGCCACTTCTTGTCTGCAGTTGCCAACGCGCCTAAATGAAGAGTTGCAGAAACTCTGCCATTGCCTTGCGGCGCTGCTTGACGCTTATGGTGCAAGCAGGTGAGCGGTCGGGATGTTTGCGGGCGAGCACGGTGGCAACGGTGTCGCAGAACGATTCTTCCGTCCAGCGATTAAAGTTGCCTTCGTGCAAGTTAGGATGCACTTTGCCCCGCGCAAAATCTTTGAGCGTTCCCAGATATTCCTTGAGGAAATCCTGCACGTAGGCGGTTACTTCCACAGTGTCCGCGCTGCAGGAGTTCGCCAGAAAAATCCGGTAGGCTTGCTTTTGTTCGAAAGTGCGAGTGCGCCAGAAGAGGTGCGCCACTTCATGTGCCAAATGCCCAATAATTACGCCTGGTTTAAAGCTCTGTTCGCTGATTTCCACATGGGGTGAAATATCAGCGGGTGAGCTCTGGCTGAAGTCGGCGTAAAACGTGGAAGCATTGCCGGTGGCGGTCCAGCCCTCGGCAAAGCTCACGGTCAGTTTCCACTCATGGCAGAGGGCGGCAAACTGCGGGGGCAACTTTTTGAAAGTCTCCACCACAATCTGCACCCGGGCCGCTGAAGATCCTCTGGCAAAATACAAGCCGCTCTCGTTGTTGAGCGCGTACTGGCCCCAGAAACGCTGGAGATGGCGGGGCATAGCCCACCTTCTTTGCGAGGGGCCGAGCTCGAGAATCTTTTTGGAGTTAGCCACGCCTGAACACTCCTGCAATGGTTTGCACCAGGCTAACAACCGGTTTGAACAAAGTGTTCACCAGTTCCGCCAGGTTATCCATTACTTCTGCCAGCCAGCGAAAGATCGGTGACAGCAGCGGATGGAGGAAGGTGGCACGGTCGTAGAGCAAACCGCCCACGAGAATGCCTGCGATGGTGCCGAACTTTTGCAATTCGGAGACATGCAGGTGGAAAAAATACTCGGCAAATATTTGCAGGCCGACGTAGCCGACAAGAACATAAGCGAGTTTTTCCAAGATGGGAAAGCGATCCACCAGTTTGCTGAAAGTGCCGGCAACGAAGAACATCGAGACCATGCCCAGGGTGACGCCGAGTACCACCACCCAGAGCTTGGGTGAGAGTGCGACGGCGGCCACGACATTGTCGATGCTGAAGGCGGCGTCTGCCACTAAAAGCGATACCACGGCGGCAGTAAATCCGCTACCTTGTCGTGAATCAGACTGTTGCTGCTGGCTGCTTTCGCCGGCCTCGCCTACGCCTAAGTGCTGACACATCAGGTAAATCAGATAGCCGCCGCCCAGTACTTTGACCCATTCGTGCTCGATCAGAATCGAAGCGAAAAGCAGGCAAAGTAAGCGGAAGCCATAAGCACCCATTATGGCGTACTTACGCGCTCGCAACCGTTCTGCGTCAGGCAGATGCTTGACGCGCGCGGCGATGATGAGGACATTGTCGACAGAGAGCAGACCTTCAATAGCAATCAGTGAAAATATCACAGGGGCAGCTGTAATCAGCTCTCCCAATGATAGTAGCCATGAGTTCATAGAAGCTCCTTGGTTGTTGATTTGGAGACTGGGGAAAAAAGCTCGAATTAAAGGTCAAAAAAGGCCGGAGGCAGCTTTACCAATTGGTAAAACCACCCCCGGCACAGTCTTGATCTAGGTCAGGTCATAGACACTGACCGCCGACCGAATTACTTCTGTTCGGTGCCGTTAGTGGAAGACGCCTCGGTGTTCATGCCGAGCTTGGCACGCAGGCGGCTACCGGCGGCAGCAGCGGCTGCGTTGGC
>JADYXQ010000317.1 GCA_021772135.1 Candidatus Obscuribacter sp.
GGGTTGTTGATGCTAGGCTGGTTTGCCGGCATGGAGAGAAGGCGGGAGAATCGCTTTTGCCTACCCAAAAACTGCGGTATTTGACCGCCGTCAACACTTTGGAAGCAGAGTTTAGATTTTGCCTTGGTTTACCGCTCAAAATCGAATGTTTTTCAACTAATGCACGGGCCACTAAGTGGGTGACACAAACTCTTCTGACCGTACTCTCGAGTCTAGGCATCCCGGAAGTATTTGATACCTATTACGGACCTGACCTAGGGTGCTTTGCAATTCGCGGCGAGTCGGAAACATTCATTGAGGTCTTTTAGGTCGGAAATTTCGCAGCTGTCATAGACTTGTCACAAAGCGAAGCGTATCTTGACATCATGCAGCATTGGTTCATTTACCTCTGGTGACATTGTCACACCTCTGCTATTTACCAAATATATTTTCCAAAATAGAGGTCAAAGTTATGCGAGACCAGATAGATTCTGTCGCTCATTTAGTGGAGGAGCGCCAATTTCAGCCACTAGAAGCATTGGCACCAGATGCAGAGGACGCTAGAGGAGATCAAGGGTACCTACAACAACTCAAGACGCAAACCAACGACTCAGTTTTAAAGACAAACGCTGCTGGCATTCTCACTGGCTTTTCCATTCAAGGTTCTGAGCAGTTAATGGCACAAGCTCGCTGCGTAAACGGCTGGGCGACTATCTACGGACCAACCGGCAATCGTACCGCTGATGGCTCGGTCTATACGGGTAGAGAGCAAGGTGCGGCAGTTGACTTAGACGCTCCTGTTCTTAATACCAGACTCGGATCAATAGTCGTAATTACAAATTTGAACAACGATCGCTCAACCACACAGCAAGTTCGTGACTATGGTGGCTTTGGCAACCCTCGCGTATATCGTACTCCTGACGGAGCTCCACGGCTAGTTGATCTAACCTACGGAGCGGCCGCTCGAATTGGAGCTGGAGACATGACGCCTGTTAAGGTCTGCGTACCTGAGTGATAGTTTCTTCTTACGAATTCACGGCCGATGGGGCGGCAGCTTGATCACATGTGAGAGCACCGCCCATGAGGCCATAACACTCATGTGGAATAACCACAATCATGCACTCTAATCCTAATGTCACCTTAGCAGCGTTTCTTCTCTTGCTTTCAATTTGTCTAAGCAGCCACTTAGTTCTCAGTCATCAAAGAGAAACCAATTATTCTGTCAATAATGGCAGTGGGCCTGAAACTAATTCTAATGGTCTTATAATCGAAGCACCAATAGCAGGGGCAGCGAACATAACAAATACTGCGGATGTTCAGAGTAATTCTAACGTTCAAGCTTCTCCAGCGGCTGTAGCCGGAAGTCGCTGCGTCAAAGGTTGGGCGACTGTCTATGGTCCAACTGGAGAGCGTACGGCTGATGGTTCCGTTTATACCGGCAGCGAGCAAGGCGTAGCAGTCGATTTAGACACACCCGTGCTGGGTACCACCCTCGGTTCGAAACTAATAATCACCAATTTGAACAATCATCAGTCAACCACACAACAAGTTCGTGACTATGGTGCCTTCGGCAACCCTCGCGAGTATGGCACTCCTGATGGGGCACCAAGGCAAGTTGATTTAACTTATGGCGCAGCAGCTCGAATTGAAGCTGGAGATATGACGCCCGTTAAAGTATGCGCGCCCTGAATGACAGAGGTAGACAAGTGATGCACGAGCTAGCGATGCCGATTCTGCTCTAGTAACTTTATGCTAATCGGCAGAGGGGAATTTCGCATTGCCATTCGATGCCCGTTTTTGCATACACTAAATTATCTACCTAACCAATTATTACTCGGAAACTTATTAGTTTACCTTTTACAGCTTGACTGTTATCTAAGTCTCAAACTTTTCGCAACGTAGCGTGCTGAGTATTTGATTGAGATTTATCTAGTAGCAGGCTCTGTAGGTCACCTAATTGGTATCACTTTTGGTACTCCAACGATTTTGGCTACTCACAAAGATTTTAAAACAGGGAGATATACCCATGACTACTATTACTAAAGACCAAAAAGTCGATGGACTTGGTTGCACTCTCGTATGTCCTATTGCCGGCATAGAGCCTGCACAATTGAGCAGAGACATTGAAGAAATTGCCTTGAATATCAATCAGATGATTGACCCCAAAGTTCTCAAATTCGATCATTTTTCACCTGGCGATTTTTGTCTAGATTTACAAGGGCATTTGTACAATGCCTGGTTCGAAGTGCATTCTTCAGGAGAAACATATCCAATGGCCGTGTTGGAGTCTGAAGAATGCGCTGATGAATCTTTCAATTTGTGTGTTCGCCCAGATTGGTTTGATGGTTCGATTCGTTGGATTGGTCCAGCTCACAAATATGCGTTTCAGGAGGCCATTCTTTCCTGGGCCGACAGACAATTTGCCGCCGTCAGTAGCCAGAGTATAACCAATGAAGTCTCGGCACCCAGTCTAGCTTCTGACAAGGCCTAACTACACTCTAAAGCGGCCCTGAGGGGTCTGCAAAAAATCATGTTAGATAAGGGCCGCGAATCTTGTGCGCTTTTAGTTATCGACATGCAAAGTGATTTTGCCACTGCTCACGATCCGTCTACAATCAAAGCAATCATTGATGAACTTCAGTACGTTGGAGCATTAGAAGAACCGGTAGTAATACTGACTTTTACTGGCTTCGGCACCCTTGTGGGCGGCATCCACGAGATGGTCGAACGTTTGCAAAACGTGACGCTTGTAATTCATGCCGAGAAATCTTCTAATGATGGTGCGAACCCAGTAATTCAGGCAATGCACAAAGCTGGAATGTCAAATCTGGAGCGCTTAAGAGTGGTTGGTGTCAACCTCAACTACTGGGAGTCAGGTCGAGATTTCTCGAATTTCAACGTCGCTTCAAATGTTCAGATCGTCACAACCGATCGTGACCAATCATTAATTTACGCTATACCTAAAGTGGCAGAGCGCGGCACACGATCAAAATCAACCACGCTCAATTCTGTCGGCCTTTGCAATTTTTTCTCCACATTTGTTCTCGCTCTTCTTTTGATTGTAGTTCTCATTGTTCGCCGGCCTTTGATACGGAAAACCAACAATGGTGCCAGTCCGCCGGCTGAAACGATACGCATCAAGTAAACATCCGGTGGAGTAAACACACCATGCAAGTAAATCGCCACGTCAAATTAATAGCTTTTTTTCTTCTGGCTTCAATATGCCTGTCTAGCCTTTTGCTTCTCAGCAGACAAAGCAAGGAAAATGCTATCACTGCCAACAATGGCACTGGGCCTCGAAATGCACCTGACGGTCTTATAATCGAAGCACCGAAAGACGGGGCAGTGGCTCCTGTTATTCCTGCTAATACTGGCATTCAAGCTAATCCAGTAAATCAACCGGCATTAACTACTAGCGCACCCAAAAGCTCGTCTCGCTTCATTGACGTTGCACTTAGTAAAGGGCGCGACATCAACCAGCTTTGCTCACCTGGCGACACTGTCAATCGCGCGGTGTTAAGTGCCTACGGAGCCATCTACGTCGCCGACGTGGCGGTAAAAGTTCCACCAAACTGTACTCCCACACGCTCTGAGCTCGAGGCATTCTATCGAACAGTGCAATTTGAAAACGATAACTTCGATGGAGTTGCCGTTTCATTTCAGAAAGCTGCTCTTGATGCCTTCAGAAAGATTCGTGCCGAGGCCGCAGCTCAAGGACTGACTGTAACACCGAACGGCACCCGAGCATCTCTGCGTGACTACGACGGCACAGTCGAAATCTGGCAACGCAATCTTAGTATCGGCATCAATTCAGCAAGGGGCATTTCAGGCGCTGAGATGCGCCAATTGCGTTCATCCAACGTGCGAGAATCAATAGACGCGGTGCTAAAAGTAGAGGCGCGGGGCACATTGCTCGGCTCTGGCGGCGGCAAGAGCATCTTGCAAATAGCAGCACCACCAGGCACATCTCAACATATCTCAGGCTTGTCGATAGACATAGCTGAGCATGAGAGTTCGCAAGTTCGGGCGATCATGGCTAAACATGGTTTTTTTCAGACAATTGCTAACGACTTTACCCACTTTACTTACCTCGGTGAATCAAGCACAACATCTCTTGGCCTTGTCGCCGTCACAATCGACGGTCGAGTTTTCTTCGTGCCTAAGCTCTGAAGGCTCTCCACACTTTCCAAACTCATCACAAAATCAGGCTAAAACTATGACTACTGGAAATCGATTTTCTAAACTCTCAGCACGCCAGCGAATGACAGTTGCATTGCTCGGCTTTTGCTCAATTGCTGGGCTCTCCTTGCTAATTCTCAGCCTGCTTCTCAGTGGCCCATCGCAAGACCCGCAAGCCTACAGCCTTGACCAGGTCATTTCTGCTGATGCAAGAATGGGCCGCGATGGTTTGCAATCATTGAAAGGAATGTCAGGTAAATCTGGAAAGCAGCAAGTCTTTGAGGCTCTTGGTCAACCTATGGGTAAGCTCAGTAATTTGTCTACCAAAGAGACAGGGACGCTCGAACAGTACGCTTATCCACTTGCTTTTGAACCTTCAGTTCAAATTGTTCTTCTTTTCAAAGCAGACACTGGCCGATTTGTTGGCTACAGGTTTGCATTTAACGGTTCTGTTCCGCGCAAAGGCTAATGCTTCTGCGCATTCTTTTGGGGGAATAACCAAAAATGCTTTTACAACGTATCGTCTACTACTTCTTTGTAGTACTGGTTTTCTTTCTAGTTTTCGATAAGTTAGGTTTTGTCTCTTTCAAAATGGCTGGAGCCATCTCATTGTATGCAGCAGCAACGCTATTTGCTTCCGTCAACACAATCATCCTTTTCTTTTTGTCTAGCCTGGTCTATGGTCAGCGTTTGCGCGGTGGGCAACGGTTCGTCGCCGACATGTTAAGTGTTCTGGTAGCTGCCATAACTCCAGTGCTGGTGCTTGCAATCGCCGCTACTTTCTCTTCGGCCTATTTTTCCTTAGCAGGCCCACTGGTTCCATTACTATTCAAAGCACTTTCCATACTGGTGCCTGCTATCTGGCTCGGTTGGTTAGCGCTCACCTTTCTCTTCTTTGAGGCTCCTGAACCAAACAAAGCAAAATCTGAGAAATCGGCACAGCGCGACACAGTCAAAGAAGAGCCCGCGCCAAAACAAGTAAATTTGGCAATCAATCAATGTAAGACCATAGCAGTCGAACCTTGGCAAAAGCTGTTTGATGTAGCTTTGCTGCGCATCGAGCAAGCCGACTACGTTGCTGTTAGACCGCTATTGGCCGAATGCCTTTCTCTGTTAGACCGCGATCAGCAGACAAAGCCGTTTGATCTCTTCAATGTCATTCACCACTATGCCGATTGTCTGCTTCGCCTAAACGAATTCACCCTGGCATGCACATTTTATGAGCGCGCCTTGCGACTGCTCAATCGCTTGCCAGACAAAGATGGCTTTGACGACGGGACGCTTTTCTCTGCCTTAGTAAATGGCTTAGAGGCATGCCACCAAGGGCGCTATCAAAGTCCAGATGCAGTTTACAACAACTCTAGTAATTAAGGAGGTAAGTTCGATGAGCACCAGGTTTCAAAAAATTAGCTCAAAGCCTGTATTTCGAGTAGGAATTGGCATTTCGCTGGTAACGGCAGTTGCCCTTGGTTTATGGCTTCTGCGCCCAACCGATCAGTTCAGCTATGGAGGACTCAAGTGTCAAGCAGCTGCGACTTCATCTCAGGCCAAAGCACTCAACGCGCAGCAGTTGACCGAAATTTTGCTGTTTGGAGAGCGAACTAAAACCGCTGAGTTGCAGAAATTTTTGCCTCATGCAGCCTGCACGCTACCTGACCTTGAAATGCGTCCAGGAGCGATTCTTAAGCGCAGCGTCTACCGTCTCGCCTTCAATGACAAAGTCGTATTGATTATCGGAACTGAAGGTGACGAGTACGTCGGGTTTAAACTACGCGGACTTGAAGAAGGTGCTGTGTCAGTTAGCTCGCATCGGCCCTTATCACTGACACAGAAGTGGCAAGTGAAAGTGGGAGATGAAGTCAATGGAGCTCAAATTATCGGCTCGTTAGGGCAGGTTAGTATGAAGCTCTCTGACCGAACAGGTAAGGCTCCATTCGATGGCAGCGTAGCCGTCGCCAATGCGGGATGCATCAGGTTTGATGGCATGGACGTACCAGGTTACGCATTCATGATTTGTGGACTAGATCGGTACACTTTCGGTCTGGTAAATAAGGGTCAATCGCTTGGCTCAGGCAATATCATGCTCCTTGGTGTGCTGCGCAGACAGAACGATGGTGCCTATGCTTTCGTAGAACCATCCTCAACTATTGTCGGCTTGTTTGCCGACAAATAGGCCATATGACACAGCAACGAAAACGAGAATGCCTGTTTTACTAGCGGGCATTCTCTCGACTTCTCGATTCAAATTCGCGTTAAAACAGAGGATGACATCATGTTTGTCAAATTTAATCGCTTCTTTTTACTTGCTTTATTTAGCTATGTCGCTGTTCTTAGCCAGGCAGACAAAGCAACAGCGACTGCGTCAGATCCCATGCTACTTACATTTGACGTACCAGCCTCAACAGAAGAACCAGGTAAATTTGCTACGGTAGTGCCAGGTGCTGAACCAACTGCACCCGCTGCAACCGCTGCGAAGGTAGTGGAAGATGTATCAATGACCGTAGAACCTTCACCAGAAGCTGTTGCTCAAATATCTCCTAGGGCAGAATCTGCTCCACTGGAAGCGCTGCCAACGATTCCAATAGTTCAAAAATCAACGCTGACTCCTGCCATTGTTACGGTGGAACCCACGGTTACAGAAGCTGCTAAACCAGAATTGCGATTGCAGTTTTCTGATTCTACGCTGCCTCTACCCCCGGTGCCTTCTGTAATTCCAGATTTAGCTCAAGCTGAAGCTCCAGTTATAGTTCCAGATTCAGCTGAAGCTGTCGTTCCAGATCCACTTCAACTTCAGGTTCCAGTTCAAACGGCAGCTCAAATTTTAGAACCAGTGCCAGTTGAGCCCCCTAACTCAACTTCGGGTCTTGTTGTTGCGGCTCCAACTGTTGAAGCTTATGCACCGGCACCTGTCCCTACACCTGTTCAAGAATTTGTTCTGGCTCCTATACCAGCTCCTGTTCAAGCTCCTGTTCAAGCTCCTGTTCAAGCTCCGGTCCTAGTTTCTGTCCCGGCTTCTGTCCCGGCTTCTGTTCTACCTTCTGTCCCGGCTCAACGGACCGATAGTCGTGTGATAACTGGAGTGGACGTTTCAAGCTGGCAAGACAATGTAGATTGGGTCGCATTAAAAAACAACGGTGTCGACTTTGCATACTTGAAGTCTACCGAAGGCAAGACCTTTACGGATGCATATTTTGCACAGAACCGTAAGAATGCCCGTGATTCTGGCATTATTACCGGTGCCTACCACTTCTTTCGGCCCGCTACTTCCGTTAGCGCCCAAGTTGATCATTTCATAAATGTTGTTGGAAAATTGTCGCCAGATGATTTGCCACCAGCCCTTGACCTGGAAGACAAGTCACTTTGGGTGGGATATACACACAAAGAAAAGATCGATATGGTGATGGAATGGCTCACGGCTGTTGAATCGCGGACAGGAGTTAGACCAATAATTTATGCTTCTCCTTCATTTGTTGAAGATGTCCTGGGCTCGGCACCGCAGCTAGCAAACTACAAATTGTGGATTGCTCACTATACAGACAATTCACAACCATCACTGCCAACGCCCTTTACTGAATGGCTAATTTGGCAACACAGCTCCAGCGGCTCTCTGCCCGGGGTTGCTGGTAATGTTGATCTAAATCGCTTTCAAGGTGATGTCAGTGAACTACTTGCGGAAGCTAGGCAAACGCCCACTCAAGCGCCTACTCAAGTTGCGTCTGTGGTCGCTCACCCAGATCCAATGCCACTAGCAGCGGTGCCCAAGTCAAGTGATGAGGTCGCAGAATTGATTATCAATTTCGACCTGCCACCAGTCTCTTAGACGACCTTTTACAGTTGTCTATTCAAGGCACTGTGCGCTTGTATTCTTCTGTAAGCGGAGTTAACTGAGTGAGGTTTAGCAGACTGAAAAGCGCGAATCAAGCTGTGCTCGATTCGCGCTAACTTTTTCGAATATTCGATCAAACTCTCAAACGCTAAATAGCTATGAATACAAAGCAATATTATTCTCTTAGTTTGCTAACAGCATTGAGCTTAAGTGTCTGTTTTTTACTGGCCTCGTTTGTCGATTTCTCCATGCCGACTGTTTCAGCAACAGAATCTCCCGGAGGCCGACTTAAGTCAGCCAGTGTCTCAACTTTGCAGCTTGCTACCGAATTAGTTGTGCCACAGAATCCTTTCGATCTGGCTTTTGCCAGAGCAGACAAAACATTTGTTTCGCAGGTAATTTCTAAATACAATCAAACTGCTCGCAGTGATGCAAATCCTAATTGCGGCCCGGCTTCGCTCGTCATGACTACCCGCTGGCTTAACTTACCAACTTTTCAACAATCCAATACGCAAGCCGCCGTCGATAGCGCCAGACTTGCTCTGACTGGTGTAAAAGATGAGACCGGGATTATGATCTCTACCTTTGAACAGTACGCCAAAAAGCAAAATATTCCGATTAGAAGTCTGTTGAATATAGAAGAGTTGAAAGCTGCGCTAACCGGCGAAGTCGCCGTTGTCGCTCAGGGCAACCCTTTTGGTGAATGGCAAATTCGCGGAAATAATGAACCGAAAAAAAGCTATGCCTATAGAATTTCACCTGAACAATATGGAGCCTGCAGTACACCTGGGTTTGCTAAAGGTTGCTCTCACTTCATCGTAGTTCTAGCCAGCAATGCTGCAGACAACACGTTTATCATTAGTGATCCTTTGCGAAAAGAAGGACCGTTAGTAATAAGTGAAGCGGAATTAGCTGCTTTCTTCGGTTCAGACTTCATAGAGGCACGCGCAATTGGGTAAAGACAAGTTTTGCTTGGCGAGGGAAATAGCAAGACAATGTCTCCAAAGCATTGCCTGGCTATTTCCCAAAACCGCGATTGCAATTGCGACGAAAACTCTGAGCGAAAGACGTGTAGACAAAAAAAGAATCTTTTTTAAGAAAGAGAAATAGACCAGTCTACTAATAGTCTGGATTTTTTTGATTTGCAGACGCAAGTGAGCAGTAAAGAGTAGAAGATCTGGCTATCGCCAAATCTTCTACTCTTTGCTACCGATCAACCTATGTACTCGAAGTAGATAGTCTGCGAGTAGCGGCTGGCGTTCGGATCATGTCTCGCTTTGTGGTCTGACAACTCAATTGGCTGCCCATTCTCATGGTAAAGGATACCGACGTGGCCTAAATTTCGGCCTTGATATTCATTACCGAAAGAGGCGACAACTTCATCAGTCCAAGCTCGCGCGAAGGCGACGGCTTTAGTCGGATCATCAGTCACTCTCCACTTAGGTGAATTAAGGAAAACATGACGCATCTCCCAGCCATCACCACTGCCCATGAACTCTGGAAACCCCGCATCTGAAAGAGCGTACTGAACACCAGCGGCACAAGCGAACGTGGAGTTCATTCGACTTGCCACTTTTTTACCGTTTTCGATAATTCTCGCTTTCTCAGCTTCAACTAAAGCGTTCTTCTCCTTTTCTAGCGTTTGCATAGGTAAGGGCTCTGGCCTGGTCATTGGCGGTGTAACCAAAGAGCTGTCGACAGTCGGCACCTGCGGCTGAATTACGATGCCAAAATTAGCCGCAGAATCAACGTTTGGTTCCTCTACGTTTAGTTGATTTACATTTGGTTGATTGGTCGTAAATTGATCGCTATTAAATTCACTTGCGCTTGCCACCTCGGTCGGTGGGTCTATCCAGACAAAGGGTGACTCGTGAATTGTTGGTGAAATGGACATCGTAGCTTGGTTTACCAGAGGTGCCGCTGGCACTATTTGCTCAGGTTGTTCGAGAAGAACTGATTGTTCGAGTTGAGCTGGTTGACCCACTTGTTCTGGATTTACAGCCGCTACTTCTTGTTGTTGCGGAGCTAAAACTATGCCAGGGTCACCGACATAGTCGTAGGCCGTTGTAGACACATCAAGATATTGGTCGCTCGCTGCCTGATCACCTGCAACTGGGTCAATACGAAGCTGGGTGGTATTGAATTTCTCGCCGTTGTTCTCACTTAAAAGAAGTAATTCTTCGGCCGTCGCACTTTGAGCTGCGCTCAGCACTGAAAAAGCACTGAAAAGCCCAAGCAAGATAATCAATCTGCTATTTGGTTTAGCCATGGCACTCACCTTCAGTAATATTGTTTCGTTTTCTTTTTTCTCCTGCTTCTCTTTCGAGAGGAAGATTTAACTCCTCAACTCCACTCTAATTATCTCCATCTTCATCTTCACTTCTGTTTTCGTCAGGTTCTTGCTGGGCACAAGCGATGTAAATAAGACCTCCAGCCAGAGCCAATGCAAACACAATACCGATAGCGATAAGGCCACTGGTATCACTGTTAGCTTTCGAGTTCTCTTCAGAACCGAGAGTGCTCTTTTGTGAAGGTGTAACTCTTTCAGGATTTGTCGCTGGGGAGGCGGCCGGAGCTGGAGTTACTGATGGAGACGCACTAGGAGACGGAGAAGGAGAAGGAGAAGGAGAAGGAGAAGGAGAAGGAGTGGGAAGTACGGCAGCAGGTGTAGACGCAGGATTAGACGCCTTGTTTGCCTGCGTGGGGGCAGTTGCTACCGTTGGCCAGTTAGAGGGCAGCGGAGGTCCATACACCTCGTTTTTAGGCGGCGTTGATGAAGTTGGGAGAGTCAAATTAGGAATTGAGTTTGTCACGCTAGCTGGATTACCTGCAGCAGGAAGCACACTAGGTAGATTTAGCAATGAAGGAACCAGGTAACTGCCACCATTTTGTCCGCACATTAATGCACTCAGGGCATCGTCTGCTTTTGGCGTGATAAACATGTTGCAGTTTTGATCACGGCTGGCAGTTGAGACAGACGGGCTCAATTTTAAAAGGCTAGGTGAGCTCGGTGTTACAAATGAACCGCCGAATGAGCTACCTGTATTCGTACCTCCCAGCACGCTCGGGTAAATGCCACCACCTTCTCCGCACAGAAAGGTGCTCACTGAGTCTTGCGTGGCGCGGCTTGCAACGCACTTTGAGTCGGGTAAAAGAACGCTGGCGCTTGATGGATAAACTGCAGCGATGGCTGTAGTGGCAAAAATCGTGAGCATAATAGAAGTGCCCAGATTAATGGATTCAAATGGTTTCATGAGAATTCTCCAGATAATTTTGATGGAACAAGAAGTAGTGCACCCTAATAGAAGCTTCTTAAGAACCTGATCAAGCCGCTTACTAAGCCAGCTTAGCCAATGTGGTATCAATGGAAGAAATGTCAACTCCATTCAACTTTGCGCCGGTCAAATCAGTTGCCACCAAAATGGCACCCGATAAATCAGCGCCCGTCAGGTCGCATCCTTTTAAATTTGCGCCTGTCAAATCTGCCTGAATCAGTACTGCTCCAGTGAGGTCTGCTCCCGATAGATTTGCTCTTGTTAAATCGGCTCTGACGAGAATAGCCTTGATCAGCTGCGCTTCAGCCAAATCTGCTTTGGTTAAGTCTGCACCGGTGAGGTTGGCACGGATCAAGTTTGATTTTGACAAACAGGCTGCAATCAATCTTGCTTCAGTCAAATCTGCCTCTGGCAGCCGAGCACCAGCTAAGCGCAAAGCAATCAAGTCTTCTTTTACAAGAATAATTTGAGCCTCAGCAGGCAGTATGCCAAACCAAGCCAGCCAGCTATTTTTTACATTCTTAGCAGCTTTGCGGTGAAGCAAACAGAGATCTTCATTCTTATCGGAAGCAATAACTAAATTTTTCTTGGCCGGTTTTGCAGATGGTTCTCCAGTCGCTTGCGCAAC
>JADYXQ010000318.1 GCA_021772135.1 Candidatus Obscuribacter sp.
CATACTTGATGCGCTCGCCAAAAGTCTTTATTTGAACATACTCCGCAGTAGTAGCATATCTAGTGCCCGGGCGGAAAGAACCGGCTTTCACCAGATATGGTGTCACCCGATCGCGGTCAGGATTGCCGGCGGTAAAGGGATTGATTCCCATAAAATATTCATTGTTGGTGTTGGCTTTAAAATAGAAAAAGCCAGTCTGCAACAGGGGCGGAATCTTTTGCCAGTTAATCAAAGGCACCTGATCGGGGGTCAAATTATCATGGGCCGATAACTGCAATTCCACATAGTTAGAATGTGAATAGAAATCTTGCAGCGGGTGCAATAGCTGGCCGAATTTGTGCAAAACAAAGAGGTAGTCTTCCTTATGCTTGCCGGCCAGGCACAAGCGCGGCTTGATTTCGCCATAACAGCTCTCGATATAAGCCAGACTCTCCTGGATTTTGCAATTGTCAAAGTGATGGCTATGATTTAAAAATTCAGAAGAACCCAGGGCGTCCTGGCTGGTATTGCCATTGTCTATAGCCTTGAAGCAGGCAAGGTTAATCTGAGGACCACTCTTTACTAGAGCTTTGCGGCTGATGCTTCCATGGATAGCGCCGCCGGCTAAAGAATAGGTCTTGAAAGCAACGGCCTCACCGCCGGGAAGCAGGGCCGCAACTAAAGTCGTCACCAGCATAGCAAATCTCATTTAATAACCCGCGAGAGACGCACTAGTCTATCATTTGATATCATTATGGTCGCCGCAAAAAGCGGCATTTGCACGTGATTAAAAGGAAAACCATGGTAGCCAAGATTGCCACAGCCAGACCACGGCTTTTAATTGGCACGCGCAAAGGTGCGTTCTTTTTAGACAGTAGCGACAACGGCCAGAGCTGGCAGTTGTCTGGTCCAGAATTTCTCGGCCACATCATCCACCATGTAGTGGCTGACTCGCGCAATGCAAGTGTCGTGCTCATGGCGGCAAAAACCGGACACCTTGGCCCCACAGTCTTTCGTAGCCTGGATGGCGGCGCCACCTGGGTAGAAGCAAGCTCTCCGCCGGCCTTCCCTAAAGTGGACGGAGCTGAACATGTAGGCGAAAAAGGACGAGCAGTAAACCAGGTCTTCTGGGTCACGCCCGGCCACGCCAGCGAAAAGTCGGTCTGGTATGCCGGTACTTCGCCCCCCGGTCTTTTCCGCTCGCAAGATGACGGCGCCACCTGGGAGCCGGTTTCTGGATTTAATGATGCTGCTGATTACGACAAATGGTGTGCTTCAGGCGAAACGCCGGGCGGCCAACCGCTTCACTCAATCATTGTTGATCCGCGCGACTGCGCCCACATGTACATCTCTATTTCAGTGGGCGGCACTTTTGAGAGTGAAAACAAAGGCAGCAGCTGGAAGCCTCTAAACGCCAAGATAGCGGCAGAATTTATGCCCGATCCCGACGTAGAATACGGACATGACCCACATTGTTTAGTGCAGCACCCAGGCGATCTCGACAAGCTTTATCAACAGAATCACTGCGGTATTTATCGCATGGACAGACCGTCACGTCATTGGATTCGCATCGGCGATAATATGCCTAAAGAAGTGGGCGACATCGGTTTTCCTATGGTTCCTCACCCGCGCGACCCTGAGCGGGTGTGGGTATTTCCTATGGACGGCACAACGGTGTGGCCGCGCACCAGTCCGGACGGCAAACCAGCAGTTTACGGCACTGAAGACAGTGGCAACAGCTGGAAACGCTTAGACTGTGGTCTGCCATCGGAGCATGGCTACTTCACCGTAAAACGGCAGTGTATGACCGCAGATTCATGCGAAAAAGTAGGCCTTTATTTTGGCACCACATCTGGTGAAGTATGGGCCAGCATTGATGAAGGTCAAAACTGGATGTGCATCGCGCGTTATTTACCGGAGATTTATTCTCTCACCATCCAGGAGAAGCAGTAATGCTGGTGCACATTCCCGGCCCATTGCTTTCGTACACCAACGGGCAGAAAAGCCTGGACCTGAGCGCCAAGTCGTTACTAGAATTGACGCAAAAGCTAGACGAGAAATTTCCTGGTATAAAATTTCGCATGATTGACGAACAAGATCATATTCGCGAACACATCAAAATATTTGTGGATAAAGAAGAGGTAAAAACACTGGAGACCTCGCTGGATGCCACTGCCGTAGTGCACATCACCTGCTCATTGAGCGGAGGCTAAATGCCTGAGCCAGACAAAATCAGCGAATTTTCGCCTTCTGAGCTGGCTCGCTACAGCCGTCACATATTGCTACCTGAAGTGGGCAGCGCAGGACAACTAAAATTGAAGAAAGCCCGCGTGCTCATCGTCGGTGCAGGCGGCCTGGGCTCACCCGCGGCACTCTATTTGACAGCAGCAGGTGTAGGTACCATTGGTATCATCGACGATGATGCCGTGGACCTGTCAAATTTGCAACGGCAGGTTATATACACAGCGAGTGATGTCGGTCAATTGAAAGCAAATAGTGCCGCCGCGCGCATGAGTGCTTTAAACAGCGAAACGCAAATCATCGCCTTGCCTGAAAAAATCACCGCAGCCAATGCCAGGCAAATAATCGGCGCGTACGATATCGTTATAGACGGCACAGATAATTTCTCCACTCGCTACCTGGTCAACGATGCCTGCGTTATGCTCGGCAAACCATATATTTACGGCGCCATCTTTCGCTTCGAAGGGCAAGTGAGCTTCTTCAATCCAACCGCAGGATGCTACCGATGTCTCTTTCCCAAAGCACCACCGGCGGAGACAATTCCTAATTGCGCCGAAGGGGGCGTGCTCGGGGTTTTGCCCGGAATAATTGGTATGCTTCAAGCAACCGAAGCGATAAAATGGATTCTAGGTATCGGCGACTTGCTTATCGGGCGCTTGCTGCTCTATAACTCGCTACCGATGACTTTCGACGAGCTAAAAATCGGCCGCGACAAAAGCTGTGCGTTATGTGGCGACAATCCGACCATTAAGGCTCTCGTCGAGGAAAATATTGTGTGTGCCAGTCAGTATTCCGACAAAGAGCTTACCTCAACATCAACCTCAACATCAACATCAAATACTATAAGCGCCAGAGAACTTTCCCAATTGTTGTCGCATGACAATGCGCCCCTACTATTAGATGTGCGCCGTGGCGACGAATACATCCTTGGTAATTTACCTGACTCAGTATTAATTCCGGTGGACGAATTAGAAATGCGGCTCGACGTTTTAGATAAAGACAAAGACATTGTGGTCTATTGCAAAAGCGGTGCACGCAGCCGCAGGGCCGAGGAAATATTGCTGGCAGCCGGTTTTAAAAACGTACGGCACCTGACCGGCGGAATCATGAGTTGGGCTCAAGAGGTCGATCCCTCAGTTGGAGTACGCTAGTGCCAATGCTCAAAACTAAATGAACGCCTTTTGCCCTAGTTGCGGCAAACCAAAAGCGGCTACGGCCGGCTCTATCACATCGTATTTTTTCCAGGAAAAATATTGTCGCTGCGAAGACACTGGTAAATCGGTATCATCACGCAGACCGACAATCATTGAAAGCAATAAACGAATCTGTCTCAATTGTGGCAAATCTAGCCCTAAAGACCAGAAGGCCGGGTCATTCACCGCATATTTATTTCTAGAGTTGCGCTGCCAGTGCCTCGCACCAAAATTTAAAGATACCGATATTGAAAGTGAACAATCTCACAGCGGCACAGCTGAGCGAGCAAATCACAGACAAACACTGGCCAAAGATTACAAGGCCCAGACAAAAACCAAAACAATTGGACCGGGCACTGTCATTGGCGGCACTTTTAGAATTGAATCTACCATTGGCGAAGGCGGCATGGGCACCGTCTATTTAGCGCAACACCTATCTATGCAGCAAAACTATGCCTTGAAAATTTTACTGCCGACCATGGTAAGTGAAAAAAACCTTGTGCGCTTCCAGGCCGAGGCTAGAACACTGGCCACACTAAACCATCCCAGCCTGGTCAATGTTTATGACCTGGGAACCCACGAGCAATCAGTTTTTTACTACTCTATGGATTATCTCCATGGACGAAACTTGGAAAACTTGCTGGCCGCCGAAGGCCCGCAAAGTCTTGAGCATACTATCGAAATTTTCTTGCAAGTCTTAGATGGATTGGCCTACGCACACAATCACAACATAGTGCACCGCGACATTAAACCTGCCAATATTTTTCTATGCCAGTCTGGCGCTACAGGCGGTGCTGCTGTAGTGAAAATTCTTGATTTCGGCATTGCTAAGCTCGTGGCTTTAGACAACGCGCAGCGATTAACAGCGGTAGGAGAAATATTTGGCAGTCCATTTTATATGAGCCCTGAACAGTGCCGCGGTGATGAAGTCGATGAGCGTTCCGATGTTTACGCTGTAGGCTGCGCTATCTTTGAATGTCTGACTGGCTATGTGCCATTTGAAGGTCAATCGTCAGTAGAAATTGCCATGATGCACCAAGAGCAACAAGTGCCACTGCTGGCCAGCTTGAGCAAAAAAGATTTTCCGGTTTCGATGGACGCGGTGCTGGGAAAATGTCTGGCAAAAGTGCCGAGCCAACGCTACCAGTCAGCCGGCGAACTGGCTGTCGATCTAAGGCGAGTCAGAGACGGTAAAGAGTTAGTGCATGCCAGCCGAAACCGCAGCGAAGACGATGACCCTGATGATGTCCGGGAAGACGAGAACGAAGAAAAGAGAAATAGAGCACCGCTAATTGCAGCTATTGCTATTGTTCTCATAGCTTTGGGTTCAATACCTGCCTGGTTTTACTTCGCCAATGAGACTGAAAGTACCAACACAACACCACAAAAAATCGAGCAGCCAGTAATTACGAAAATGCCGGTTGTAAGTTCAGAAACCTACGGCGACCGCCCTGAAGACTACCCGGTTAAGCCTTTTCTTGAAAGCAATCCAGCGGAATATTCCCAAACAATTATTGTTGGTGGGCAAAAAATCAAGCGTTTTTCTTTCCCCAGATTTTCTATCGGTGACCTCACAGTATGGAAAGATGGCGTTAAGACTGAGACACTGACTGCCCAGGGCGATTGCAATGTGCCGATAGGCCACGTGGTAAGGCTGGAAGCAAATAAATTTGTCAACAATCATCCTCAACTGCTCAGATATTTTAAGAGCGATGACCTCCATGCCATCAACTTTTTAGATGACAAAACTAGCGCCGCCACTGCTCTGCCTTACATAGCAAAATTAGCTTCACTGCAATCATTAACATTGATGGTAAACACGTTCACCGTCAATGATGTCGCCTATCTAAATCAACTAAAAAAATTACAAGACTTGAACCTGACAGTCTCCGGCGGCGGTGCCAGTAGTCTGGCCAAGCTCGAAAGATTGCCAAATTTATTTGGGCTCACTTTAAACTGCCCCGGTTCGATTTCGGCAGTGTTTGCGCAACTGGCAGGCAATAATAATTTGGTACACCTGGCGCTCACTCGTGTGAAATTGAAAGGAAAAGATATAGAGCAGATTGCCTCCTGCAAGAATCTGAAGAGCCTACTGCTGAAAAATTGTCCGGGCTTAGATTCCACATGTCTCGCCAGCTTGAAAAAGTTTAAAAAGCTGGAACGTCTCGTGTTACCGGTTGGCGTGCTTAGCCCTGCTCAAGACCAGGAGCTGGCCAGAGCACTGCCAAGAGTAGTTAGGTAAGCGAACCTATTTAGCCGTGCCAGCTTTGCCGCCGCCCACAGCCTCGAATCTGTCGTGCAAAATCTTAGCGGTGGCCGGGCTGAAGGCAACACTGGTTGATTTGTCTCTCGGTGACTGAACAAGCACCATGGTCACTTGTGCGTCACCTTTTTCGACCAAATATAATTGGGCAGGTGCGTCTGGAGGTTGTGCCGTTTCGCGCTCCTTAAAAACTTTCCAACCGTCTTTGGCATAAGCTTGCTCATACCAAATCGAGACTGTAGCTAAGTCGTCAGGGGCAATTATGGCGCAAACCTCGGGCTCTTTTTGAATTTTATCGCCCTTAGCGGCCGGATAGATGGGCAAGTGGTCGTGTTCAGCGCACCACTCTAGAGGGTCGCCTTTCACGGCCAGTGATTTTTCAGTTCCGCCAGAGCAACCGGTTACTAAAAGGGTGAGCAATGCTGTACAGATTAAACGCTTCAATGTTGGTCCTCGACTGATGAATTTATTTCAGATTTTATTTGACGGCGGCGGCTTCAAGATCAGCCACACGTTTGTATAATCTGGCCAGAATATCCCAGACTTTTGGGTCTACCGCAGGCAAGCATTCGTTGCAGAGGTCGAGGTCATTGGTGGAATAGACTGCTTGTTCGGCGTCAGCAGGCGAGGGCAGGCCAATTTCGCCGAGGCGCTTGTCGCAGCCATCGCAATAGGCGAGCATCATTTCCCGGGCATTCATTCTTTTCATCTGTTTCATCCTCTGGACTGGCAAGGCAATATGATAACTGCTAGTGCTTGCAAAGAGGGCAATGGTTAAGCAAGCAGTAGCATCTGGCTTGCATGATGGCTATGGCCCTCAACCTTATGGTATCCTGGATAACTCAGTTTGCTCGGCAGACGCTCGTGGGCGAGTGGCGAAATTGGCAGACGCGCTTGACTTAGGATCATGTGTCGCAAGACGTGGAGGTTCAAGTCCTCTCTCGCCCACCAATTAAGACAGGGAGCCGTTTCTAATCGAAGCGGCTCTTCTGATTTTTAGCTGTAGTAAGTGCATTAATTCTTAAAAATACAGACATCTTACAGACAAATATCTAGCCGAGGTTTCTTGAGGGCGATAAAGGAACACCAAGGTAAGGCTGACTAGTGATTTCCTTACTGGCCTCAGAAAAGTGGCTAAAATGGCTAAAATTTCGAAGATAATTGGATACAGCCTTGCTCTCAGGCATTTTTTCTGGTTGGCTAATCGTGGCTAAAGCTGGCTAATCGTGGCTAAAATTTTGAAAGATATCATTTGCAAGATGGCACCACGCTGATACTATTGGTGGTATCAAGAGGTTTACCGGAGTATGCCGGAGTTTTTGGAGTGACCACATAATGCAGCAGACGGAGCAGGCCGTGGATGAAACGGTTTTGGAAGAGTTCAAAAGCGGGCTGCAAAGCTGGCTACCTGAATCCATGGGCTCATTGCTCTGTGAGAGCTGCTCCTCTATTCACGAGCCAGAGAATCAAAAAGCTATCGAACGAGCAGACAATCTTGATGGCCTGCTGGACCTCTATAGAATGCATGATTTGGCTAACCAATGCGGGATAAGCGCCCTGGAGCATCTGGGCTGGAGGCAATGGGTTATTCGTCCACTGCTTGTGGAATTTTGCCAGCGGCGCCGATATGGTGGAAAGCCAGTAATGCCTGGATATTCTGCGAAGAAAATAGAAGACCGCCCCAAGTTTCTCTTATGCCTCCAGGTCATGAAAGATTGGAAGATTGAACGCTTACCGAGCTGGATGGAGGAGGAGATTGCTTATGCAATCTATGGCCAGCCGGAGCCACCGACAGCAGTGCTCAGCTCTGGCTTTGATGGGCGAACTATAAAGAACAGTCCTGACTATCTCAGAGAAGCAACTATCAAAATCGCCCGCGACCGCCTTGGAGTTGATGGGAATTTGCCCTACATTCAAAAACTGGTTAGCCTGGCAGAAGATAGAGCATGCACCTCCAGAACAATTGGCGAAAGAATTAGCACGGCCAAAGAAAAGCTCACACCACCGGCAAGACTCGAAATTACATCTGCAAATTCTCGCTGGCCGGATTCAGTCGCGATGGAAATGGAAACGATTGGGACGGAATGGAAATCGCTAACGAAGCTTGGAGATCTATTCATTCTCAAAGTCACGCTGGAAGACCTTAAAACACTTCTGCATATCGAGCAGCAGGCTCAATAAGTCTAACAAAAGACATTTCCAGCATAAGCACCACTAGATAGACCCTGCACTACTAGTGGTGCTTTCCTTTTGGTTGCACAGTTTCCAAGG
>JADYXQ010000047.1 GCA_021772135.1 Candidatus Obscuribacter sp.
AAAATCGTTAGCTCTGCCGGTCACTGAAAAACATCCAAGTTGCAAGGGGGATCGAGTTGTTGTCGCGACAAAAGGCTAAATCGCTTGTCGGCTTACAAACAGGAGATAAAGAGAGCTTGTCAGGCTGCTCTCTATCTCCGTCTCAATTTAAGTCAAAGATAACGAATGCCGGCCTCCCTTTTCGTATTAGGCGAAGATGCTTTTCAGCGTCTCCAGATATTTTGCGGCACCGCCGGTGGTGAGGCCGGTGGCGGCGTAGATGTTGGTAGGTGTGTCCACTTGCTTCATCAGCACAGTGCCCCAACCGGCGGCTTCGCTGGCCAGGTGCGGAACTGACGTGATTTCCACAGGCACGACGTTGTAGATGGCTTGACGCAATTCGCCACTGAGGCTGATGGCGGCTACTACGTCGTGAATGAAAATCAGTTCTTGCGGATTCTTGTCCTGGCGGGGCTTGACAGCAGCGTCATACCAGAGCGCGTAGAGATTGTAGAGTGCGCGAGTGCCGGCATTGTCGGGCAGCGCCTCACGCAATTTCTGAGCGTTGATAAAGCCGATTTCTTGCACCCGCGTCACTTCTGTGGGCATCAAGTAAATTGGGCAGGTCAGGCCCTTCAGCACAGCGTGTGCACCTTGCGGGTCGCAAGCAACGTTAAATTGCACGGCACCACGAGGCTTGTCGTCGAATTGCATGAGCGTGACGTTGCCCCAGGTGGCGAACATAGCATGCAGCTCTTTGAAGCGGCTGACGATGTCGGGGCAGCGCACGATCATCTGGTAAAGGCCGGTCATGGGGCCGCCCACAGTCACCGGAACTGAGCCCTCAGGAAGAGCCAGCAGAATTTTCACAAGCTCTTCTTGTGGTTCGAGCTCGCTGTGCCGAATGGCGGCCAGCGGGTCGACGTCGAAAAACTTGTAGTATTCGCCGAAGTGGATCCAGTGCGGAACCAGGGTGCGAGGGGCGATGCCGCCATCGAAAACGCGCGTGACCTTGACGCCGAAGTGGCGCAGAAAATTCTTGATGCGCATGGCCGAGGCTTCCTGAGCCATGCGTGAGCTTTCGCCGTCCCATTCCCACAGGGCGTGAGTTTTCTCGGCGTTGAAACGCACCGGTCGGCCGGTGAGAATGACGTGCACAATGGCGTCAGGATTGAGCTTGTGTAGCGCAATCAGCTGGACGAAGTTGTCGGGATCAGGGGCATCCACGAACGCCAGAATGTGCGTAGGCTGCGTCTCTTTAACTGTTGATTCAACCATAATTTTATTTCTCTTTTTCGTGAGAGGTTGTCTGTCGTGCTTAAAGATATCTATTTTGAATTTTGCAATTGTGGTGGCAGGGCTATTCGCGATTGAAGATTGTCCACAATTACAACTCGGTCTTCCGGTAAGAGCACCAAGAGCATAAGTCGTATAGCAAAGTTGAAGTGCCTGATGCAGCCACCACTGACTCGACGCCTGCCGACCAGCTCCTCATGATTTGTACCGTGCACGGCCATGTTGATTTCAGCACCAGAGCTACCAGAGCCAGCTGAGCTACTTGAAACAAGCGGTATGAGAGTTATGGCAGCAACACCCAATGGATTTTCCGTGGTTTGATTATAGGGTCTAACAGTTGCCCCGCTTAGCGGATTGACCCAGGTTGGATAGCGCACCAGTCGACCAACCTTATAGTGACCGGCTTTTGTTTCATGGCCGACTCGACCAATAGAGTTTGGGGTAGAAAAAACTGCTTGAGCAAAGCCTTCATCGTCAACTTGCAGTAGATAAGTACAAAATGCTCCTTTATCAATTAAGAGCAGCGTGGCTTTGCTGCTGTCATAATTTCCCTCTGCGATTGTCCCTCGACAGTAATTTTCTTGTCGATTGCTGGCATTTTGCAGTAGCGAAAGCATACTAGCGTCATCAGGCACTGCCTGGGCCGATGTAGCATTGATTAGCGAAAGAAAGCCACTGGTTGCTAGTGCGGTAAGCAATATTGGCAGAAATTTGCTCATTTGATTTATCGATTAAAGGTCAAAAATTGCTAGAAAACGGGTAGCTTTTGAGAAAGCAAGGCGAAAATAGTTATTAGTTTTTGAATCTAATTTCTATTTCGCCCTGCGGTTGATTAGCTATTTAGCTGAGTCAGAACTCAGTGATAGGCAGACTTTAAGTGCCTCTGAGCGCGCCAGGATTGCGACGGCGAATCTCATTGATGCGTTGCAGACGACGCATATTAAGGTCGTACTGCTCGTTGAGATATTCAATCACTTGCTCATCAGTCCATTCAAAAAAGTCAGCTGCCAGGCTGACTTCAATTTGAGCAATGGTAGATGATGAAACACCAAGTTTTCCAAGGAGAAAGTTGGCCAGTGCTCGTTGATATTCATCTTGTGTGCGACCACGCATCTGAAAAATCAGCGTACGCAAATCATTTACGTTTTGCTGCTTCTCCATGGCTGTAACAAGCGCTCTACATGCTTCACCAGGGTCCGAATCGAGCGAGGAGCTATTGAAAATGAAAAGAACGCTTGTTCGCGTTGTACGAAGTGGGCAGGTGACAGAGCCACCGTTAGGGTATCGCACTTCTAATGTAGGTGCTGCAGTTTCATCAGCCAGGGCCTTACCACTTACAAAGAAGGAAGCAAGAAGTAAACCAGCCGCTAGAAATTTGGTCGTCAGTTTTTGCACTTTTACCTCTATGTATTGAATGTTTGCAAAAGAACAGAGGCCGTTAAGACAGCCTCTGTGGAATCAAGACGGCAAGACGCTCAAAACAGTGTTAGTTAGATGCAGGAACATCAGAACCATCTTCAATGATGATGCGAAGCTCACTTTGTTGACTGCGACCAGTACCACCGGTAGATTGGTGCGAGCTTGATTGCTGTTGGAAGATGCGCAGGCGATTGAGATCAACAGGCTGAGCACCAATAACACGCAACATTTGATCTGCAGCAGAGAGCACATATACTTGACGCAATTGCACGTCCATATACTGAAGAAGCTCAAGCAATCCACCAACGGCGTCAACTGCTTGCGCTCCGGCAATCAAATTGTTGCAGTCTGCAGGCAGCTTGTCGCTTGTATGACTTGCACCAGCAGCCAGCACGTAAGCAGTCACATGCCACTGTGAAGAGGCAGTAGGACAAACCACGTAAACGCGCCCCGAGTAGACGTATGAGCCTGCAGCGATGTTGACGTTGGGGTGAGTAGCAGCATTAGGCAAGTACAAGAACGAGTTGTTACCGGTGCGTAGGACGCTGGTGACATCGCCCGCTGCTGTAGTTGCTGCACCGCTTTCTGTGGAGGCCGTAGGGGCGACGGTGGTTTCTACAGTAGATTGAATGATGGAGGCAGCTCCAGAGGTGGACTCTAAACCAGAAATGGACGTAGCGCCGGAAGTAGATGTAGATGTAGCAGAAGGGCTGACTACGGTGTGGGGGCTGACTACGGTGTGAGGAGCTACAACAGTGTGAGGTTTAACAGTGGTTTGAGGATTAACAACTGTGTTTGGATTGATAATGACGGGCTGAGGCTGCACTGTGGGCTGAGGCTTGGGTGCAGGTGGCTGTGTAGCATTAGCATTACCGGCGGTGAGAGCAAAAAGTCCAATGATTGGCAAAAGCACAAGAGCTGCTTTGGCGGCAAATTTAGATGTGCCGAGGTTGGAGCCTGAGACATTGGAACGTTGTGCTGATTTCATGCAATTCTCCAGTTTTTGGTTTAATTCTGTTGGTCTCTTCTTCATCAAACAAAGCCTATAGATACGCGGCGTCAGCGTATGCCAATCAGTAAGCTATCTCCTCACCAGGTGAGGAAGATAGTTAGTGCGTAATGAAGCAATATTGGAAGTTTTCTGGTCGCCGGGTTGATGGAAGGAATTTGTTTGATACCCGACCATATGCGATGCGTATGGCCTGAAACAAGCTGTTTTGCTCGCTTTCGCGTCTATGAGTGACACCTTAGATCTCATAAACAGGGGCTGCTAGTTTGCGCCAACATGCATGCCGTAAGATCACCATATCGCAACTAGTGGATAATCGTCATCAATTCGCATGAGCCGCGACTGCGCGTTTTGACTTTCTAGATGCCTAATAATCATAGATCTAAGACAAATGATATTTTGCTCGTTGCCATTCTATATGGTGCTGTGCGAAATATCAGGGTATTCCCATTTTGCACATTTAGCAGGCAGCCGTCTATATTTTAGTTTTCTTTACGAACGAACATAGTTAGCCCTTAGCGTCACCTTCAGGTGACCTCTAGAGATTCGTTGTTCTACTGAGACGATGACGACAATGGCGGAGGTGGCATTTTGGTGCCGGTTCCGGTGCGAATCAACAACAGATGATAATTTTTGGAAACTAATGATTACTATGAATAGATTTCAGAATTTGGTTGGCAATTTACTGTCGAAAGTTGGAAAAATACTGAATAAGTGGCTACTGGTCGAAACTGCTCTTACCGGGCCGCAGATTAATTGGAGAAATTTTTCTGTTAAGCAGGTGTTCAATTGGTGTGGAAAGACTGCTTTGTATAATGGCCGCCTAAAGCAGACTGACGTTTTTCAATCGCAAAGAAAACTTTCTTTCGGTGAAAAAGAAGCTTTCGTGGCTCCAATGACGAGTTACCCTTTCTGCATGCCGGTGGTTAGCTATAAAGATATCGACCGCAGCATTATTCTGGTAGAGGAACAGTCCTCATATTCCACTTTGTGTAATGGCCATTTTTGGTCTCTAAGTTACTTATGCAATAATTTCGCCGATGGTGTTTTTCATCCGAAGTGGAAAAATCGCAGGGGGTTTTTTCTCGCCAATGGTATATCCACCTGGTGCCCACTGGCGCTGGGTGAGTGCAATTTTGGTCTAGAACTTTCAATCTGCTTTGAACATTTGCGAATTTCTGTTGATTTGCAATTTGATATGTCTGGCTATTTAGATGAGGTTGCCTTTACTCGAGAATCTATCGCTGGATCTCGTGAGCTTTTTTGGAGTGACCAAATTCGGCCGGCTCAACACGAATCACCGATTAGAGAATATGTTGGGCAGATGCAAACTGTTGACCAATGCTTGAATTTTTCGGATTACCAATTGTTACTGTGCCCGGCAGCAGAATGGCAGCGAGACGCCTCCTCTTATCGTGTTATAGATTTGCCTGATGGTGTCAAGCTGCGTCTTCCGATACAGTTATTTTCATCTGACGAGATCTCGATTGAAATTTTGTGGGCGTCTTCGATAAATGACATGGCAGTCTCTTACGTGAAGCTTACATACTCAGCAACCGGAGTGTTTAACACATTAGCGGGGGGACATTTTACGCCAGTCTTTACCGATCTAATGTCGGTTTAAAATCGCAAGCAAAGCTGTTACCAGTTGTGGTGCCAGCTTTGCTGTGTAAATGTGCCCCAGCTCGTCCGTATGGATTTGTCACGGTGTAAGGCTGATACTCTTTGTATCCCGGGTCGAGGCTCAAACTATGTCTAATTCGCTTGGCGATCCCCTCTGTGCCAACATGAAGTGAGACGGATTTGGTTGAGAGTTTAGTGTAGCGATCTGAGAAGAGTGGGCAGGTTTTATCCGCCATGATCTTCCGG
>JADYXQ010000319.1 GCA_021772135.1 Candidatus Obscuribacter sp.
GAATGAGGCGTACTGCACGAGCCTTCCCACCTGCATGAGGCCGAAGAGCGAGCGCAGCGAAATCGTCAGTCCAACGCCGCCGGCCAGGGTTCCTGCCGAAACAAGAGCCATGGCGATCAGG
The DNA here is from genome assembly GCA_021772135.1 of Candidatus Obscuribacter sp. Lineage (GTDB taxonomy): Bacteria > Cyanobacteriota > Vampirovibrionia > Obscuribacterales > Obscuribacteraceae. Next base: position 122 of record JADYXQ010000319.1, read on the forward strand.
GCGAGGAACAGACCACCGATGGCCGAAACTCCCATGCCCAGGAGGCAGACGAGAACGGCGGCACCGAGAAAGTAGAAGAACATCTTGTGGAGATGCTGCATCTGCATGAAAAACATCTGGAGCATTTGTTTCATATTTTTGTGTCCTTGCTAGCGAATTTTTTGCAGCAATTTGAGACGGTGAAAGTAAAACCCGACTCTCAGCTGAGGGCCGGGTTTACGAACTAGGACCTCTTGGTCGTGCTGCCAGTCTTGGCCGGGCGGCGAGTCTTGCAACCACCGCACTTATCACTGCCAGTCTTGGGCTGACCGGCCAGCGCACGCATGCCCTGATCCCGTCTGCGCAGGAGAGGGTTGATGGCGCGTTGTTCGGCTTCACGCCAGTTGAAGACGTTGAACTGCGAGAAGCCCGTGCCCTGCGGGAACTTGTCCGTTGCCTTGGGCAGCGAAGATTCCAGCGGCAAGTAGATCAGGTTCGTCTTGTTCAGGCAGATACCGTCAGAGCGAACGGAGTTGCCGATGAACGCCGAGTATTCCGGGTCGATGTTGAGATCGTGCATCGCTTCGGCGACCAGCTCATCCTTGGCTTCTTGCAGCGTGATGATGCGGTAGTCGAAGAGCTTGTCGAGACCCGCCTGGCGGATCTTGTATTCCTGCACTTCATAGTCGCCCACGGTGACGCAGATCAGCATGAAGCGATCGTGGGCACGGTTGAGAACTTCCATGGCATGCGGAAACAGCTTCGGCTTGCGGAAATACGGTGCACTGCCGATGCCCTTCAGAATCGAACGAACGTGTTCGATGTCTTCGGGGGGAACGGAGAGCGTGTGAGCGCTGGCAAGCAACTCGTAGGTCTCGATCAAAGCTTCAGGGAAGCGTTCGCGTTCGAAACCACGATGGGGCATGCTGCCGCTGTAGACCTTGCTGAGAGTGTCATGGGCGATTTGCTTGGGCACGCCGATGAAGCTCATGAAAGGCGCGAACTCGTCGGCGGCTTCGTCAAAGTAAGGCTGACAAACGACGGTGGTGCCGTCCATGTCAATCAGCAGGGCTGCAATCTTGCCATTGGGGGTGCACAGGTTGCGTCCGTCCACGATGCAGTTGGAGTTTGAAATATAGGCCATAGGGTGTTACCTCCTTAGTTGTTCAGCGGAAGTTCGAAAAGCTTCGGCTGCGTTAAAAAATGAGATGCGCTCGAAAAAATTCTGACGGCAGACAAAATCCCCAACAAGCAAAAGCATGTTGTTTGGAGCGGAGATCGTGTGGTGCGGGAAATATTTGGTTGCGCGACGTGTTTTTGGTTTGTATAAGAAATTGAGAGTTACACTTCTGTCTAATACATAAGTAATAGGCAAAGAAAGTAGTTCTTGATTCAAAAAGCCTTTATGACAACCGTTTTAGCTTGCCCTTACAGTTCTTTGTCACTAAAACAGCTGGCGCACCTCTTGACTTCTCGGTTTTTAAGAAAAAGGCAAGAGTAATAGCCCTTGAAAAGGCTTCGTACTGGGGGCTTTTGTTATATAATTGCGGCTTAGAGTCCCTAGTTTGCAGGGTTTTAATGCAAAATCGGTGTTCCTGTGAGAATCCGTTAAGCCAGGCTGTAACAGGCTTGCTGACCCTCGCTAGCGCAAGAGAAGCGGGCAGTCTTGCTCTGAGTACTTTGACCGCACTCAGTCTGGCTGTTTGCTGTGCCTACAATGTCTCCGCCCGGCCATTGGAAATCGACGCAGATCCCTTTGACGAAAATGCAGCGGTAGTGCCAAGTGCAAAATCTTCCGCTATGGTTGCGGCGCCGCATGCTGATGCCACCGCCGGTGGGGCAGTCAATAATCTTACTCCTGTAAATACTCCTGTAAATACTCCTGTAAATACTGCTGTTAATGCTGCTGCCACTCCAGCCTCTGCTAGCGTGGCTTCAGCCAGCAGTGCGCCTCCGGTTAAAGCATCTATTAGTCGTTATCATTCGCGTACAAAAAGTCCGCGCGGTCACGGTGAAGCTGTTTTGCCAATGATGGTCAATGTGGCTATGCATCCTGAATTGATGGAAACCAAATATCTGCGCATGATTTTAGGCGCACCAGATAATAAAGGCGTTTCTTCATTCGGCATGAGCAGTATGCACTGGACCGCTAAAGAGTTAGGTGGGCCGGTAATCGCACTGCAAGCCGGTATTGCCAGCTTTAAGAACACTCAACATCGCCCCACCGATAGTGGCACGCAAATTACTAAAACTTTGCTGGTGCAATTTCCTCAATCAGGATTGCGCTTGAAAGAAGTGCAGAAACAACTCGGTGCGCCACTGCGTCGCTATTTTGACGATCAGGCCCAACCGGTGGAATGTTATCAGCTCGCTCCGGGAGCGCTTCTTAACATCACCGAACCAGCGAACTGTTTTGACATCAAGAAAATGTCTGTTGTTTATAGCGGTCCGCCACTTGGTGCTCCCAGTGCTCAAGATTATGCTGTGGCTGCCGAATATCGTCTGGCTGTAGCCAGGCGTCATCTGGCCGGTGGCAATAGTGTTCGCTGCGCTGAGTTGCTTAACGAACATTTGAAAGATCAGCCGCAGGATGCGGGGGCTCATTTGATTCTGGCCAAGACTATGCGGCACTATGGCGACATCAACGGTTCAATCATCGAATATCGCACCGCCCTGCAGTTGGCGCGCACATACCATGTGACCACAGTGGAGCACGAGGCTTATGCTGCTCTCAATCAGTTGGGGCTTGTGGTTAAACCGCACGCTTTACAGGTTTCTACAGTGCCTTAAAGGTCAAAAATGGCCAAAAACTGAGCAAGATGGCTGATATGAAAGCTTGCGCTTTCAAGATCAGCCATCTTTGCTAAGTAGTAGTCTTGTAAGTTGCTCGCTTACTTGGCGTTCAGTTGTTTGCTTTTGATAAACATCCAGAGGCCGAAGACCATGAGCGATGTAATCACAAGGTTGTAGCCGAGCGAGATGTGACCGAAAGCCGTCATTTCAGCAATCAGGCCGCAAGAGCTGAAAAGCATGAAGCCACTGCCGCTCCAGCTCATCGATTTGAAGAGTGCGGTTTTGCCCTGGGTGCGGATGCGGTTGAGGTGAATCAGAGCGACGCAGAAACAGGCGAAAGCGGATAGCAGCAAGCCTATGACAAGATAGACTGCCGCAGTTTGAGATGCGATGTTCATAGTAAAGTCCTTAAGTTTTGACAGAGTCCTTATGCCGGGCAAACAAAATCTTCGGGCCAAACCAACACAGAGAAAAATGGAGATTTATCTCTGTCTACTTCCGAAAGTGTTCTCAGGGCTCAGGCGGGCAACTCGGTAAAGAGCGGCTGCGAAGGCGTGAACGTGGAAGTAGATAGGTTAACGAAGGCTTTTGTTTGTTTTGGTTCTTATATAAGGAGAGAAATGGTGACTTTTACCCTAGCAAAAGCAGGGCTGGCAGTTCCAATGAAATTGCCTAAAAAGCGCGTTATATAGATAAAATATGCTTGACAATCACTTTTGCCGTGGTCTAATTAAAGAGTCCTATTAGTAAGTGTCTCCATGGCCCCACGCCTTGAGAAGGTTCCTGAATGATTCGAGATAACACACACGAAGCCAAACATCAGACTGGCGACCAGGGCGCAAACAACTTCGACGGTAACTCTGAGAAGGCGCACTACAACTTTATGAGCGATGTGATGAACACCGCTACCTTTGATTTGGGCTTAAATCAATACAACACCGTTGTTGGCGGAGACTTAGCTCACAAAGCCGAAAAAGACGGCGAGAAAGGCCAATTGAGCTTTACCGATGCTTATTTCGCCATCAAAGGCACAAACAAGCAGCCTGATGCCAGCCTTGAGAACGAAGAAAGAAAGAGAGCAGGCAGCGCAGCTGGTGGTGTTTTAGCTTTCGACCAGCAGGATATTTATGCCAGCAATATCTCGCAGTCTGCCGCTCAAAGAATGGACGAACAATTCTTTGGTGACATGGTTAACGGCAACGGCAAGAAAAAAGCCGCCTAACTTATTATGAGACTCACAAATTATTGAGCGTGGCCTTCAAATGGTCACACTGATACGTGCGGCATATTCCCGGACGGATGGCATAAACAGTGCATTCGCGCGCTTCTGATAGAAAGCGGCATGGATGCACGGCCTCGGCGTCCATCTCCACGCGTAAGGCGGGATAATAATCGCGATTTTGCCAGGTGCTTTTATCGGGGAATAATTTGCTGCCTTCGGAAAATTCGATGAAGACTTCAGCGTATGTACGTTTGCGTCCGTCTCGTTCGTTTAAACGTTTGAGAAATTCTTTGGTATCGACAATCGGGCCGATGATAAAATCGCGATCGGCCACAGTACAACAGGCACCGGCATTACCTTTGCGGCCATAACAATTACGTGTGCATGTATAGTGCGTAACCAGATCCGCTATCTCTGTTTGGTTGGGAGAGTGGGCGGCGGGTTTTTCGCTCATTTATTTCTCCGATCGCTTCTGCAATATCGTCATAACATAATCGGCCAGGCATTGGGCGGCAACTTTATGCCCTGCTTCAGCAAAGTGTACTTGATAGAAGAGCGACTGATTACCCTTATAATCGCGGAAAGGTTGAGTCAGCTCAATGATGTCGAATTTTTCTGCGTCACTTTGCTTGTGTAGAGCCGGAAGCTGCGCTCGGAAAATCGGATCGACGTCGCCTATATCAGGGAAAGTTATCAATAAGAAATCAGCGCCGTTTTTGTGTGCAGTGTCGTTGATTTGACTGAGAAGTGCTTGAGTTACCTTAAGTTTGTCCTGCAGAGCATATTGCGGAGCAGCCACCGTTGGGCTGTAAGAAGCGAAAAGTTTGGCAATGAAATTAGTCAGAGCCCGACGAGTTTTGTAGTAGAACTTGTCGGTTAGATTGAGCTGGAAGTTAGTCTGGTCCCACACTCCGTATATGCGGCTATTAGCGCGCAAGAATTCTAAAAGCCCGTTGCTCGTCAGCTTTTCTTTATTGGCAATTAAAACGCTCTGGTCTAGAGTGAGTTTATTGCCGTCAAGATCGTCAAGGTAGAAGAACGGCCTGGGTTCAGCGGTTAAGCGCTTGGCCGGATCGACCGTGTTTTCATCAGAATCGCCTCGCGAATAAAGCACCACAATTAAATCTGGTTGATAGGCCAGCACGGTTTTTTGCAGTTGCAAATATTCTTGCGCTGTAGAATAGCCAGACACGCCAAAGTTTAGTACTTCAATATTACTTACATCGGGATGTCTTTCAGGAGATTTCTTCTGCTCAGCGTTAAGTTGCGCTTCGGCAAGGCGCGCCCAGTCTTTTTCGAGGGGCACCTGTAGGGCCTCTGTCTGCGAGTCTCCGAGTAATGCGACGCGATAAGTGCCCGTCGGTTTGGCCACGGTGCGTTCAATATCGCGCCAGCCGTTTTTAGACATGGTATCGCGTGAAAAGCCCTCCAGTCGCCAGGTGACAACTTTTGCGGGAATGTGCACCGAACCAAGTTCGGTATCTGGTTTGATAAAGTTCTGTTCGCCCACTCCCAGCAGAGTGAAAAATCCTTCTAAAGCCAGCACGGCCAGTGGTGCCAGCACTAAAAATTCAATGGTGGTGCGCTGCCATGATTGCCTGGCAGCCGGTGTTGCTGGTGCACCGCCATTGGTGTCGCTTTTGATATTTTCAGTAATTGGCGCTTCTGGCATTTAGTAACCTAAAACTGGAAATAAATAAAGGGTACCAGCTGCGAAGGAGCGCATCCGGCGATGATCAGAGCAGTAGTAGCGCAAGTGAGAAGGCGCAAGGCAAAAGACTTGTCCCAGAATGAAAGCACCGCCGACAGTGGCCTGGGTGGTTCGGTGCGGCTCTTAACAAGAGTGATAGTTTTGTGTCTTAAGAAGCTGTACAAACCATAAATGGGCAGAGTTAAAAGCACTGTTGAAGCCAGATAAGCAGCGGTAGTCTCGCCGGGCTGGTGGAGGCTGGCGAAATTGAAAAGTCTCTGATAGACAAGACCTGCTTCCGGCAAACTGGCTGAGCGAAAGACCACAAAAGTGGGCAGAAGAAACAGAATAGTGTAGACGACGCCGCTCCAGTGCCACACACGGCTCACTCGCCAGCGTGAAAGGGTTGGATTTTTAGCGCAAATTTGCGCCCAGACCCGAGTAATAACGAGACCGACGCCGTGCATTGCGCCCCAGAGCATAAAACGCCAGGAGGCTCCGTGCCAGAGCCCTCCCAGGGCCATGGTGATGAGAATATTGCGCTGCGCTTTCCATTCTCCCCCTCGTGAACCGCCCAGAGGAATGTATAGATAATCTCTCAGCCAGGATGATAGTGAAATGTGCCAGCGCTGCCAGAAGTCAGCTGGGCTGTGGGCTAAATATGGTAGGTTGAAATTTTCAGGAACTTTATAGCCGAGAATTAAAGCTGATCCGCGACCAATATCGGTGTAGCCTGAAAAATCGAAAAAGACTTGAAAGAAAAAGCAGCAAACGGCAATCCAGGCATCGGAGAAGCTCATGGCCCCTACGTTGGCAAAGCCTTTATTGACTATCAAACCAAGGTTATCCCCCAGCACCACCTTTTTAAAAAGACCCTGCAAGATAAGAAAAATGCCTTCTCTGAACTGCGAATTTTTGAAAGCAGGCGCTTCCATCATTTGCTTGTGAAAATCTTGGAAACGCTTAATCGGCCCCGCTATCTGCGATGGGAAAAACGAAGCGAACAGAGCAAAGTCGAGAAAGTTTTTTAAAGGTTTGCTGCCTCGGTGAACATCAACAATGTAGTGAATAAATTCGAAAGTAAAAAATGAAATGCCCAGAGGCAGAAGTATATTGAAAGCAGGTGAAGACCAGCTTTCAAGGGCGACGTTGTGCACTACTTTGCCGCTCAAATGCAAAAATGAAGCAAGACTTTCTAAAAGAAAATTGGCGTATTTGTAAAAGCAAAGACAGCCAATGTTGAAGACCAGTCCTGCTGTTAAAAGGTTTTTGGCTTTGCCTGATTTTTCTTCAGCCTGACTGCGAGCAATAAGCAAACCAAAAATATAATTGGCCACGGTCAAGAGCAGCAGCAAAAGCCCGTATTCCGCCTTCCAGCTCATGTAGAAAAAGTAGCTGGCGACAAGCAGTAAAACTTTGCGATATTTTACCGGTGAGAGCCAGTAAAGAATAAAGACTGCAGGCAGAAAAAGCAGATAAGAGAAGCTGTTGAATAGCATTGGCAATATCGGTGGAGAGTGAAGGCGATGATAACATTTGAAGCTTCTGGCTTCCTGAGAGCATCTTCATTGCCAAAAAAACCAACTCATGGTGAACCGGCACAAAAGTCGGACAGAAAAATCGGATTTACAAAACACCACAATTTTAAAGCGAGTGGAGCCACGCTAACATTTAACGCGCTTGCAAATATTAAGAGAGCCTGCCTGGAATGCGACACAGTGAGTCGCTTCAAATAGTTCAAGATTTTCTGATTCGAATGGCAGCAAATAAATTCGAAGATATGAAATAAGACCGGAAATCACTGGGCAAGCGATTTTCAGTGGAAGCACGAATTCAGGACGTTTATACTATATGAGCGAATAGGCAAAGAAAAACGAAATAGCAAAAGATCTGTTTAGATCTCCTGCTGTTTCGTTTTTCCGCGTTGCTTACTTGACTACCCAGCCTTGATCGTCAGCTGGCCTACCTTCAGAGCGCGGCTCGTCAGCCCAGGGCAGTGGTTGACCCACAGATCGGTCAAGGTGCACGGCAGCACGGGCAGGCTCGTCAAGCCCGGGCAATTGTAGAGCGACAGTTTGGTCAAGATGCACGGCAGCTCGGCCCAGCTCGTCAGGAAAGGGCAGTTTTCGACCCGAAGATCGGTCAAGTCGGGATTCTCCCGAAAGTACCCCGCCATCGCCTCTTTAGACTCGAAGTGGTTCACGTATGTCTCCTATTGGAAAGAGCGTTTTAGCCATTAGCTCACAGAGCCGACAGCGATGCTTAAGCCACTGATCAGGCGGCCGCCAGTGTGCAAACAGCAGTCACCTGCTTGACGGAAAAGCGTTTACTGGTTGGGTAGGATGGGTTTCTAGTGCTTGGGTGTGCTCATGAAATTGATTGATCGAAGATAAGTCAACCGTATAAGATGCTCTTGACAAATTGTTAGCTGGTTCTTGATCTTGTTTCGTGCCGGGTGTAAGCGATGGCGATAGCCTGAATTCCCGCCTTTCGTCGGAGGATAGGAGGATAGCGGCTTTGTCTGTTTGCGGATTCTTCCCGGCACGCGCGGTCTTTCGCATTTACAGCCCCGGGGTTTAAGGTAAATTGAGGTAGCTAATCTAAAACAGCATCGTTCTTTTTGCTGTAAACCGGTACTGTTTTCCAGTGAATGCTTGTAAGAACACCTCGACAACTATATGTATGAATAGACCAGGAGAAAAACGATAGGAGCGCAATGAAGCGCTCCTATCGGGGTTTATGCACCAAACCCAGGTGTTAGTTGCGGGGCTCTTTCAGCTTCAGCACCAGCGTCACCAGTTCCAGACCTTTGGACGAGTCCAACTCCAGGTAGGTTTCGCAGAAGTACCTGATGCCGTCGGCCGACTCGGTGTGGCGATGAATGCGAATGGCGCGCATGCCTTCCTCCATCACCTCTTTGGCCTGAGCACGCTTGAAGTCGTGCTTCAGCGCCAGGGCGCGGTTGCCGTAAAGCGTGCTCACGTCCGACGCCAATGCTGATTCACCGATCTCCAGTCGCACAGAAATTGCCCGAGCGAAATACTGTGCTGCCGTGTCGAACACCTTGCTCTTGTAGAAAGCCAGGCCGAGCAGGTTCAGCACCGACACCTTGGTGATGTCGTCGGCATGTTCCTCCAACAGCTCCAGGGCGTTTTCCAGCACCAGCTGAGCGGAACGATTGTTGCCGGCACCTATGTGCTTCTTCGCTTCCAGGCAGGCGCCGATGGCCGCGGAGTTGCGCTCCACTTCGTCCTTCTTGGCTTTGGGCAGCAGCGAACCGTCCAGAGCAATCACCTCACCGTCGCCGATGCGGTCGAAGCAAAGTTCGCCGTTCTCGACGCTAACGAGCAGCTGATCGTCGGCGCCGACGATGCGCTTTTCCACCGCTACTGAAACCGGGTCGGTCAGTTCGCGCGGCACCACACGCTTGAGGTCAGCCACGTCGCCGCGATTGTTGAGGCAGAGCTTGAGCAGATGCTTGCGCGCCTCGGTTTCGACCACCAGCTTGAAGGTGGAAGTGCCGTACGCCTTAGCGATGTTGCGGTCGACTTTTTCTATGGCCAGGTCGAGCACCGCGGCGATGTCGTCGGCGCTGAGCTTGCCGTAGATGCAGACCTCATCGAAGCGATTGGTCACTTCCGGCGGATAGCGCTTGGTGACGATGTCACCCAGTTCTTCCACGGCATTGACCTGGGGCTTGACGAAACCGATGGAGTTGGCGCGCTGCGTCAGTTCTTCCATGCCCAGGTTACAGGGCATGAGGAAGATGCAGTTGCTGAAATCCACTTCCTGGTTGTTGCCCATGCGCTCCTTGGCGGCGCTGAAGATGGCGAGCAAGAACTGCTCGAACTCAGGCCCCGCCTTCTCGAACTCGTCGAGCAGGATGATGGTGTAGGGGCATTTTGAGCCCTTACGCGCCGCCGACAGGTTCTGAGCCGACAGCAGAGCCGATGGGTCGAACTTGTCTTTGTTGGCCAGCAGTTCTTCGTCAGTGGGCGGCTTTTCGTAACCAACCCAGCTGGCACTGGCACCGAGCAAGCGCGTGATGTCGCCCTTGTTCTTGTAGTTGGCGCAGTTGATGCGGATGAAGGCATCGGGATTGTCGTGGTAGTAGAGAGCCAGGACAATGGCGGTTTCGGTTTTGCCGGTGTGCGAAACGCCGGGCATCAACACCTTGTAAATTGGCCGGGTGCGGTCACGGAACTTGTTCTTGGCGGCGCGGTGCAAACGCAGAAGCATCTTCTTCGCCTGCGGCTGGCCGATCAAGTTGGCGTTCATGAAAGCGAGAAAGGCAGCGTCGTCGTTGCTCGGCGTGGAGACGTCGAGACGCGTGCGGGTAGCCGTGGGAGAAATGGCATTGCTGACCACGGCGCCGGCAGTGCCAGGAGTAACAGTTGTTTCATTTTTCATAGTACACCTCTAATTTAAGCCGGCACCGTCTGGGCGCTGGCGGTTATTGGTTAAGAGAAATAGAGCGGAACAAGCGAGACAAGCAGCGCCAGCCAGCTCAAAGCTGTGAGCCACGCCGATTTGCTCCACCAGGTAACCGAGGAACGGTCCACCCAGAGCGAGCATGCCGAAGTAGCAATACATCCAGAAAACTGTGGAAGCGACGCCACGCAGGCGATCTTCCACTTCAGCCTGCAAGAGGCTGTGTGCTCCGATAGTGACCAGAGTCATGCAAAACCCGATTGGTGCCACCAGTGCCAGTGCCACGAGTTTGTTCGGGGCGCCGGCGAAAAGTGCAATCAGAATGGCGAAAGCCAGACCGGCCAGTGCCACAGTGCGACGCAATTTGGTGGTGCTGACCACTGCCTGCGCGTTGCTGGAGCTCTTATATGCAAGGTATATCGACGCAATTACGGCACCGATTTCAGATACGGCAATGAGCAGCCCATTGAGTTTGGCGTCGCCACCGAGATTGTGGGTGAAGACCGGCATCAGCGGAATGTAGACTCCGAAAAATGTCAGGCCGGCGACGAA
>JADYXQ010000048.1 GCA_021772135.1 Candidatus Obscuribacter sp.
TGCTTGTTCAATTTAATTTCGCTAAAGCATCTCATTCGAAACCTACGGGTGAGTCGTGATGGCCAGAATAGTTATATTGCCCATCGTTGCACCTTTTTCTTTAGGTGGGTAATAGCACCAGAAGATACGGTATGCAGCCGGTGTCTTGTTTTCGGCATAGGCTTCAAAAACTTCGCAGCCATCTGGGCCTTTCAGAGAGCTGTATTTGTGGGCATTCAGGCCCGTGTAATTAGGTTCTTCCCCGAGCAAGCGCGAAGCCTTGTCGACGGCTTTGCTCCGCTTTTGCAGATTTTTGTTTTTACCTAGTTTATCAAGCTGGCTGTTTGCTTCGTGAGTGTACAGGAGCTGAAAGGGCAACTAATCTTCCTCGCAATCGCCGTCCAGACCCAGGTCACGTGTGACGAGCTGACCTCGCTCCGCTTGAGCAATACCGCGCAGCACCGAGTCTAATCTTTCGGGATTTTCGTGAAGCCATGCTTCGCGCGCCGGCACTGATTTGACTGGGTCGAGCAAGATTTGACCGTGTTCGTTTTGCATTACCCTACACCGGACTCCCTCTGGAGTTTTCACCGACGTTCCGAGGCTCACCCGATGCTTTTTATCAGGTTCAGTCTCCTTGCCGGTATCAATCCACTGCATGTCAAAGCTCTTTGGCTGGCAAATACTACAACCTTAAAGGCGTATCCCACAAGGGGAATATTCCGACTTCCCACCCGGCTTCGCTGTCGGAAACTCAGCATCATTACAAGCAGAAATATCGTCGAGTCTTTAATTCGTTTACAATCTCAATGAGCGAAACACTCAGCAAAACATCTCGAGAACATCTCACAGAACAGCTAGCGACTGAGCGACAACAAATTTTTGGAGCCACATGAACGTCCTACTAGTCGACACCGAAATTGCAGCCGCGTTAGTGTCGCTTACGGCCATGGAAATTGTGCTCGGCATCGACAACATCATATTTATCTCGATTCTGGCATCAAAACTGCCTGAGCATCAACGCAAAAGGGCAAGAATGCTCGGCCTGGCTCTGGCCATGTTGACACGAATCGCGCTTCTGTTCTCACTTTCTTGGGTTATGAGCCTTAAGGATCCACTCTTTGCAGTGTTTCAGCATCCATTTTCAGGTCGCGATTTACTGCTCATTGGTGGTGGCCTATTTTTGGTTGCCAAAGCGACGAGAGAGATTCACGAGCGCATTGAAGGCGAGGGTGACGAACTTTTCACAAAGACAAATTCAACATTCATCGGCACGCTGATTCAAATAGCGTTACTAGACATAGTGTTCTCACTAGACTCAGTCATAACTGCAGTTGGTATGGTAGATCAACTGTGGATAATGGTTACTGCTGTCATTATCTCAGTAATTGCCATGATGATATTTTCAACTTCTGTCAGCGATTTCATTTTAAAACATCCAACAGTAAAAATGCTGGCATTGAGTTTTCTATTGCTAATTGGTGTCGTGCTGGTCGGAGACGGCTTTGGCCACCACATAGCCAAAGGCTATATTTATGGGGCTATGGCATTTTCTGTCTTTGTTGAATTTCTCAATCTTGCCGCATCACGCAAGAAAAAAGCCGAGCGCGAGCATCACCCTTCGTAAGCGACGCGGTGCAATTAGCCTGCTGCTCGTGTTCGGTCCGACCTAATGCGACTTGAACGGCAAAGCTTGCGCTCTGCCGTTCAATGGGGTGAACCAAATCAAGCTGTCAGGTCAGCTTTGTGGTCTGTTCAAGTGAATCCGATGGTCTCGCAAGCGATTGTAGTGAGTGATTCTACAAGCGCGCAGCAAGTAGTGAGTGACGTTTTCACGCAGGCTCAGGACCCACGCAAATCGGCCTTCCATACTGCGAAGACGTGAAACCGCCATCGGGCGACTGCTGCGCGTCTGAATTACTTTTCGACACTTCGTTTGCTCCATGAAGTGATCGACGCGACCTTCCAACTTATCTCCACGCAGATAAGCTCGATAGCCATTGGCCAATATCTTCTCCGAATAGTCGAACAATAAATCAGTCGTTCTTCCAGTGCCTGCCGAATTCTCTCTGTGAGAGCATCCGACAGAGATAGATAATCTCCTGCCTCGCATTTATTACCCCGCCTTTTAACAATTGTGGTCAAAACAATTGTTGCCATCGCCAATGGTGTTTACTGATCGATTGCCCTCCAGGTTTCAATCAGATAGTCCTCCGCCAAGAGAACTAATATGTTGTTCACGAGAGTTAGTATCTGCTTTAGAGCCTATCTTGACAAGTACTTTTAACTCGTATCTTCCCCACCGCAAACCGCCATATGGTCATATTCGCGAGCTTCTGTTAGCTGGCCGACAGTTTCACTTGACAATCGCCGAGCTTGGCCGCAATAATGGCAAATTCCTCCGCTCCCTTACTACTAAATGCCAATAGACAAAGCCCTACCGTTAGACGGTATCCCTGAGGCTCCGCAATTTACGGAGTCGGTGACCGCAGTACGGCCCGATATCCAGGCGCAACTTAGTATTCCCAAAGACATTTCCGCCGCCGGCAACTTCTTCAAGCCCCAAGGCGCAGAGTCATTCCTGCCAAGCATGTCTACGCCCACTGGTTTGGAAGCTACAGCCATTGCCCCTCCGCCTGGTTTGGAAGCCGGGCTCGGCATGCCCATGATGCCGGGCGCCGAACAAATGTCGCCGCTCATAAACATGATTATGAAAATGCCAGGCGGTATCGGCCTGGCTTCTTCTTTCTTTGAATTCTTGGGCAGCTTCTTCGGCGGTCCCGACATGCTGGGCATGGTTGACGGCCTTAGTGACGACCTGAACGGATTAATGGAAGGCATCGGCGAGCATCTGGGCCTGGACCTTGATTTGATGCCTGATGGTGGCGACGATAGCCTCTTATCTACTTTAGGCGACGGTGCAGAATTCGATGCAGTGCGCAGCAATAACGCCCTATCGTTCAATTCGTCAGAACCACTTGAAGTATCTGGTGATTCGCTTGAAAGCAGCTTCGCCAACGCCCGCGATCTTAATGTCGGTGGCGAAGGTAATAGTTTCGGCAAACCAATGTTTGAGCAAGGTAGCCAGCAATTGAACTTTGCGCCGGGTAAATCGTTCGGCGAAAATGACCTTCTAGCCGCTGACCCTAATGGCAGTAGTTTTGGTTCAACTGTTGGACCGGCACAAATGTCAGGGCAAATGCCTGCCACTAATCTAAATCTCAACTCTGTCAGTGGCGGCCAAGATTTTGGGCGCCCGTCAGGCTTTGATGGCGGCAACACTGCCGCGGCTGATTCGTCAACCGTTAACGGTACAGCATCAGATTCAAGCCCAGTGGCCACCAACGGCTCTCAAGCGGTTGGCTCCGAAGCCCCTGCCGAAAATGCCACTTATACCGTCAAGGAAGGCGACAATCTCTGGGACATCGCCGGCAAACAACTGGGCGACAGTGCCAAGTGGGGCGAACTCTATAAATTGAATGAAGGCATAATCGGTCAAAATCCGAGTTTGATCATGCCGGGCACTGAACTGCAACTACCAGGCGGTGCCGACCACCTCGCTTCAGCCGCTGACTACACGGTTAAATCGGGAGACAATCTCTGGAATATTGCCAAAGACAATCTCGGCGGCGGCGAACACTGGAAAGAGCTATTTCATAATAATGCCGACGTTGTCGGCCAGAACCCAGATCTAATACATCCAGGACAACATTTGAGCATGTCGGGCGCTGAACATGGCGGCGGCAGTAATCTAGCCAGCAGCCACGACGGCACCGCCCATGGTTCAGCCGCCGGGCATCACAGCCCTTCTTCCATCAGTCAGAACCCTCATGGCGGTCACGTCGGTCATAGTGCCCACGCAGCTCCTGCAGCGCATCCTCACGTGGCTCACGCTGCTCCTGCTCATACAGCTTCTGCCAGCGGCGCTGATCATGCTTCAGCGGGTGCTAAGACATTGCCTGTAGAATTGAAAGCACAAGCACAATCGCTGACTGGCATTGAAACATACGATCAGGGCTCCGGCACTTAAGCCGAGCCATTGAAAATGTTTCGAACCTGAGTATTAGACGGTTTTACGCTTGGGCGGCGGCAGTTTGATCGCTTCGCCTACACGCAACGTGCCTGCTTCTTCTTCGGTCTTACCATTGAATGCGGCCATTTCTCTAACCATGGCTTTAACTTCTCCGCCCTGGGCTTCACGACCTTCGCGTTTCGAAATTACACCGTGGGCCACCGACCAGTAGGAATCTCCGGGTTTAACAATGACGCCATTGCGCTCGTCGATTTTGGCCGCTTCGATAATCCAGCGTTTGACGTCAGCCTGCTTTTCCATAGGAATAGGCTGCTGCGATTTCACATAGTCTGACACTGCTGGAAATTTGCCGTCTTTGCCAGGACCTTGAATATAGCGATAAACATCAGCCGCTTTTTCGGCTCTGGCAAGCTGCTCAGGATTTAGTTGTTTTCTATAGTGTTCGGTAATGGTAGCAATCTGTTCGCTGACATTAACAATCTGAACGTCATTACCACCGCCACTGAATGCCTCAGGCACTTTGCCCGCGGTGTTGCCAATCTTGCCACTGGCTTTGCGCGCGTCGACTGACTCTGCCTGTAATGGAGTGGCAGCTGTTGCCTCTGCGACTTTTTCCGTTTTGTTGATGATGTCAGCCACGTTAAATCCTCATGCGTCTGCATTTATTTTACCCTGACCCTACCATTGTAACCATTGAAGACGGCCAATTTGTGGGCTTTTTTGTGGCAATTTAGGGGCATCGTCAGTTGATAGATATGGCAACTTTTTTGTCCAGAAATAAAACAGAACGGCTATATATTGTCAGACCACTTTGAGGTAAATATGCAAAATCAGTCTCCTATCACCGCCGAAGCCCATGTTATGGCCGACTTGCTTACTCTCGATATCGACAGCAAACAGTTCGAACTTCAACTTAATAGTATCTTCGAGCAAGCTAATCCTCCTGAGTTCAAAGCGACACAGAAGCAACTCACATCATTTTTCGCCATGCCCCGCGTTGCTCCCAGCCGCACTAATGTTCTAGAACTGCAATATCGCGGTCTGCAACTAAAATAGTATTTTCGAACACTTATAGTATTTTCGAACACTTACCCGGCAATCACGCCAACGACAGCTTTAGTCGCCTTAATATAATCGTCCGGGGCCACCAAAATTTGCGTGCCGCGCATGCCAGCCGAAATTGAAACCTGATCAAACAGATAAATATTTTCGTCTACATAGACCGGATACTCTTTTTTACAAGCAAGGGCGGTAACACCACCGCGAATGTACCCGGTGAGCGGTTGTACTTCTTTCAGTGCCACCACTTCGCTTTTGCGATCGCCACTAAGTTTCGCCAGTGCTTTTAAATCTAACTGGGCATTGCCGGCCACTACCGCCAGACAAACGCCATTGCGATCACCGCGAGCTACCAGGGTCTTGAACACCTGCTCAGTAGGAAATCCGATTTTAGCGGCCACAGTTTCGGCAGTCAGATCGTCGGGATCTACTTCGTATTCACGTAGCTCGTAACTTATACCAAGATTATCGAGCATTCTTACAGCATTGGTTTTCACTGTTTCTGTCCTCTTCGGCAAAGTTTATTATAATGGCAGATGGTCATAGAATGGCTGAGCTGAAACAGGAGTGTGCTGTGCTGGTGATAGATGGGTCTAAAATTTTAATTGCCACGACGACGAGCCTTTTGCTGGTAAGCGGCGCCAATATTTTACTGGTGAACTCAGCCGGGGCTCAAGTCGATCCGCGCACCGGGCAGACCCTTAAAGAAGTTGACCCGGCGCAAGCGTCACAGTCGCGTTTAGAAGCCCAGGAGCGCCACCGCGCCCGCGTGAAAGCACACCGCAAACGCATCATTGAAACGGGCAAAAACGATCACGCCCCCACACCTGAAGAGTATTCACCAGAACTTGAAAGCGAAAAACCAGGCGCGCCAAAGGTTCCAGACCAGTACGTTTCTAAGCGCATGCGCAGCGAATCTGATCATACCGACAAAATCGACATGAAGCCATACATGGCCGAAGTCAGCCGCAGAATTAAAGCCGGATGGGTTCCGCCGGCCAGACAGGAAAACAAAACAGTAGGAGTGAGCTTTCTTGTCACGCCCAATGGGGCGGTGGGCAATTTACTGATTACCAAATCATCAGGCTCAGCCAGCGCCGACAAAGCAGCTCGTCACGCGGTTTTAAGAGCGGCACCATTTGCACCTCTGCCAAAAGGTTGCACGCAACCGCAATCAGTTGATTACACTTTTGACCATACGGCTCAACTAGACAAGCCCTCTTATCAGATGGGCGTGCACTAAATTCTTTTGCGTTTATCGCTTTCTGAAATGGCCAGTGGTGTATCGCAGCGCGGACAAGCGGCTGAGGCAAAACCAGCGCGCGGTGTGCGCCAGGTGTTGTTGCCGGGCACGAGCGACACTGTGCAATTAGGGCATTTGCAAAACTGCCTGTATTTATGCCAACCAAAGACGGCGAAGGCGCCGATGATGCCTATCATTGCCAGAGTATCGATAAAAAAAACCAGACGCAGTGTCAGTATGAATGCCACTGACGACCAGATGACGGTAGAAGCCTGTTTCTTTTGCGCCAGAAAGAGCCGTTGCATACTGCGTTCAGCAGCCGGATCTTTAGGGCGAACAAAATGCAGAGTTTGCCCTAATCTCTTATCAATATCTACGGCACAGATGTTTTTCGGCTTACTTAATGCCTCTGGTTTTGCCACGGCTTTTGTCGCCACAGCATTACCTTTTTTCGGCACTTTCGCCACGCCGTATGCAGTTACCATCGCCACTCCTGTCGAGCTTGAGCACTTTTGCTCTTTGTAGCAGATAGAGTAAAAGATCGGGCGTGAAATAGTCGTGAGTACGTAATTACACCAGAGCGTCGGTCTTTTCGGCCTCTTCGTAAACTGCGCGCCGGCTGGGCTTCTTGCTCTTTATGAAACGGTGCTCAAAATCATCGATGTAGGTGAACACTACCGGTACCACCACTAGAGTCAAGAGCGTCGATGTGATTAAACCACCAATTACTGCCGCTGCCATAGAAGCACGTACTTCCGATCCGGCACCGAGGCCGAGAGCAATTGGCACCATCCCCGCCACCATGGCAACTGTAGTCATGAGAATCGGTCGCAATCTGGCCTCACCGGCTTTGATCAATGCGGCGTTGCGATCTAAGCCTTGTTTCATGCTCACCAGACAATATTCCACTAAAAGAATAGCGTTCTTAGTTACCAGACCCATGAGCATGACGATACCAATCAGTGCATAAAGACCGATCGGCTGGTGAGAAGCCATCAAGCCTAGAGCCGCACCGCCCACTGCCATTGGCAGCGACATCATAATGGTGAGAGGTTGCAAGAAGTCATTGAAGAGCAAAACCAACACAGCGAAAATCAAAATCACCGCAGTGACAATGGCCATACCGAAGCCGCTAAATATGTCTCTTTGAATTTCCACATCACCGCTGGCCATCTCGTGAACAGAATCGGGCATGCTTTTGAAGACCGGCAATTTATGCACTTCAGCCAGAGCCTGACCAAGGGTGCCGCCATGGGCCAGACTGGCGGTAATGGTGACTTTGCGGCTGCGATCGTAGCGGCTGATTTCAGCAGCGCCACTGCCAAATTCGACTTTTGCTACCTGCCTGAGAGGAATAGACCTGTTCTGCGCCATCACTCTCAAATTGCCGATTGATTCGAGATCTTTGCGATATCGTGGGTCGATTTGCACCAATATGCCAATTTGCCGGTCGGGCAAATCAAACTTAGCCAGGTTGGCACTGTTGTCACCTACTGTGGCCATTGTGGCGGTACGGGCAATTTGCTGCACCGAAACACCCTGGTCGGCAGCTGCCGCCGTATCTGGTGTCACCTGAATTTCAGGACGGCGCAAAGCCGCCGATGACGATACATCAAATAATCCAGGCACCGAACGCATTTGTGATGTTAGCTTATCGGCAGTAGATTTGAGCGCCGCCTGGTCGCTACCGACCAGTGTAATCTGTACCTTGCCACCCAAACCCATGGTGGCAGAAAATGTAGCTCGCACTCCCGGCACTTTAACAAGCTCGGGGCGCACCAGATCTTCAAATTGCTGCTGCGAAATTTTGCGCTTGTCCCGTGGCTTAAGCATCACATACAGACTTGATTTATTAACTTCGCCTGCTGCACCGGAAGCTCCGGCGCGGCCACTGGACGGTGTACCAATTGAGGCGAATACCTGATCTACTTCATTATGCTTGAGCAAAATGTCGGTCAGTTCACGGCTGACCTGATTGGTGCCGCTGAGCTGCGCGCCAGGCGGCAGAGTGACACTGAGCAAAGTCTCGCCACGGTCCGCGGCTGGCACAAGCGACGTAGGCAGAGAAGTCATCATTGCCATACTGATGACAAAGAAAATCAAAGCACAAATTACGGTTTTACCGCGGTTAACGAGAGCCCAGCGCAACATGCGTTCGTAGATGGCAACTAGCTTGCCGCCTTCATCTTCATCAGCTGGAGCATTAAGCCAGAAGGCCGCCATCATCGGTGTGAGCAGTCTTGCCACTACCAGCGAGAAAAATACGGCTACGGCAACTGTGACACCAAACTGCTTGAAAAACTGTCCGGGAATTCCACCCATAAATGCCACTGGCAGAAATACCACGATAATACTCATGGTAGTGGCCATTACAGCCAGGCCGATCTCGTCGGCAGCCTCTAAAGCGGCTTGATAGGGAGATTTGCCCATGCGAATGTGACGCACGATGTTTTCAATTTCTACGATGGCATCGTCAACCAGAATACCGATAACGAGAGCAAGGCCAAGCAAAGACATATTGTTCAGGGTGAAGCCGAGCATCTTCATCACAGCAAAAGTGGGCAACATCGACAATGGCATAGCCACAGCCGAAATGCCCGCAGCGCGCCAATCTTTCAAGAACAGCCAAATTACGACAACGGCGAGCAAAGCGCCAATCACAAGAGAATCTACGGTGGCATGGTAAGAGTCCATGGTATAGCCGAGAGTAGAGCGAATTTTTGTGATGTGAATATCGACCGGCAATGTTTTCTCTAGAGCAGCAATGGCTTTATCAACACCGTGGCCGGCGGTGGCCAGGCTGCTGCCGGTGGAGCGCACGATGGAGAATGCCACAACGTCTTTGCCGTTGAGCATGGCCGACTGTCTTGATTCGGCCACTCCGTCGCTGACTGTGCCCAGGTTAGAAAGCGTGGACCAGTTACCGTTAAGCAAATAAATGCGCATGTTTTTCAAATCATCAATAGATTTCATGCTACCGAGGGTGCGAATCGATTGTTCCTGCACGCCCACATACCCACGGCCACCAGGCAAGTTGAGGTTCATCAAGCGAATTTGAGCATTGACGGTATCGGCTGTGACACCTAGAGCCTCTAGCTTGGTCGGGTCTAAATCGATGCGTATTTGCCTGTCGACGCCGCCGGATCTTTGCACCTGACCAACACCAGGTACCGCGAGCAATACACGAGAAATTTGATCGTCAATTAACCAGCTTAAATCATTGAGCGAACGCTTGTCGGAAGAGACGGTATAAGTAGCAAAAGGTGCGCCAGAAAAATCAAGTCTTTTGATTTGCGGCTCATCAATGGTGAGTGGAAGCTGCGTGCGGATGCGGGTAATGGCGTCACGCACGTCATTAACGGCGCGGTCGACACTGGTACCTAATTCGAACTCGATTGTGGTTTGCGACGTGCCTTCGTTAATGGTGGAAGAAATGTGTTTGATATTACCGATGCCGGCAATGGCGTCTTCAACCCGCCTGGTTACTTGAGTTTCAAGTTCGGCGGGAGCGGCACCAGACTCGGTCACTGAGACAGTTACCGTAGGCATATCGATGTTTGGATTCTCGTCGATGCCCAGGCTCAGATAAGACATGACGCCTACAATGCTCAAAATGATGAACAGCAAAATCGAAGGTATCGGTTGCTTAATTGACCAGGCTGAGATATTCCAGTTCATGGCTGTGCTGTCCTTTACTATTGCTGCACGTCGGCAAGGGCAACAGCATCGTTGTCTTCGAGAAAACCGGCGCCGGCGACGATGATATTGTCACCTGCGGTGATACCACTTTTAATTTCAGCATTTTCGCGGTTGCGATTGCCCACGGTAACGATTTGCTTTTTCGCTTTTCCGCCTTGATAGAGAAAAACATAGCTTTCGCCGCCATCGGCAAGCACGGCGCTATTGGCCACCAGCAGAGCGTCTGCCTGACCGGTTTTTACTGACCCCTGTACGAACATGCCTGGTCTAAAACCTGAATCTTTAGGAATGGCAATGCGGACCGTACCAAGGCGAGTAGCACTGTCTACAGTGGGTGAAATCTGGAATACGTTTCCTTTTACTGAGCGCACTGAATCAGATAACGCAGCAGTGACACCGGGTTTAAGACGACTGAGATCGCTTTGAGTAACTTGCGCCCGCAGCTCGAGCTCGCCTTTTCGGATCATCTCAAACAACGATTCGCCATTAGAGGCAACGTCGCCAATGTGCGCAAAGCGTTTAGTAACCAAACCTTCATCTGGTGCGTGGATAATTGTCTGGCTAATTTGAGCGCGCAGTTGTTGCACTGCGGCCGACGTTTCGTCAGCGCTGGCACGGGAGACGATGATGTCTTCTCTGCGTCCACCGCTCTGAGCCATCTGCATTTTCTTATTGCTCTGTTCAGCAGCAAAGCGCATTGCCGAGAGCTGTTCTCTGGCAGCTTGCAAATTAGTGGAAGCTGTTATTTCATCAGTGGCATGGTTGTCGGCTTCCTGCTGAGAGACAGCCCCTTCCTTTAAGAGATCACGGTAACGCTTGGCGTTATTGCGGGCATTTGAAAGTGCGGCTTCGCTCTGCGTCACCATAGCTTGACGCTGTTGGACGTCGGCCATTGCCTGTTGGTGAGCGGCTTGCAAGCCGGCGATATCTTCTACACGGTTAGGCTGTTCGGCTTTCAGCGCGCTGGCGCGTGAGCCTACCATGCGCGCTTCCATACCTTTTAATTGTGCCTGCAAAACTGACGAATCAAGTATGCATAAAACCTGACCCTTCTGCACATAGTCGCCTTCTTCGGCCAACACTTGCACAATGGTCAAACCCGTGGCCTGCGAACTAATGGTGAGTGGGTCAATTGCAGAAACCGAACCGGTGACAAGCAATGTCGAATCGACTTTACCGAAAGCTGCAAGCTGGGTGGTCACCGTCACTACGGGCGGTGCGGCTGCGGCCACAGGCTTGCTCACAGGGGTCGCTATAGAAAAATGCATGTAAGCCATGGTGGAGGCAGCGGCCACAATAATTGTGCCGGCTAAAAGCAGAGTTTTCTTTCTGGTAGGCCTCGGCAAACGAGGGCTGACCAGCTTCAGTTGAGGTTGAGCCTCTATTACGACGTTTTGTTCAGTGTGGTCGCGGTGGCCTTCGATTGTTTTGAACATTTTGTCCATCCTGGTCAAATCCTGATTGTTTCCCGGCGGTTTATCTCGCTTCTATAATCTTAGCACTTAACTGAATGAATTCATTCATTATTTAAGCTTCCCAAATTAAAAGGCCACAAATACCCGAAAGCCTTACCCACCATTAGCAGTGCGTTTACTAAACCGTTAAAATCAAGACGTCTGGCCTTTCTCTGAAGTTCCCACAGGCTCAGAAAATGCGCGCAAAGCGTTATGCTGTTAGCTGAAAAGCTTGAAAAGCTCAGGAGAAAAAATGGCCCGCGCTCTTGACCCACAGAAAAAATTAGCGATCATGAGCGCCGCACGCAAGGTTTTTACCCGCGACGGCTACAAACTGGCGAAAATGTCAGACATCGCCGGCGAAGCTGGGGTGGCGGCAGGAACGCTATATCTCTATTTCAGCTCGAAAGAAGCGCTTTCTAATGCCATGTCGGAAGATTTTTTCAAACGCTGCACCAAGCTTATTGATGAGTGCGTGCCGCTGATCGCCGATGCCAATGGCCTGGCTAACTATATAGACTCGGTTGTGAGCATTGCTCGTGACGAAATGCCCGTGCTGTCACTGTCGCGCATGGAGACCTTCGAAAAGGCCGGCAAGGGCAAAGAAGTGCGCAAAGAGCTGGCTGAACGCTCGGCAACACTTTTGCAGCCCTTGATGGATACAGGTGCCATTCGCGTCTACGATCCGGTAGCGCTGGCGGAGATGATGGGAGGCATGATGCACAAGCTTATAATGTCTTGCGTCGTCGAAGATCTCTTTCCCCTCAGCGTGCACCGCACCACTGCCATTACCATGCTTGAATTTGCTTTATTTGACCACGAGCAAAGAGAGCAAAAAACCAATTTGGCACCGGAAAACTCGAATCCTGCCTGAATGAGCCGTCATTTCGCTCACCTAAATAAAAGGAGCTTTTGTGAGATTCAAAACAGTGCCTGCACGCCCTGACTGGAGGCAACGAGCAACCGAACTTGGCTATATGGCCGCACTTTTCGACGATCCACCTTACTGGGTTGAAGCATTGCCCGAACCATTTTGTGCAATTTTCAGCGCTGCCGAAATCGAAGACATTATCGAGCCGGCCACCCAAGAATTAACGGCCTTGGCTCTTCTGGCTGTAGAAGAAGTCTGCAGTGGTGCCGATTCGGAAAAACTGTTCGATCAGTTGCAAATTCCGACCAATTTTAGAGAACCGATTCGGCAGTCGTGGCAACGCCGCGACCACTCTATTTATGGACGTTTCGATTTCTCTTATAGCGACTGTAAATTGAAATTACTGGAGATGAATTTCGACACCGCCATATCACTCTACGAAGCTTCTATTTTTCAGCTGGTATGGCTGGAAGATTTGCGCGCTCAAGAACTGATTGAACGAGATAGCGATCAGTTCAATACTATCCACGATGACTTGCTCAGAGCCTTCTGCGCCATGAATGTTGGGCAAAAAACAATCCACTTTACCAGCGTCAGAGACGCCGAAGAAGACGAAGACACAACAAAATATCTCATGTCCTGCGCTCTATTGGCTGGGCTCAAAAGCAAATTTTTGCATACGCACGAACTCGGTTTCGACGAAAAAGGACAGCTCATAGACACTGATGGTCACGTTATTACAGATCTTTTCAAATTATATCCATGGGAATATTTATTTGAAGACGATGCTCAAATAGTAAAAAATAATGGCCAATCGATTTTAGCGCCGCTGATCGCCAGTGGTGGCACGACCTTTATCGAACCAATCTGGAAAACCATTTTAGCGAATAAAGGTATTCTTCCAATTCTCTGGCAAATGGCTCCAGAGTGCCCTTATCTGCTTGTCACCTGTTTTGAAAACTCGCCCCAGGCCGGCGCCCTGAAAACAAAACCACATGTGAAAAAACCTCTCTACGGGAGAGAAGGTGGAAGCATCTCTATTGTTTATCCGGACGACCCGACAAAATCATTTGTCAATCCGGGAGTATTCGGCAAAGAAGGCTTCGTGGTGCAAGCCTTGCATCCACTGCCCAAATATAACGATTATCACGTGCTCCTGGGCAGCTGGGTAATTGCCGGCAACCCTTCCGGCATAGGCATTCGCGCCGATTTGAGCCCAATTACCACAGGAATGCACTGCCTATTTGTGCCGCACATGATTGAAGCATGATAGTTTAAGGCGGGAATACGGAGCAAATGCTTCAATCGGAGAGACGCATGATTGGCGATTTCAAGAAATTTCTGCTCAAAACTAATGCCCTGGCTCTCGCCATCGGTGTAATCATTGGTGCCTCCACCGGAAAAGTAGTTTCTGCAGTTGTTGACGACTTGCTTATGCCGCCGATTTCAATGATCATGCCCGCCGGCGACTGGCGCGAGGCTCAAGTAGTACTTTCTAAGGCCACTGATGCCAACGGCAAGACAACGGTGAGCGCCATCAAATACGGACATTTTGTCGGTTCGGTTGTAGATTTTTTGATTATCGCTGCTGTAGTCTTCGGCATTACCAAAATGATTTTGCCTAAAGAACCGGAAGTGGCAATCGAGCCCACCAAACAATGTGGCGAGTGTCTGGAACTTATTCCCCTGGCCGCAAAAAAATGTCGGGCTTGTTGTTCACTGGTTGCTTAAAGATGGGTTCAGAACCGAATAATCTACCGCCACCGCTCAAAATTATTGTCACACTGATTGTGATCACAATTATAGTGGCGCCGACTTTGATGTTCGCTCAGTGGTGGCTATATTATTCTCAAAGCGTTCTTCTGTGGGACTTGGCTCAGACAATGGTGGTGACGTATGCGGGGCTGGCTCTCGCTATTGCAGTGATGATTGTTTTTGCCATGCGCAAGTTAAACAAAACAACAGACAATGCCCAGAGCGAAAAAATCATCAGCCAGGTAGCCGATTGGACCGGTTGGGTCTTTCTGCTGATTGCTTTTTCTTTTTCAGAGTCTATTCAAACTTTGCATATTTCAAAGCACATTTATTTTCCGCTGGCATTGTTCGGCTTGGGCATACTGGGCTGTACGTATGGGTGGAAGTATAAAAAGCAGCGCGACAAAACCCATTTAGTTTCTGCGATTGTCGTATTGATTTGCGTGGTGGCAATCGCCATGCGCTACCTCCAGGGCGTTGAGAAATTGACTTCTTAAGATCAGATCAAATATTTATTCGCGCGATTAATCGGCAAAGCGTTTCACTGGGGGAACTCCCTCCCCCCAGCCAAGATGCCCTATTGCAACTGCTTTCGTCGAGTATAATAATGTCTTAACCAAATTAAAACCGTCTGCTCATTTCGCCGTCAGCGCAAATT
This sequence comes from Candidatus Obscuribacter sp., assembly GCA_021772135.1. Classification (GTDB taxonomy): domain Bacteria; phylum Cyanobacteriota; class Vampirovibrionia; order Obscuribacterales; family Obscuribacteraceae. Next base: position 14,752 of record JADYXQ010000048.1, read on the forward strand.
CAAATGAGTAGTATCGCGCAGCCATCTGCCACCGAGTTCGCAATTTCCATTGCGGCATTATTTTTGCCGCATTTTTCTTTATTGAGGTACCTGCCATGAACACCATTGAACAACTGCCCGTGTCGCCAGATCAGGCTTTAGAAGTAGATTCAGGTCAAGAAAGCGACGGCCCTGCGTTCGAAGCACCTAAAATCAATGGCTTCGAAAATGGTGCGAGGCCACTTCTCAAAGAACCGTCGGTCTATCTCTCCATCGCAATTGTTCTCATCGCTACAGCAGTATGCTTCAGCAAAACGCCTCTGATGTTCTGGTTATCGTTAGGGCTAATGTCAGCTCTGGCGCTTGGCTTCCATGTCATGGCCGAGCGATTTCTTTTTAGATCGGTTAAGGAGCATCAGATAATTGCCGCACCATTGGAAGGCATTTTTGTTCTTACATTGGGCGCAGTTCTCCCTGGTGTCAGCCTATTGGCCTATGGTGCCTACTCGCTCACCAAAGTTCAGCAAGCAAACTTTGGCGAAGAATTCGCCAAGCTGGCCCTGCTTCTGGTTGTGCCATTCTTCAACTTTGTTGTCTGGTCTGCGGTGCGCAAAAGATATCTGGTGCGGCCGCGTTTAACCGGCCTGATGAATGGTTTTGCCCTCGGCTTATCTGCTGTATGGTCAGCTATATGGGCCAGCACGGTGATGCTCGGCCACAACAATCCATCGTGCAAACTTGGCTGGATGTTACTTCTATGTACTGCACCTTTTTTGCTTTTTGCCGCATTTTGTCTCGGCTTAGACCTCTGGAATAAAACAGAAAAGAACATCCGCCGAGTGACAACAACATTTTCTGTTTTAGGTCTTCTACTTTCACTACTGTTCGTCTTCACGCCCATGGCGCGCACGTCTTTCGTGCAATCTTTGATCTTCAATGGACGGCAGGCAACTCCCGAAGACCAGGAAAGCGCAATCTCAAATTTACGCACTTTTGCCACTGATGAAGATTTGCGGCCATCGAAATATCCTGTTAGTGGATTTGCTCTGGCGGCGCTACTGATTCCCAATCGTGGCCTTGAATCTGGCGGCGAAGCAGATAACGAACTGTATTTCAAAGTAACAGGCAAACCGTATTCGGCAGTAGAAGAGAAAAAAGACAAGCTAATTGAGCACGAGCAAATCAGTGCTGTGGTGGGCACAAAAATTCCAGGGCTGTCGCTGGCCAAGTCACAGATAGCCGGCAACATCGATGCAGCAACTTTATCGAGCTCCCTTGACTGGACGCTCTCCTTTCACAATTCGTCAACTTCTGCCCAAGAAGTTCGTTGCGAAATTGCAATGCCCAAGCAAGCAGTGGTATCGCGCGCAACAGTGTGGATAAATGGCGAAGGGCACGAAGGCACTTTCACCACGGCCGCAGAGCCACGGCCAGACCAGGCAAATGCGGGCCAAAATATTGAGCCTCTGCTGGTGACAATGACCGCTCCAGACCGAGTTCTCGTGCAGTGCTACCCGCTGCGTGCTAACGGCGGAGAAATGAAAATACGCCTGGGCTTTAAGCTGCCCCTTGAAGCCGGTGACGGTAAAAACTGTGCGCTCAAGCTACCGCATCTGGTGGCGACTAATTTTATTCAGTCGAAACGCCAGCGCGTCAATTTTGTCTCTCGCGATTTGCCCCTGGCAAATTCACCAGGACTGATAGTTGGAAAAGATGCAGGTGGTTACAGCCTGAGTGGCGTAATTAAAACTCGCAATGCCAGCGCACGCGAAACGTTAATTGTACAGCGCTTAAACGCACCCACCACAATAGCCACCCTCGACGGCAATGCGATAAAACCGCGCTATATAGTGCAAAGCCTGAAAGCAGTGACGAAGCCAACTGTTAAGCGCCTCTATGTGGTTATCGACTCATCGGCCGCCCTAAAAGAGCACGCAGAAGAGATAAAAGAGGCACTGGCAGCCATTCCGACTCATCTCAAACCCACTATTCATTTTGCCGGCAAGTCAGCCCAGGCTGTTATAAATAGCGAAGCCTTTAGCGGCGGACAAGACAACTGGCCCATTCTCAGAGCAACACTGGAGACAGCTGCCGAGGAGAAAAACAGCGCTGTGCTCTGGATTCACGGACCACAGCCAATAGCGCCTAAGCTAGCAGATTCTGCTGTGCTTGACCTGGTTCATGGCGTTGCTCTATATGACCTACAAATGAACGCTGGACAGAACGCACTACTGCCGGCTTTACAGACAGAAGATGTCTCTGGCCTGGTTGCCTACGAAAATTTTGGCAATGATTCTTCTACAGGCGATTTGCACACCCTGGCGACAATATGGAATAAAGGCGCCACTAAAGGCGGTGCCAGGGGGCTAGTGGTGCAAAGGTCTCTGTCTTTCACGGAGCCTCAGTGCCCCATTGTTTCAGACCCACTGGTATCGGCGCAAATCACCTGCCTGTGGGCCAGAGGCGAAGTGGTAAACCTTATGGCCAGTGGTCACCAATATGAGGCCCAGGTTCTGGCCGCCAATTATCATTTGATCACACCAGCAACCGGTGCCGTGGTGCTGCAAAATGATCGTGACTACAAAGGTCGCAAACGCGGACCCGCTACCTATAAGGAAGCACTGGGCCGCGCAGCATCTATAGTCTACGGCGGCCTGGTTGGAGCACCGGTTGATCCGCGCTATGGTCAATCGAACGAGGTCGGCCAACTAGCCGATTACGGCTATGACTGTCTTCGCGACATCAGTCGACTAATGACCGCCATCGCTTTTCTGATCTCATCTGCCGTAGCCATAATTTTCGTCAAAGGCCAAAAGCTGAAAACCGGGAAAATTTATGGCAAGGCATTTGGCATTGTTCTGGCTGCCACCACTGTTGTGCACTTGATTGGAACATTTGTGATTAACAACTGCGGCGGCCTGGGAGGCGGGCTCTAATGCTTAATTTTCCACCAGATCATAAACCTTGTTTTGATCAATTAATTGCAACCGTGCTTGCAAATAAGGGTCGTCTGATCGCACAGAGTAGCCTTCAGTGTACATACGCTCAATCATCGAGTACACGACCTTGCCGTCAACGGTGATGCCACCATCAAAACGGGTCAATAGCAAATCGCAGACCTTAGCCGCCTTCTGCCTTTTGTTTACCGGCACGTACGGGCCAACACGCTCGTCTACGGTCATGTAGGGCGGAACCTCGTAATCTAGATCAGCGATTCGCAACAAACCAATGCGTTTCATCCAACTTGCTCGCAGCACCGATTGAGCAGCAGCGTCTCCGTGAGGAGATTCGCGTTCTGCCACGAGCCCTAAGGCATGCGGATTCTGGGTTTTGCTTAATTGGTACGAGAGCGGTCGCAGATACGAACCGTATCCGCGGCTTTTTCCGGCTTGATCAGGAGTGACCACCCAGGCAACGAGAATAAAATCATTTTCGCCGCGCTTACGGGCATGATAAACCACCATCAAGCGCGCCGATAGAAGCTTGTTGCTATTTTTGTGGCGCAATTCGTGCAAATTCATCCAGCCGCTGCTCAGGCCTTCCTGCACCTGATTCCAGGGCTGCAATTGCTCAGCGGGAAAATTGTTCTCAAGGGCCAGTTGAGTGTCTTCAGGCAAAGTGAGGGGTACACACAGATGCAAGTCATCAATTTCAGAGGCAGTGAGCCGCTCTCTGGGATTATTTGGATTCACTGGGTCGTACCTTGGTCTCAGCCACTTTCAAATGATAACTTAGTCTCGTAAACTGGTCCAAACAAATCTGACGGGAGAAAGACATGGAATGGTGGCGCAGCGCGGCAATTTATCAAATTTATCCCCGCTCATTTCAGGATAGTAATGGTGACGGCACCGGCGACATTGAAGGCATTATCGCCCGCCTCGATTATCTCCAAGAGCTGGGCATCGACTGCATCTGGCTCAGTCCTTTCTATCCTTCACCAAATAAAGATTTTGGCTATGACATCAGTAATTATTGCGAAGTCGATCCGTTATTCGGCGCCATGGCTGACTTTGATCGCCTGGTGGCAGAAGCGCACCAACGCTCGCTCAAAGTAATCGTTGATCTGGTGCCTAATCATACATCAGATCAACATGAATGGTTTTTAGAAGCAAAAAAAAGCAAATCAAATGAAAAGCGCGATTGGTATGTCTGGCGCGATGCAGCCTCCGGTGGCGGAGTGCCGAACAACTGGCCCAGCTACTTTGGTGGCCCGGCCTGGACTCTGGACCCGCCCTCTGGTCAATATTATTTGCACCAGTTTTTGCCCGAACAGCCCGATTTGAATTTTCGCAATGGGCAAGTAGTCGAGGCCATGCTAGATGTGATGCGCTTCTGGCTCAAGCGGGGCATTGACGGATTTCGTGTAGACGTAATCTGGCTTCTGGTTGAGGCAGCAGATTTTGCCGACGAACCAATTAATGAACACTGGCATAAAAACTTGATAGAACGTGCCCGTACTATTCATACAAAAATCGAAGATCAACCAGAAACCCACGAAGTGATTCAAAAAATGAGGCAGGTACTCGATCAATTTAGCAGCCCAGGAAAAGAGCGCATGATGATTGGCGAGATTTATCTACCTTATGACCAACTAATTACTTACTATGGTTCAAAAGAACAGCCGGAATGCCATTTGCCTTTCAATTTTCATTTGATTACCGACGCATTAGATAACTGGAATGCCGAGACCGTGCGCAAAGTAGTGGACGAATATATGGCCATTTTACCGGCGGGGGAAAGCGCGAACTGGGTGCTCGGAAATCATGATCAGTTTCGCTTCGCCAGCCGCATCGGCAACGCTCAATCACGCATAGCGACAATGCTTTTGTTCACCCTACCAGGTTCACCGACCTGGTATTACGGCGACGAAATCGGCATGGTTAACGGCGACATTCCTTTAGATAGAATCATCGACCCACGCGGTCTGCGGCAACCAGATGTAATTTCAGAGCAGCGGGATCCGGAGCGCACGCCAATGCAATGGGACGGCACTGCCTATGGTGGCTTTAGTACCAGCGATACCTGGCTGCCGGTTAACGCCGACTACCTTGAGCGCAATGTACAGGCGCAAGAAGAGCAAAAAGATTCGATGCTAAATTTAGTCAAGCATCTGCTGCGCCTGCGCAAGCAGCATCAGGCCTTGAGCACTGGTACATATGCAAGCCAGAGCTGTGAGGCGGGAATATTCGCTTATACCAGACAATTTGGCGACGAAAAAATTTCGGTGCATTTGAATTTCGGCAGCGAGTCACGCAAGATTGATGGTACAGGCAAAATACTGGCGTCGACTACGATGAATACTGGTCGCAATGACGAAAAAATAGGCGGAACAAGCGGTTTGACCCTCAAACGATTTGAAGGACTGGTGCTACTGGATAGTTAACGCGTGTTCAAACTCTTTTAAGCGCCCACGTCTAACAGCCAATTTTTTCATATCGTCAATTGCCTGACAGAGGTCAGAAATATCTTGCCTACAGACTTTTAGGCGATCGAAAGTAGCGGCGCTTTCGCCTGCTTCAAAAGATTCGTCGTCAAAAACTTCACTATCCGAGTGAGCGGTAGCGTCAATTTTTAGCAATTTTGACTCACCCGATTTGGATTTTTTGCCGCTTTGAAAATTTTTAGGATTAGCGAAGAAAGCCTTTCCGTAAGCCACTTGTTGCCTCAACATTTTGCGAATAGAAACCCAGCGCGTGCCTTCATTTTTTAATTCAGTGCGGCCCAGGGCCGTACGCGTATATTGATGAAACTCGCCCAGTGTCCAGGTGCGGATAGTTTCGGGAGCCTTACTCTTCGAATTAAAACTGCGCCCTTCTTGAGTCATCAGCATCGGTCGAGCGAGAAGCATTTCTTCTTGGGTCCATTCATGGGGCGGACCGCTGTTGCTCGTGCTTACAGTACTTGCAGCGTTACCGGAGCTATCGGAAGACACGCCGCTATCTGAAGGCGAAGCTAAGGATTGCGAACCTCCTGAAAAGGAGGCCAGACTGATGACGGCCACAAGAAGCACCGCTGCTCTATTTTCAAAAAATCTATATTTGCGATTCAAATTAACAGCCACCATCTAGTTGCTCGCCAGCTCATCTTAGCGGCAGCAGAAAACATTGACAATTAATTTAGTGATTCAGTTTGACGATTAGCTAAACGGTTCAAGCGGGTTCGGCGTCCGGCGGCTGACTTTCTTTGTCTTTCTGAATCATGCACTTTTCGCAGTCGCCGACTAATTTAGAGTACCGAAGATTGAGACCCCTGGCGATGCTGGACACTGAGCCGAAGCTCGGTTTGCGCTTGCCTTGTTCAACGTTGCTAATGAAGACTCTATCTATGCCTGAGGCTTTGGCCAACTCTTGCTGGGTCATATGAAGACTTTTACGCTTCGTGCTGACTACCTCAGCAAGGCACTTATACAGGTGTTTATGAGCCGCTTTCTTTTCTTCCATATCTTTCTCCTTACGGCAACGGTCGACGTAGAGGATCAAGATTGGTTTCAAAATCTTTCCAACGGAGCTGATTAATGTATCGGCCGAGCGCCCGATTTATCGGTACCATGGGCAACACAAACAAATATTGTGTTTCAAATTGGAACAAAATAGTCGCCAAACTGTCACTACAAACTAGAATTCCTAAATTGTGGCCGATTTCTGTCTTAAAGAAATAATCCCATTTAATGAAAAGAAAAAGGCGTGTGCAGCGTGAGCCGGAAAATTCTTATAGTTGATGACAGCGAGGCCAATAGGCAATATCTAAGCGAAACAGTAAATTCGCTCGGCTTTTCAGCAGACTATGCCGCCGACGGGCAGGATGCCATCCAGCTCGCCACTGAACACGAATATGCGCTGATTCTCATGGATATTTTCATGCCGGTGCTGGGCGGTATCGACGCTGCTCGAAGCATTGCCAGTTTTCAGGAACTCAAGGGCATCGCTCCCACTCCGATTGTGGCTATGACTGCCGGCGCCAGTGAATCGGAGTGCCTCCAAGCCGGGATGAACGGTTATTTGCGCAAACCTACTACTGCCGACGGATTAACACAGTTTCTAACTGATTGGTTCGCCGAAGCCGACCAAGAAGTTAGTGGCGGGTTCAAGTGCACGGTCAACAATGATGAGCTTTTGGATCATGAACCGTTAACGGTTGAATGATTTGTTAGGGCTCTAACTGCAACTCGATACTGTTGGCGATCTCATCTAGTTTTTATTTAAGCGGCGCAAACAGTCTCCAGCTTTGATTTTCTGGTCTTAGCCAGCGGAGTGCCGGAGAGCCA
>JADYXQ010000049.1 GCA_021772135.1 Candidatus Obscuribacter sp.
CGCCATGAATTAAGAGCAGCGGCGCATGCGGTTTTTGCACTGCGGCGAGATTATCGAAATTGGGCTCAGGAGTAAGAGATGCAGGCAGTACCCAGAGAAAGAAGAGTTTGTCGCGAGCAGCGTTTGATAGTGAAGTAAAAGGCGATTGCAAAATTACTTTTCCCGCCGGACGATTTTGCATAATGTGTGTGGTTACACCACAACCTACCGACTCACCGTAAATGATGATGTTCTCTGGCTTGTAGTGTAGAGAATTGACGGCATAATCAAAAGCGGTCAGTCCGTCGGAGAGCAAATTATTGCAGGTAGCTGTCCCGTTACTCTCGCCGAAACCTTGATAGTCATAAAGCAAAACCGAGGCACCACTAGAAACCAGTAGTGAGGCCAGTCCCAGGCGGTGACCGAGGTTGCCGGCATTGCCGTGTGAAACTAAGAGCAGTTTGTCTGAGCCGGGTTTTTCCACGAGACAGGCCGAAAGATTGCCTTCTCCTTTCCCTTTAAATGTTGCAATTGGAATTTTCAGAATTTTGCTTTTTGTTTTAAATAGCTCGTCCATCTTGCTCATCTGCGGCTTCCAGGTCTCGTCCTGCATGGGGTGCAGCACGCCTAGATCTTTGAAGACGTACAAGATCAAAAGTCCGAGCACCACATACAGCACGTAAAGTTGCACTATTCCACGCAGCAGGTTTTTCCAGTGAAATTTGGAAATTGTAGATTTTGCCGGTTTTGCTCTTTCGCTCACTTATGATTCACCATTGACGTTGTTAAGGTCATAATAGCTTCGTGCCTCGCCTGCACCACGCTCAACCTGTACTTAACCAATTGTGTTGCAACTGTTGAGAACTGTTGTCACTCTTCTAATTGAAGTGGTAGATGAGGCAATCGCTGGGCATGATGCTAAAATCGCACCAGCTTAATTTGCCTAGGATAGATTGTGATGGACGCTACTCAAGAATCGATCGGCTGGGAGACCTACCTGACGGCCGGCACTAAAGCTCTTGATCTGAGCCGTTACGAAGACGCTGAAAAGCTCTTTCAGAAAGCCTTGATGGAAGCTCGCAAAGAATTGCAGGACGCTTCCGGCGCAGCTATTGGCGAAGAGAGTAAGAATGAGGCCATTCAGGCCGCGGAAACCGCACTGGCGCGCATTTCGTCTAAAATGGGAGCTTTATATCTAGTTCAAGGGCAGTTCAAAGAGGCCGAGGTTTTTATGAAGCAGGCACTGGACCTCTTCGAGAAGACTGCTGGTAAAGAGAGTAAGCCTGTGGCAGATGTATTGACTGAGCTGGGCGCTGTTTACCGGGCGCAGGGCAAATATTCATCGGTTGAGGCCCTATTGCGTCGGGCACTGACCATTTATGAAAGCGAAGATTCAGACGACCAGGATCCGCTTGAAGTTGCGACTATGCTTGGTAATCTGGCTGATTTTTTGCGGGCCCACGGCAAATACAATGCCGCTGAGCCGTTGTTTCAGCGTGCCCTGGCTAAAAGAGAATCGGTTCTGGGGCCTGACCATGCCAGCATTGGCCCTTATTTGCACAATCTAGCTCTGCTTTATCATGCCGAAGGCAAGTACGAGCAAGCTGAGCCCCTTTATGTTCGGGCCCTGCGCATGTTCGAGGAGACCTGGGGGCCTGATCATCCTAGCGTCGCCACTGTGCTTAATTATCAAGCTGAGCTTTATCGCATGCTCGGTGATTTTGCCCGCTCTGAGAAACTGCACTGGCGCGCTCTAAAAATTCGCCAGACGGTGCTGGGGCTGCAACATCCGAGCACGGCCCAGACACTGAGCAATCTGGCTTTGCTCTTCCATATTCAGTGCAAATATGACCAGGCCGAGCCGCTTTACCAGTCGCTTTTAGAGATTCGCACGAAAGACTGGGGGCCCAAGCACATGCACGTAGCTGAAGTGCTTAATTCACTGGCCGAGGTTTATCACGATCAAGAGAAATATACGGAAGCCGAACCGCTCTACTGGCGGTCAGTGGAAATCATTCAAGAAAACATGGGACACGAGCATCCCACAGTGGCTAAAGCTTTGCGGCGGCTCGCTCATTTATATGAAGAGCAGGAAAATTACGGCGAGGCCGATAGACTTTATCGCTGGGGTCTTGGTGTGAGCGAAAAAGCGCTCGGTGCCGAGCACCCTGAAGTGGCAGAACTTGTGGCTCGGTATGCCGCTCTGCAGCGAAAACTGATATTAGACGATGACGATAATGAAGACACTACAGAAATTTTGTGGCGCAATTAGGCTGCCGACTTCTAAGCTATTTAGCCAACTGGAACCAACTTGGAAGCGGCAGGCATGCCAATCTTGAGCTTCTGGCGCACGCCTTCACCGGCAAGAATCCCGCTTGTCGCGGCTTGTCCGACGCCTCTGGTCCACGAACTTGAATCACCAATGATGAAGAGATTCGGCACATTGGTTTCCATGTTTTTATTGACCGAGATCGAGTCAGGATAGCTCTTGCATTCAGGTGCATAAAGCAAAGTTGATTCACCGGCCACACCGGGACAAATTTTATCGAAAGCATCGAGATATTCGACGATGCTTTCTAAAATGCGGTGCGGATAAGCCAGAGAGATATCGCCACACTCTGCTTCTAAAGTCGGTTTGATCAAGTTGTTGGTGAGAGACTTTGTTCTTCTTCCTGCCTTAAGGTCGCCGAGCCGCTGTACAAGCGGGCCTCCGCCGGCGAGCATATTGGCAATTTTGGCGATGGTTTGCGAATACATCTGCGGATTTTTGAACGGTCTGGTGAAAGTTTTGGAGACGAGCACCGCAAAATTATTGTTCTCGGACTTCTCATACATTTTCGAGTGCCCGTTTACAAGCACGTAATCACGGTGATTTTCAGGCGTGACAAAGCCTTTCGGATTAGAGCAGAAATTGCGCACCACATCATTAGAGTGACGGCTTCGGTAGTAGAGTTTTGGTTCGTAAAAACGTCTATCAACTTCTTCAGTGAAAAATGCGCTGGTCTCAACTCTGATACCAATGTCGACCTGGCCAGGATTGATTTCCAGTGCCTTGTAAAATTCTTGCTGGGTCAACCAGGCGGCGCCACCGCGGCCAACCGATACGATGCAGAGATCGAAAACATCTTCCACTTCTTCTTCGGGTTTGCGATAGCGATCTGAACGCACGGCAAATTTTTCATTGCGGCGCGCAACCGACACAACTTTTTTATCGAAGTGAAAGACTATATTGGAGCCTTTGCTCTTAATTTCATCGAGAATGCTGGTGTTGATGGCCGGGGCGTTGTCCGAGCCGCAATGCAAAAGTTCTTGATAGTGGTAAGTCATGCCGGCCATAGTGGCCTTTTTCTTGATCCACTCAAGGTCGTCAGCGTTCGGTTTCACTACCGGAATTTCGCAAGGCGCGTGCTGCAAAATCGTAGCTCTGACCATGTCTAAGCGCTTTTGCAGCTCAGCTTCACCCACCAGATCATAGAGGCGGCCGCCAATCACCGGTGAGGCCGACAGAATCACTTTGAAGTCGTTCCAGCTGCCGGCAGATTGGCCTGGAGCGCAATAGCTACAAGCTTTAGGCGGGCAGACTGTCAATTTGCCCTGGTCGATGGGGCAGGCATAACGCTTCTCGTAAGTGGGTCCGACGTCGAATACATGTACTTCTACATCTGCTCCGGCCAGCTCTTTGAGAGCGAAAAGTCCGGAAGCGCCAAGCCCGATAAGCGCGAGTTTTTGCATGGTCTGTCTACTGCGGCCCCTGCATATGAATCCAAACCCTAATGCTACCACCGTTTTGGTGGGTTGCTAAGAGAAGATTGCGGAGGCTTAAGGTAGTTTTTGTTAATCTAAGCCTGGGCAACCCTGAATCTCGTGGCCCGCCAAACCCTGGCGCCATATCTGTAAAATGCAGTCACTCGAATCAGTCAAGCCGGTAGGGGTGAATTTGAAAAGTCTGCTGGTCGCATTTTCTGCCCTGATCATGGCGATCTTCCCGACTAGCAGTGCTTTTTGCTATACAGAAGAAGCGCCATTCATTGCAAGACGCTTGTTGTCGGCACCAAAGCTGAGTGGCGCAGATGAAAAAATGCTGGATCAAATTCAGCGTGCTCACTTTGAGTATTTTCTTCGCCAGAGCGATAATGTCAGCGGGCTGACTAAAGATCGCTCCAGGCAAAATTCTGCTGCCAGCATCGCTGCCGTCGGATTTTCCCTCACCGCTTTTGGCGTGGCCGTTGATCACGGTTGGATCAGTCGTGAATTGGCCGCCGATTACACTCTTAAAGTTCTCAACACACTCTGGTCTGGGAAACAAGGCAGCGAGCCCAGGGGCGTCAATGGCAACCACGGATTTTTTTACCATTTCCTCAATTGTCAGACGGGCGAGCGCGACGATTCATGTGAACTGTCTACTATTGATACCACCCTACTTTTGGCCGGCGTGCTTTTTTGCAAAAACTACTACACCGCCCATAGTGCTAAAGAAACTCAAATTAGAAATTTAGCCGATAAGATTTACAGGCGAGTAGATTGGAACTGGGCCGCTCATAATACCGACAGAATTAGCATGGGCTGGACACCAGAGCACGGTTTCATTGAGCGCAACTGGACCGGATATGACGAGGCCAGTTTGCTATGTTTGCTTGCAATGGGTTCTCCAACTCACCCGACACCGGCTTCCACCTGGCAAAAATATATGGCCACTGCCAAAATTGGCTCGCCATACGGTCGCAAGCAAATGCAGTTTGGGCCGCTCTTTGGTCACCAGTACACGCAGGTTTGGATTGATATGCGCGAACTGCAAAATGCCACCACCAAAAAAGTTGGCTTCGACTTTTTTCAAAACTCTCGCGCTGCAACTTTGACGCAGCACGATTATGCCATTGATAATCCGCTTAAATACGATGGATATAGCGCCCTGGACTGGGGGCTAACGGCCTGTGACGGGCCTGGCAGTATCGATAAAATTGTGGGCGGCCGCAAGCGCAAATTTTATAACTACGTTGCTCGCGGCTATCCCAGTGTTCCACCCTCACCTGATGATGGCACCATCGCACCAACGGCGGCTGCAGCATCGTTGCCTTTTGCTCCGGAGATTGTACTGCCTACCTTGCGGCACTGGTTGAAGAAGCGACCTGAAATATTTAGTTCGATAGGTTTTAGAGACGCTTTCAACCCTACATTCGATCGTTCAGAACCGTCAGGCTGGGTGGATCCTGAATGCATTGGCATCGACCAGGGGCCGATTGTGCTGATGATTGAAAACTATCGCAGCGCCTCTGTCTGGAAAGTCATGGCAAGAGATTCGTATATCCAGACAGCTTTGAAGCAGGCCGGTTTTAAAGACTGTAGCGCTGGCTCCCGATAGTCGTGGCTTTAAATATTGCTGGTGGTGGCGGTGCGGGCGCGACGACGTTCTGTAACGTGAGCTTCCGTAATCGGTAAAAACTGTCCCTTATCAGCTTCGTAGTTGTAAACGTCACCACTTTCGATTTTGTACATCCAGGCGTGCAGATTTAAATCGCGCCTGGCGATAGCAGCGTGCACCGTAGGATGAGTCTTCAGATTCTCTAATTGCACCAGCACATTTTCTTGAGTGGCGACGTTAAGTAACTGTTCTTTATCGAGACCGCTGTAGTTTTCTTTAACTGTTCGTTTTGTCGATTCAGCGTGGGCGAGCCATGAGACCACCGTGGGTAGATTTTCTATTTCTTCCGGACAGATTAGCCCGCGCATAGCTCCGCAGTGCGAGTGGCCGCAAATGATGATGTCTTTAATGCCTAACACGGCGATGGCGAACTCGATGGTGGCGGCTTCTCCTCCATTAGTAACGCCGTAAGCAGGCACGATATTGCCGGCATTGCGCAGAATAAACAAATCGCCGGGGTTCGTTTGAGTAATAAGGTTAGGATTGATGCGGGAATCTGCGCAGGTGATGAACAGCGCATCTGGGTTCTGACCCTTGGCCAGGCGTTGAAAGAGTTCTTTTTGAGAATCAAATATCTCAGATTGGAATTGGTGCAGGCCTTCGATTAGTTTTAGCATTGCCTTGACTTCAGTTGGTACTTATTCTCTATCTTAAAGCGCCTTTTTTTCACCAAGCTTGCGTCCTGGCCTCAAACGCCGTTTCCTGTGTGGGGTTTTCATATATAGGCTAGAATGAGGAGAATAGTTGAGGGAAATGAAGGCATGCTGCCGAGCAATAAACTGTCATGAGCCGGAGCCGGCATGCTTTTCACAAATGGCAGACGCTTCTGGCCGCTGCCTTTTTCGCGTGTTTCTTTTGGTCGGGTAATGCGGAGATCTGGGCTGAAAATGCTGTAGATACGAGCAAGCCTGTGGCAAAAACTTCTCCTGGTTACGCTTTTACCCTTGAAAGTTTTGCCCCCGATACTTACGAGGTGCTAGCTACGCCAGCGGGCATTCGTGTTGTGATTGTCGGCGCTCACTGCACAGTAGTAAGTTCAGCGCCAGATTGGAATATTTACGCATGGCGTGATCAAGACAAAACGATTTTTAGTACAACCCACGCGCGATGGTGCAAAAATTGCCAGTTGCAGCAGTTTAACTGGACTGCCGATCTAAAGCTTCCGAAAAAGACGGCCGCTATGCAATTTAGAAATGTGCCGGCTTTCTTTTACACCTTTGAGCCTGCTGAAAAGGCCGGCATGTTTATGCAATCGTCTTTTGGTAGGAGCGATAACTCAGGTGTAGAGAAAGAGCCTCTCGCTATTTGTTTAAACTTAGGCAGCTCTTTCAAAGGAGGCAGCGTAATGGCGAGATTACTTGGTATGCCTTGCCTTTCTGGGCTATTGGTGCAGCTTACTAAAGGCAGGAGGCTTGATCCCGCTCAGACCTATTTATTTATTAAAAGCATGACTAAGACCAACGTTAATAAATCTGCTTTTGAACCGCCCAAGAATTACAAAACCGTGCCATTTAGCGAATCATTCTTTCAATCGAAAACTCGTTCGTCGAATATTAATGACTTGTTTGAGACTTACAGTAAATAGTGCGTCAGCACTGTGCGAAAAAATGAAACGTTATCGTTTCATTTTTTAGAATGCTCGCCCGCTTGCCTAAGAAAACTGAAACGTATACGTTTCAGTTTAAAAAACAGACTTGGTGTCGATATAACGATGCGGCCGCACATTCTCAAGTTTGGCCAGCATGGTCGAAATTTCGGCAAAAATCAAATCAGTGACTTTGGCGATAGTGGCCTTTTTCTCTTTTTTAAAATCGGCGTAGTACAAACTTAAATCAATTGCTTCGCCTACATCAAGCAAAATCTCGCGCGCTCCTTTAATTGAAGGGTCGCCGTCAAAAATTTCAACTTCCATGCGCTCAATTACGTCCGAGTAGCGCTCCTGCGTCATGTGCTCGGTGACGTAGCCATCATAGATACAGATAAATGTAACAACGCGATTGAGGTCACGATAATAGCTTTTATAAACTCGTTGTTTTTCGTCGTGAATTTTTCTTTCGTATTCCGTCATCTTTTTTTCGTCTTCGAAAATATGATCGTCTAATTTGTTTCGCAAAATTCGCACGCATTCAAGGTCGCGTCCATCTTTGGGTAAATCTACTTCTAGAATGCGAGCCAGATTTACTAAAATATGTCGCTTCAATCCTTTTAACCGATCGTTCATGCTCTGTCCAGTCGGCGCTGATATGCCATATTCTCTTTCAATGGTGGACAACATTTTTTCAGCAAGAGCACGCATGCGGTTATAAAAAGTGGCATCTTCTGAAGCTTGCAGACCAAGCTTATTTTCCAGTGTTTTCAAAGTCTCTCGCAGAGAACTTGAGACATCGCGAGGATAAGTGTATTTCATCGCCACTGGTTGAATATAAACTGTTTTTTCATCAGGACCGGGGCCGATCTTGGCGCCACTTTTCTCGATGTCTTGCATGGCCCAGAAGGCCATCTGGGCAGCACCTGATTCAAGCGGCATAACGGTGTCGTTCTGGCGTGAAAGCTCGCCTTCAGGAAAGAGCACCAGTTTTTTCTTGCCTTCAGCCAAAATTTTTCTAGTGGTTTTAAATGACTCGCGGTCAGCTGCGCCTCGCACTACCGAATAAACACCGAGGTGTTGCAGCCACCAACCATTGGCGCCGCCGTCATAATCGAATACTTCGCGTGCGGCGACAAAATTGAAATGCTCTCCCGCTGCCCGGGCAAACATGCCCACCACTTGGGGGTCGTGACGGTTGGAATGATTAGGGCAAATCAAGGCGTGCTTGCCTTTTAGCTTGCTAAAGCGCTCTAAGGCACCGTCCATAATTTTGACGGTGGTGTCTTGCAATTTGAGCTTCATGTAAAGAGGTAAAACCAGGTTTACATACCAGATCAAAGCTGGGCTTTCCAAAGGCGGACGAAAATCGAGCATTTTGACCTCGCAAAAGACATCAAAATTGTAACCGCTCCAAAACCCTTATGGCTATTGAATAGGCTCGAAAGTGTGACCCAGCTCTTTGCTGCGCTTGATAATTTCTCTGGTGGCGTTAATGGTCTGCTGAGCGGTGCTGTGCCCTTCGTGCAATACCACCAGCTCGTTGCCGGGCAAAGCATGCATAATTCGTTTGACTACCGTCGCCTCGCCGATGGCGCGATAATCATCGGCCATGGCGCCCCAGTAAACCGCTGACATGCGTCGCTCTTTTAAAATGGCGGCGGCCCGTTTGTCCATTAAACCGAAGGGCGGGCGGAATAGCGAAGCGCTGGTTGCTGTAATTTCAGTAATTAGTTTATTGGTGACGTCGATTTGTTTTTCTATGCCGCGAGTGCTTAATGCCGGTAAAAACATGTGGTCGAGCGAATGGTTGGCTATGGTGTGTCCGGCTTGATGCACTGCTTGTACAAGCTCCGGATAACGCCTGATATTTTCACCGATGAAAAAGAATGTGCCTTTGACGTTTTCTTCAGAGAGCACTACCAGCAGTTCTAGTGTGGTGGCAGGATTAGGCCCGTCATCAAAGGTCAGGTTAATGGGGCGACTTGTGGCAGTGTGGTGCGCTGTCTGGTTTTTAGACCAGTAACCGGCGGGCAGAATTGGTTTGGCAATTCTTGTCAGCAAGCTCATGTTGAGATTGTGCAATTTGTTTTGAAATTCTTCTTTGTCAATTTGCTGTTTTTCTTTTTTGATGTCGATAATTTCGTTTTCTGTTTCATCGTCAGGCATGGCTTGCCTCATTGATATCTTCAGGCTGCGACAATTTTGTGGCGTTTTGAATTAATAAGTGAATGGCTCGCCTGGCTCTTTCACCTACTTCAGTGGAACGCCTCTGGGCAATAGATTCGATGGCGCTGGCAAAAGCATAGAATCTTTCGATTGACAGGTGAGTCGCTTTGGGATGCGGGAGAAGGCTGCGCAAATAACCGCGCAAATTGTTTGATTCTTTGTCTGTGAGCGGATCTAAAATGGCCAGCAAAGGCTTGAGCATTTTAATGGAAATGAGCGGTCGTTGATAGGCGAAAATGCCCCGGGAAAGGGCCCGGTGAATGAGGCGGCATTGCGGAAGTGGTGCGTTCTTGTCACGACCTGCCTCAGGAATTTTGCTAAGTTCGGGCTGCCACTGGTCAAAGTCGTGCAAGACATGCAGAATCGAGGGTGATGTCTGTCCGTAAGAGCTGTTGACCGGAAGCAAACCATAAATGAATGGTCTTGATTCGCATTTATCCACGTCTTTAGAGACGTTCAAGAGCACTGAAGCAATGTTGCTCGAGCGCACGATAATGGCTTGTTCATTGACCTGAGTGATACGGCCTGGGGCAAAGGCTACTTCCTTGACGGCAAATTCCTGGCAGAGCAGCATATCGAGCACAGCGTCGCCCACAAGAGCGCCAAATTCTGCCGTGGTGATATTGCCTGCGACAAAATAAATGGTGACGTCTGGTATCTGGCGACCGAATCTAACTGACAACACGCCAGTTACACGCTCAAGGCTGAGAAATTGCATCACATTAAAGAGAGTGCCTTCTCTAACTGATGTTATATGAAAGCTAATGCCCAAACAGACCGCCTTAAGGTGCCCCACCTGAATAGATTATATGGCAGATCAACTCAGCCTGGCTACTCAGATTTGAGTCTCGAAAAACTCCGTAAGCTGGCCCTTTTCGCTAAATTTGGCAGCCCGACACCAATCGATCAGAACCAGATCATGCTTCTTTAGAAACTCGGCTAGCAGGGGTGTCACTTTAGCGGCGTCCATTCCACCATGGGGCACGATACCAATACTGGTGGCATTGCCTTGTTCGGCCTGGCCATAAACAATCAGTCCGCCGGTAGCCCTGAAGGCATAACCGTTTTCGACGACGCCTTCCATTTTGCCGCCGCTGATGAAATATGTAATACCGCCATAAGCTACTTCTTTGCCTAGGTCTGCTTGCAATTGCTCCACCGACAGGCTTTTGTTCGGCAGAGTGACAATGGGAGCTCTTAAGTGCATGGCGGTGAAGGCACCGCTGGCGGTCCTTTTGTGTTCGTAAATTTCTCTGATGCCGTTTACTTCGTTGGCAATGGCAGTAGACACTGCCAACGAAATAAACTCGACTTGACGCCAGTCGTCTTCATGCATTTCTAAGGTGGGACCGCTCACTGTGGATTTTTTATCCAGTTGACCAAGATCGCTACAGAGAGTGGGAATGGAATAAAGATAAAGAATGTCTTTCGGGTCCATCAACTGAACTGGTGGCAAGGGTCTGACTTTAAGCAAGAGCTTGCGTGATTGCGTATAGGCAGTGCGATGCAGAGGGTCTGCTTCTAAAACTTCGAACTCGGCTTTGCCCAGGTGAATGCTCGTGGTAATGTCAAATCTTTCCGGCAAATTTTCCGGTTTTTCACTCATCTCCACGATCAATTTACCGTCTTCGGCATTGACTATCGTTACCGCTATTTTTTTGCTGAAGAAATCCATGGTCTGACTCCTGCTGCTATTTGCTTGTCAGAGTACCGAAGCGTTTTTCCAGAGCCTTGGCCACTTCTATGCGGTCATCAAAATCAATGGTGCGGTCGCCTAAAATCTGATAGGTTTCATGACCTTTGCCGGCTACGACAACTACGTCTTTAATATTGGCTGAGAGCACTGCGGTTTCAATAGCCTTCGCTCTATCCGCTTCTACTGTCACGCCCCGGAGGCGTTTGATGCCGGTAAGAATGTCGGCGATGATTTGTTGCGGATCTTCCGAGCGCGGATTGTCGGATGTGACCACCAGTTCGTCCGCTAAATTTTCAGCAATTTCACCCATCTGCGGACGCTTCGATGCGTCGCGATCGCCGCCGCAACCAAAAATGGCGATGAGCTTGCCGTCTTCGGGAACTAGAGCGCGAGCCGCTTTGAGAATATTTTCCAGGCCATCTGGAGTGTGTGCATAATCGACAATGCACAGAGGCGGGCGGTTGGTGGTGGCAAGATGAGCCGGCAACGAAACTACTTCAAAGCGACCGGAAACACCGCCAAAGTCTGTTAGAGCTTCGGCAATGGCTTCTTTTTCTACTCCCTCTCCCATGCAAACGGCCATAGCGGCCATGATGTTGTAGAGATTAAAGCGGCCGGTCAATTTGGTGGAAAATGAAATGACACCACTGGGGGTGGCAAGGGTGAGCTTCATGCCGGAGAAATCGAAATTGCCTTTTTTGACATGAATCGATGCTTTTTCGCTGTAACCGTAAGTAATTAAATTGATGTCTTTGGCGGTGGCTTTAATGAATTCCTGCGCCAGCTCATCGTCTAAGTTGATTACGGCTGTACGTGGATGAACTGCGCTTTTACCGAGTATTTCAAAAAGCTGGCGTTTTGATTGCCAGTAATGCTCCATGGTTTTGTGAAAATCGAGGTGGTCTTGAGTGATATTGCTCAAGCAAGCCGCGGCAAAGTTGCAGCCATAAACGCGCTTGAGAGCGAGGGCATGGCTTGAGACTTCCATGGCGATTTTTCTAACGCCACGATTGGCCATGGTGAAGAGTAGTGCCTGGAGATCGGATGCCTGGGGGGTGGTGTGTTTCACATCCAGATATTCGCTTTCCCCTTGATATTTTCCATCAATAAATGAGGGAATGCGTGCGCCCAGGGTTCCCACCAGGCCGGTGGGTTGTCCGTTGGAATTGAGGATTTGTTCAATCAAGTGAGTGGTTGTAGTTTTGCCATTGGTGCCGGTGACGGCAAGCAAGCGCAATTTTTTGCTGGGCTGCTCGTATAAATCGGCTGATACTGCGGCAATGGCTGCTCGAGCATCTTTGACCACAACCAGTGGCACCGAATATGGACCACTCTCTTTTTCAGAGAAGACTACACTGGCGCCTTTTTCGACGGCGTCGTTGATAAATTTGTTGCCGTCCGTGGTGAAGCCTTCTATCGAGAAGAAGGCGTTGCCCGGCTCTACGTGCCGTGAGTCGTAGGCGATACCAGTGACGCTAATGTCGGCAGCGGCCTTAGATGATCTGGCCGGTACCTCTCTTGCTGCAAGAGCCGCCCCGTTATCACGGCGCAGCTCTGACAATAGTTGTTTTAGTGCTTTTGGAGCAGGTGGATCAAACTGGGTAGACACTTACCAATTTGCGTCCTCTGGATTCTTCGTAACGAACAATTCCTTCCATGATGGAAAAGAGAGTGTCATCAGATCCGCGCAGGACATTTTTTCCTGGATGGATTTTGGTGCCGCGCTGTCTTACCAGAATGTTGCCGGAAGCAACGGCCTCGCCGCCGTAGACTTTAACGCCAAGGCGCTTCGGTTGGCTGTCTCTGCCGTTTCTTGTAGAGCCCGCGCCCTTCTTATGTGCCATTGACGGTTACTCCTTTGAAGCTTTTTCGGTTGAAGCTTTTTCGGTTGAAGCTTTGGCAGCTGCTGGTTTTTCAGCTTTAGCTACAACTTTGTTGTCGAGCTCGATTGAATCAATCATCACGCGAGTGGATTGCACTCTATGACCTTGTTTCTTCCGTGTGCCCTTTTTAGATTTCATGTGATAGACAATCACTTTGGTCGCTTTAATGGTCGACTGAATGCGGCCGTGCACTTCGTTCACTTCCAGCTTGGAAATGACTTTGCCCGTCACCTTGGCGCCTTGAATATAAGGAGCGCCTACGGTGGAACTAGCTCCGTCAACCAGCATTAAAACGCGGTCGAAGACGTGAGTTGTCCCTTCTTCTTCGCCGGACATGTCGATATCGATGTACCGACCAGCGTGTAATTCATATTGCCTTCCGCAGGCTTCAACAATCGCGAACATTTTTGTCTCCAGCTATTGAACTCAGGCGAGTCTTTTCCCGTCTATATAGACGACTGCTTACGGCTCTCGAACGGAGAACCTGTTGCTTGGACCACAAGCCAAGTCGGAATAGTACCAAAACCTGGCATGGCGGTCAAACTTAAGTCTTAAATACTCGCTAACTTGGCAATAATCGGTAAACTTAGAAGTCATTATAAGGAGTGGATTATGTCGGACGCAGTGAATGAAGCCGAGCTGGGGCGCAGCAAATACAGCAATACGCCTAAAGAGCATCTCTATCACTTGCTTACTATCGGCTGGGAGCCTAATAGTCCTCTCATAATCAAATATGTTGTTGAGAATGCTTTGCAAAAAGACTTAAACGACTGGTTGGCACTCAATAAGATCAAATGATCGGCCTTTGGCTCTTCCCGCCAAATTGTGAGCTTTCCATTAAACATATAAAGGATTTAAGAAGCGCCCCCTAAGATGGTGTGACTGAATACTACACAAAGTTTTTTGGAGAATTATCTCTATGTTGCAAGTTGGAAAAAGAGCTCCTGACTTTGATATGCCCTCTACCAAGGATCTGAAGACCTTGAAAGAGAACGTCAAATTGTCAGATTACAAAGGTAAGTGGCTCGTTCTTTTCTTTTATCCATTAGATTTCACTTTCGTTTGCCCTACCGAACTTAAGGCTTTCTCGGATAAATATGATGAAGTGAAAAAAGCCGGCGCTGAAGTTCTCGCTATC
This sequence comes from Candidatus Obscuribacter sp., assembly GCA_021772135.1. Lineage (GTDB taxonomy): Bacteria > Cyanobacteriota > Vampirovibrionia > Obscuribacterales > Obscuribacteraceae. The sequence goes on from JADYXQ010000049.1 coordinate 13,930, forward strand.
TCAACAGACAGCGTGTTCAGCCACAGAGCCTGGATCAATACTCCAGATGCTCAAGGTGGACTTGGCCCAGTTAAATATGTACTCGCTTCTGACATCACTAAAGATGTCAGCCGCGACTACGGCGTATTGATCGAAGATAAGGGCATCGCTCTGCGCGGCCTGTTCATCATCGACCAGGACGGCGTACTTCAGTATCAAGTCGTTCACGGCTTGAATATTGGTCGTTCTGTTGACGAAACCCTTCGCGTTCTTGAAGCTCTCAAGACCGGCGGACTTTGCGCAGCAGATTGGAAGCCTGGCCAAAAGCCTCTTTCAGTTTAATTGCCTCCTAATTCGAGCAATAAAAACGAGACGAATAAATCTCAAACAAAGGGCCGCCTATTTGGGCGGCTCTTCTTTTTTTCACAGGAATTTGTTGCTCGTAAGCGTTAGAATTACAGAGAACGAACGAATTAAATCAGGAGGACCCTATGCCGCTTCGAATGGATGCTCCCTTGCCATCACTGGATGGTGGGACAGACTGGTTCAACAGTGAACCGATTACCCTTGAAGATCTCAAAGGCCAGCCCGTTTTAATTCACTATTGGGCTATCAGTTGTGGAATTTGCAAAGAGTCTCTGCCTGACATCAATCGCTGGATTGATGAGTATGGTCCAAAGGGATTGAAAATTATTTCGGTGCACATGCCGCGTCAAGAGTCAGACACCAATGTGCCTGAAGTTAAAAAGGCGATTGATGAGTATGAAGTTAGACAACCATGCGTTGTTGATAACTGGCATGCCATCACCGATCGTTTTGAAAATAAATATGTGCCGGCTTTTTATCTTTTTGATGCAGAGCACAAGATGCGGCATTTTCAGGCCGGCGAAAAAGCGGTCAAGATGACAGAGCCTGTCATTCAAAGAGTTCTAGGCATCACCCAAACCGTCTAAATCGTCTAAACAGACTAACTTACATTTCAATTTATAGGTGCAGATTATGGGTAATGCTACTGTTGATAAATCAGCCGACAAGTCAGCTGATAAGTCAGACAAATCCGAAAAAGAAAAATCGGAAAGCAAAGAAAAAGATCTGGGCGGACTTAAAACTGCTGACGCTCAGCCGTTAGTTTTCGAACGCTCCGGTAAACTTTTCGCCCGAGCCAAAGAACACATTCCCGGTGGTGTCAATTCGCCAGTGCGTTCTTGCAAATCTGTAGGCGTAGACCCGATCTTTATGGCCAATGCCGACGGCCCGCACATCTATGACGAAGACAAGAATTGTTATCTCGATTATGTCGGCTCATGGGGCGCCATGATTCTTGGTCACTGTCACCCCCGCGTCATGGAAGCAATTGAAACCGCTGTGCGTCGTGGCACCAGCTATGGTGCTCCGTGCAGAGCCGAAGTTGAAATCGCCGAATTGCTTTGTTCGATGGTGCCCTCCATGGAAATGGTGCGCATGGTCAACTCAGGCACTGAGGCCTGCATGTCGGCTATTCGTTTAGCGCGCGCTTTCACCAAGCGCTCGCTAATAGTAAAATTTGACGGTTGCTACCACGGTCACGCTGATTCATTCCTGGTTAAAGCCGGGTCTGGCCTGGCTACACTTGGCATCTCCAGCTCACCTGGTGTGCCCGAAGAATTGACCAAGTTGACTATATCTTTGCCCTACAACGATGTTGATGCCCTGCGTGAAGCTTTCGCTAAAAAAGGCGACGACATTGCCGCAATTATCGTCGAGCCTATTCTGGGCAATGCCGGCATAATCGAACCGACTGATGAATTCATCAAATGTATGACCGGCCTTTGCAAAGACACCGGCGCCTTGCTTATATATGACGAAGTGATGACCGGATTTAGAGTGGCCATGGGCGGTGCGCAAGAGCGCCAGAGTGTCAAGCCAGATTTGAGTTGCTTCGGCAAAGTTATTGGCGGCGGTCTTCCTGTGGGTGCTTACGGTGGCCGCAAAGATATTATGGAGCACATCGCTCCTCAAGGAAGTGTCTATCAAGCCGGCACATTGTCAGGCAATCCGCTGGCTATGGCTGCCGGTCTTGCTCAATTGCGTTTCCTCAAAGCTAACAAACCGCATGAACGATTGGCTGAAATTACTGAGATGTTGGCCAAGGGCATTGTCGAAATTGGCGAAAAATTGTCGGTACCAATACAGGTGGCACACGTGCCTGGAATGCTCAGCTTCTTCTTTACCGATAAACAGGTAACTGATTTTGCCGGCGCGCAAAAGTGTGACACTGAATTGTTTGCTAAAGTCTGGCGCGGACTGATTGAGCGTGGCATTTACTGGCCACCTTCACAATTTGAGTCAGCCTTTGTTTCGATTATTCACTCTAAAGCTGATATCAGACAAACTCTTGAAGCCTTCGAAGGAAGCTTGAAAGAAGCCACCGCAAAATCAAAATAAGTCTGTAAGTGGAGTGATGATATCGTGCAATTTATCGTAACCGGATACGACGGCTCTGACGCGGGCGCACTTGAGCGTCGTACTGCTGTGCGCGACGCGCATCTGGTCGGTGCCACCGCCATGAAAGAAGCAGGCCAACTTTTGTTCGGCACCGCCATTTTGGATGACGACGACAAAATGATTGGATCAATCATGGTGGTTGAATATCCTGATCGTGCAGCTGTTGATGCCTGGCTCAAAGTTGAACCATATGTAAAAGGTGACGTGTGGCGCAAGATTGAAATTGCGCCATGCCGCGTGGCCCCGATGTTCCAGGCCAAATAGATTGGTCTGGTGGCAAGATTAAATGGCAACTGATTCGCTGTTCTAAACTCAAACGTTATCGTTTGAGTTTGTGCCGGACAGTTCAGGCACTGCTCGCCCCTCGTTTTCTGCTCGCAAAACAGCTCTGGCAACCGTAAGCACCGCTACTTTTTCGGCTCCCGCTGCCATTAACGCATCGCGGCAAGCTAGAGCGGTGGCTCCTGAGGTGAGGACATCGTCGATTAAGATGATTGTCTTATTTTTTAGCCGGTTGGACGCACTGAATGCATCTTGAACATTGGCTCGCCTCTTTATTTTACTCAGTCCGTATTGTGGTTCAGTTACGCGCGTTCGCATCAGGGCTTTGCTGTCGTGTCTTAAACTGGCCAGGTTTGCCAGTTCTCGGGCAATCAATTCGCTTTGATTGAATCCTCTTTCTTTTAATTTCTGAGGGTGTAAAGGCACGGAGATAATCAAAAAATCTTTTTTATTGCCTTGCAAAAGTATTTGCAGTGAGGGCAAGAGCGGCCTTGCTAATTCGCTGGCCAACGAAACTTTACCACTATATTTTAGCCCACGAATAGTGTCGCGGGCGGTGCCTTGATAAGGGTAGACGCTGACGCAATCTATTGGACTCTCTTCTCCGATAGTGCAACAAATCGCTTCTTTTGGCTCTAGTATTTGTAAGCAAGCGAGACAGAGAAACTTTGATTGCCTGGGCCAAGTTTTAAAATCAAAGGAAAGTGGTGGCGGCACGATCTCGCTTTCGCACACAAGACAGATGCGGCTGCCCAGAAGAAGCGCCACACGTGATTCGATATCGGTCAATAAATATTTGCCTAGTTGAATAAACATATCGATTTAACACCCTCCTTATTCTTTTACGAGTGGGAGGCGCTTAAAGTTCAAGTAGAATGGCTAAATTAATTGAAAACTCTTGTATTAAGGGATTTGACCGTGCAATTTGAAAAATTGATTGAAGAGGCAGAAGTCGAATTGAAGGATGCCTTTACGCGCATCGACGCCATCGCCCTTACCAATCAAAAACGGGTCTTGGACAGCTACCGTCAGCATCAAATCACAGAAGAATATTTTGCCGAACGCACCGGTTACGGCATCGACGATATCGGTCGCGAGATGATCGACAAAGTTTTTGCCTCGGTTTTTCAAGCAGAAGTTGCGGCGGTGCGGGTGCAAATGGTTTCGGGCACTCACGCAATTGCTTGCGCATTGTTTGGCAATCTGGAACCCGGGGACACCATGGTGGTTTTAACCGGCAAACCTTACGACACCTTAGAAGAAGTAATAGGAATAGGCGAACAACCAGTGCGGGGCTCACTTAAATCACTGGGCGTTAAGTATAAGGAATTGTCCTTAGACGCTGGTTCGACCCCGGCCCAATTGGCGGAGCAGATCAAAGCAGTAGCGCCGGCCAAGCTCTACCACATTCAAAAATCTCGTGGATATTCAGTGGCCAGGCCCACCTTATCTAATGATGACATCGCCCAGCTGGCAGCCGCAGTCAAAAGCGTTGATGCCGAGGCCATTATTTTTGTCGATAACTGCTATGGCGAATTTGTGGAAGACAAAGAGCCTGTTGCGGTGGGCGCCGATCTGATGGCGGGATCTCTGATTAAGAACCCTGGTGGCGGCCTGGCTCTCACCGGTGGTTATGTGGCCGGGCGCAAAGATCTGGTAGAAGGTGCTCTGCTCAGGCTTACGGCTCCTGGCATCGGCGGCCATCTGGGTATTACATTCAACCAGAATCGACCCATTCTTCAGGGCCTCTTTCTGGCGCCCTCGGTGGTTTCGCAGGCCGTCAAAGGGGCCATGTTGGTGGCTTGCGTTTTTAAAAAGCTCGGTTTAATTGTCAATCCCGACCCTCTGGCCCCACGTTATGACATCATCCAGGCCGTCGAATTCGGCGATCGCGATAGCTTGATAAACTTCTGCCGCGCCCTGCAGAGCTTTTCCCCTGTAAATGCTCATGTAGCTCCTGAACCAAGCTCAATGCCCGGATACGCAGATCAGGTAATCATGGCTGGTGGCACATTTATTGAGGGCGCCACTATCGAGTTGTCGGCAGATGGCCCCCTGCGGCCGCCTTACGCGGTTTATTTGCAAGGCGGCCTCTCATATCTTCATGTTAAGTGCGCCCTTTTAGGTTCTTTAAATCTCTCTGCTCAAGGTCTCACGCCATTCTTTTCGTCTTAAAAAGTCTCGAATTTGATATTGACGCCCACTTTTGAGACTATTCTCTTTATAATTGTGGGAAGTTCAACATTACTTGCTTGAGGATTTGCTAGTGGTCGCTCAAATGCCAGCCAGACAGCACTCGATGCCGGGCATCAAGCCCGAGCTCAAAATTCTCTCGGGTACCGCCAATCCTGAACTGGCCAAAGAAGTGGCCGACCACCTGGGCATCAACCTGTCGCCCTTGAAAATCAAGCCGTTTTCAGATGGCGAAATTTACGTGCAGTTGCAAGAGAGCGTCAGGGGCATGGATTGCTTTGTGATCCAGCCCACTTGTACTCCGGTTAACGAAAATTTGATGGAATTGCTGATTTTGATTGACGCCCTCAAAAGAGCGTCCGCCGGCCGCATAACCGTAGTAATGCCCTATTACGGTTATGGTCGTCAGGATAGAAAAGCAGCCGGACGCGAAGCGATTACCGCCAAACTGATTGCCGACTTGCTCACCACCGCCGGAGCTCAACGGGTGGTTGCCCTCGACTTGCACGCTCCGCAGATTATGGGCTTCTTCAACATTCTCGTTGATCACCTTTATGCCAGCCCGGTTTTGCTTGAATATGTTCGCGATTTAAATCTTTCAGACATCGTTCTGGTATCACCAGATGTGGGCGGCGTGTCACGTACCCGTGCCTTTGCTAAAAAGCTTGATGACGCTCCTATTGCCATTATCGATAAACGCCGCACCAAACATAATGTTGCTGAAGTGATGAGTGTAGTTGGTGACGTCAAAGGTAAAACCGCAATTATGGTCGATGACATGGTCGACACCGCCGGCACTCTTGTGAAAGGTGCCGAACTCTTAGTTAGAGAAGGTGCCACCAGAGTATTCGCCTGCGCTACCCACGCTGTGCTTTCGGGCCCTGCCAATGAGCGTTTAGAAGAATCACCGATTGAGCAATTGATTGTCACCAATTCTATTCCTCACGACATGACCAACATGTCTAAAAAGATAGTGCCGCTTTCGGTGGCTAAATTGCTTGGTGAAGCGATCTGGCGTATACATGATGATTCTTCCGTTAGTGAGATGTTTGAATGAGTCTCATTCTTGAAAGTTTTCCCGTTGGTCCGCTGCAATGCAATTGCTCGATTATCGGCTGCAAAGAAACCGGTGAAGCTGCCGTTGTTGATCCGGGCGGCGACGTTGATTTGATTTTAGAAGCGGTTAAAAAGCACGGCTTGACTGTGAAATATTTGCTGCACACTCACGCGCACTTCGATCACATTATCGGTTCGAAGGCGATGAAAGAGAAAACCGGCGCCGCCATTTGCTTGAGCAAAGGCGATGAGTTTTTGTATGACAATTTGCTGATGCAGGCATCGCGTTTCGGCTTCAAAGCAGAAGCACCACTGCCGGTGGATCACTACTTAGAGCATGAAGAAGAAGTGCAGATAGGCATGCACAAAGCGCAAGTAATTCATACTCCTGGCCATACACCCGGTTCTACTTGTTTCTGTATGCAAGAGCAAGAGAGTGTACTATTTGCCGGCGATACTTTATTTCAACGTTCAATTGGCCGCACAGATTTGTGGGGTGGATCGTTTGAGCAGATAGTTGATTCGATTCAAAATCGTTTGTTCACCCTGGACGACAGTACCAGAGTGGTGACGGGCCATGGACCTGATACCGACATCTGGACAGAGAAAAAACAAAATCCCTTTGTTGGCTCTTAGGAGGTGGCTTTGAGACCGAAAGAGACAACGGAGCTTGATTTTCGACCATTTAATTCTGATGGTGTCTTGCGGGCTTTATGCAGCGTACTGCGCAGCAGTAAGCATCTATCGTGGAATTATGCCGGTGATATTCAAAGTGTAATCGAGCGTATCGGTAAAGTATTTGAAGCCGGTCGCTGCCTCATTTTTGTCACTTCGCAGACTCGCTCTGACATCGAAGTATTCGAATATTCCGTACCTGACCTTGCAGCCGTCGCACACCACTTCGCCACACCACTGGGCCAGAAGCTTGCCGAACAACTGATTACCAATTCGGACGAGCTGGTAAAAATTACAGACATGAAAGAACATGCATTAGAGCTCGACGAAAATTATCGTGAGTTTTTTATTCGTGTCTGGGAAACTTTTGGTCCGGAAAAAAGTTATCTGATACCACTGCGAGTGCAGTCGGAAGCTACCGGCGAACGTCGTGCTGGTTTGCTGGTATTGCAAGAAAGTGGCAACACCACTGGTGGTTGGAACAAACTTGTTCTAGATAGTTTGCTGGCCATTGCCGATTATCTCGCTAAGCTGGCTGAAGTGGAACAACTGGTCGCCAGTTTAGAAGCCAGAGAAACAGAGGACGCCAGCACCGGTTTGCTGAACAGGCGCGGTGCCACAGCTTTGATGGAAAAAGAAGTTGAGCGCGCACGGTTTTGTGGTGACCAGTTAAGTCTGGCCATATTTGATCTTGATTTGAACAAGCGCTCACCTGATCTTTATGGCTCCGCCAGCGGCGATGCCATTATCAAAACTGTAGCCACGGCAATCAAAAGCAATGGGCGAGTGATTGATAGCGTTGGCCGCCTTGGCGTTGATGAATTTATAGTCTGCCTGCCGCGGGTGTCAACCGAAGAGGCAATGAAATTGGCAGATTCTACTCGCAAGCGAGTCAATGAAGCACTAATGAATTTGGGCAAGACTTTGCCCAAGCAGCCTGATCTCTGGTATCCGCAAACAGTCAGCGTCGGCCTGGCATCAATGACTGGCGGACGGGAAACATTCGAATCGCTGTTTTCTTCAGCGCAATTATCACTGGCAGACGCTCAGTCAGCCGGCGGCAACCTTGTTAAGACCAATTCTGTTTAGTAGACCAAAAGGTGGAAAAATGATCAAGAAAAATTTATTCTTACTGAGCATCAGTCAAATTGCAGTGTCATTAGCAGTGATTGGTTTTTGCGCAACACCAGCTCTGGCAGAAAGCGAAGCCGGTGGTTTCTTTATCGGTGCTGGTAGCGAATCTGGCGGCTTTCAGGGTATCGGTACCGGTGACAGTTCGAGTGAATCTGGTGGCGTTGGTATGAGCGGCGGCGCATCACAATCGGGTGGTGTAGGCATGAGCGGCGCAGAATCAGAGAGCGGCGGCCTGGCTGAAGTTGGTGCTAATACCGAATCTGGCGGCATGTTCGATCAGGGCTTCTCCAGTCAGGCAACTCCGTTTGACCCACAATACGGCATCAGAACTTACCACTGGTAAATTCTAGTTTTCATCTATTTTTCAGATTGCAGCTTTTGCAATTGCTCTTTTAAAATAGTGTCTGAAAGTTTCAGCTTTTTGGCATTGGCAATTTGCGCCTTTAAAATATCAGGCAACAGTGCTTTGGCTTCTGCATTTTTTGTAGCTGCCGCATTAAGTTCGGCTAGCTCCTGTGTGGCAAAGTTCGGCACATTATTCTTCTCTGCTATCTGAGCCATTTCCAGGCGCAAGCGCAACACTTTTACAGTTTCTTCAGCAGACAGGTTGCCTGACTTTTTCAGCGCTTCGATGCGATCGGCAATGCTCTTTACCGCAGGGCTTTTCATTGCTTCAACTCGCCAATCAATAACCGGAGGTGAACCTAACATCGCCTGTGGTGCCGCCTTGACCGGGCAGATGCGGCCCATTTTCATCCGCGCAGGTGTGTCTTCTTTGACAACATCTTCTGTTTGTTTGACAGTTTTATTTTGCGCTAGAGCAGGCAAAGCCACCATTAGTAGTGCCGCTACGGCAGCGGCGGTTGACTGCGCTTTGCGCCAAAAGTCACGAATACGACGCAGTCCTACCGGGCAATCGTCGGTGATAACAGTGCCGTCTTGACGCATGTACAATCTCATACATGGTAAGGAGCCTGCGGCGGAGCCCTGTTGAATCAGTAACTCCGCTTCTGCTTTGCTCATGCCGGAGACGTCGTAAACGTTTTTACTGCACTGTCCACAAAAACGCACGGCATCAACATCTGTGGACGCCATTTGCTCCCACGAGGCTGAGCACGGAGTGGCGATGCGCAAATCATCAAGGATGCTTTTATTGTTTTCAGTGGGAGCCATGATTTATTTTCCGTTTTCTAGGTTTGTCAGTTGGGTTTTAAACTCACTATCATCAACTTTCAAAATTTGAGCGTTATTGATGCGTGCTTTTAAAATATCTTGCAAGAGTGATTTTTCAACTTGCTTGCCGAGAACTGCATTTTGAGCTGAGACCTGAAGCTGTTTGAGCTCGCATTGAGCAAAAGCTGGCACCTTCTGTTTGTCACCTTCTTGCGCCATTTGCAGACGCAAGCGCAATACTTTTAACTGATCTTCTTTAGAGAGATCGCCTTTGCTTTGCAGCTTTTTAATTTTTTCTGCCAGGGATTTGATTGAAGCTTTGCTCATGGCTACGGCCTGCCATTTTTCAGTGGCGGCATTGCCTGCTACATTCGGCGCAACCAAACCCGCCGTAGGCATCATCATTGGTCTGCCACCGAGCATAGGCTCGCCGCGTGTTTGCGCCGGTGCTGCCACTTTGCCTTTTTCCGCCCTGATATCGTTCTGGGCCAGTGCTGGTAAACCAACGAGGAATAGTGCCAGAGTGGCGGCCGCGGAACTTTTAAGTCGGCGCCAGCTATCGCGAATGCGTCTCAGCCCCACGGGACAGTCGTCTGTAATCACTGTGCCGTCAAAACGGCGGTACAGCTGCATGCAGGGGAGCGAGCCGGCTGCCGTGCCCTGCTGCAAAAGCAGGCCGGCTTCAGCAGTGCTCAATTGGGAAATATCATAGACATTTTTGCTGCATTGCCCGCAAAAACGCACAGCGTTATTGTCGGTTTCGCCCATGGTTGACCATGGCACAGAGCACGGGCTGGCTATTTGCAGGCCGTTTAGCATGTCGCTGGTGTCGTTAGCTGTCATTTCTTCCGCACTCCTAACATCGATATATTTTGATCTTAGACGCCACCGATTGCTCGCTCTATAGGATTTACCCTGAGCAAGGCTTTCCTAGCATTAAGCCGGAGCCTAAGAAATTTCACAACCCATTAGTTGTATTTTCCTACAACTTATAGGTTGTAAAATTCCTTAGCCTTTTAAATTCGACAATCGCCTACAACAGCAATTATTTGACATCTGAAACGAATCCCAGTCCTAGAGCTTTTTTATTGTCCAGCGCTGCCAGTTCTTTGTGCAAAAGGGCGCGGTTGTAATAAGCGGAAGCCAATTTGCCATCAAGTTCAATAGCTTTGTTGGCGTCGTTCAAGCCTTGCTCAAACTTGTTGAGATGCAAGCAAACTTTGGCGCGGTTTGAATAGCCACGTGCCGACTTAGGATTAAGATCAAGAGCTTTGTCGCAGTCACTCAATGCTTTGTCGTACTCTTTCAAGCTAATCAGTGCATGAGCGCGGTTAATCAGAGCTGGTGAAAAATCTGCCTTTAATTGCAGGGCTTTATCGCAATCAGCAATTGCTTCTTTGTGGCGGCCTAGTTTGTTGAAAGCATGGGCTCTGTTGACATAAGCGATGGTCAGTTTAGGCTCGAGGGCTACAGCTTTAGTGGCGTCATCTATTGCCTTGTCGTATTGATTTTGTTCAATCTCTGCCCAGGCTCTGTTGTTGTAAGCCACATAAAGTTTAGGGTCTAAGCTGATTGCTTTAGTGCAATCTTCAGCGGCTTTTTTATACTGACGAGAAAGCATGTAAGCGTTGGCACGATTGGCATAGGCTCTGGCGTAATTTGGACTCAAGCGAATGGCTTCATCGAATTTGGCCAAGGCTTCTTGACCTTTGTGGTCGCCCAGCAATGACACTGCTTGTTGAAGAGCAGCGAAAGCTTCAGGATTTTCTTTACCGGCTTTTTTAGTAACTTTGACTGTTTGCACTGTCGTAGATTTGACTGAGCCGACCGCCCATACTGTCTGGTTCAAACCGAAACCGGTTAGCGCAGATACAACTAAAGCGCAGCTTACTGCTTTCGCTATCATAGAATTCACACGTGTTGCCAAGTCGTCTGTACCTTGCATTAACCGTCCTCCAGTAAAAAAGCTTTTGAATTATCCCATTTATTGATTGACAGTACCATTGCCCTTGGCTTGTCCCGTGACGCCTTTGGTAGCAGGCGCAGAAGTGGTGGTGGTAGTAGCGGGCGCCTGAGCCTGCTTGATTACTTCGTCGCTCAATTTTATGTCTGCACTTCTGCGATGCTCACGCATCCATTTTTGTTGGGCCTGGTCTTTATTGAGAGCTGAAAGAATTTGTTTCAGTTCTCCTTTAACTTCAGAAAGTGGACGATAACCGCCTTTTTGTCTTTCGGTTACTTTGACAATGTGATAACCGAAATTAGTTTCCACTACTTCTGGTGCCACAGTTCCTGCGGGAAGTTTGTTCACTGCTGCCAGGATTTTTAAAATGTCTGGTGCCATCGGTTCAGACGTATCTTTAAAGCCCAGGTCACCGCCATTTTTTGCTTGACGGGCTGGCAAATCATCAGAATAAGTGTCTGCCAGAGTTTTAAAATCGGCTCCACTTCTGGCTTTCTTCAAAAGTTCTTTGGCGCTGGCCAGTTTGTCGTCTTTGACGCGCTTAACTTCACTGTCAAGGGCGGCGCCTTTCAAAGTTGGGTCTTGTTCTTGTATTTGAGTTCTTACACTTTTAAGCGGTCCAGCATCCACGGCTGGTGCGGCCAGCACTATGTGCGACAGTCTGATGCGATCGCCGTGTTTCATCTTCTCTTTGTTTTTTTCGTATTCCTGTGCCACAAGTTCGTCGCTCACAGGAGCATCTTTGGCAATTCTTTCCAACATTAATTTGATCATCTGTGAGGAGATGATTTCGTTTTGAATTTGATCTGGAGTTTCTCTTGATGAATCAACAAACTGTTTGTATTTTTTGCTGTTTTTGATGGCAACAAAATTGTTCACTGCTTTTTGTTTGAAACCAGCTTTGTATGCCTCTTTCAGGACCAATTCGCGGTTAACCATTTCACTCAGCAGCTGGCTTTCAATCAACTTGGTGCCGCACTTAAAGGCCAGACCCAGATTGAGCACTTGCTCGTTGAACTGAGCTTCGGTCATTTTTCTTTCTTTAAGGAAGACCGGCAGAGTTTTACCTTCTAAAGCTTGCGGCGAATGAGCCGATTCAAGCATGCGTTTTTTCTCTTCCTCAGTTAAAGTCAGACCGGCCTGGTTGGCCTGCGCCAGTAGCTCTGACATTCTTTCTGGTTGCAAGCTGAGCATCGATTGCAATGAAATAACAGCGTTTTGAAACTCTTTTTTGAAAGTGCTGACGGTTATGGGCGCACCTTCTACAGTACAAATGACCGTGTCGCCTGGCATCTTCAGCAGGTTCATAGAACTGACAGGCTTCAGTTGTGGCAAATCATCAAGTTCAGATTTTAAATTGTCGGCATTCGATGTGGATGGCTTGAGGTCGGCAGTAACAACTTTAGTTGTGGTGCCCGTAGTGCTGGTTTCTGTTTTCTTGGTGCTCTCACAGCCGCTTACGCTGAGCGTTAACGACAATGCCATAAGAGCAGTGTAAATATGATTTCGGTTCACGATTCTATTACTTCCTCAGTTTTAGTTTATGCCGGTTTTGCCGAATAGTTTGCCACCATGGCGCCTAAAAGTTCGTCCAGTAAATCCAGTTGATCTTCTGGGTCATCACCTTGCGATTTGACCAGAATGTATGGGCTCGAACCCTGACCACCGGCGATACCAGGCTTATAAGTGGTACGGCTGGCCAGATGCTTAGGCAGACGGTTTTGAATCGGAATCCACTGTTGCAAGCGGAAAGGCACATAAAGCCTCAAGCCTTGCATGTCTGGTTTAATCGATTGTACATTGGCGGCGCTGGCTACCAGTCGCAGTTTTACAACTTTAGTCAATTGCTCAGTTTCTTTAGGAATGGTGCCGAAACGATCGCGCCATTCATCAAGCAGCATACTGAGCTCACGATTTGATTTAACATCGGCCAATCGTTTGTATTCAATCAGTCTCTGTTCATTGTCTTCTATATAAGATTCAGGAATGAAGGCTGTGACGTTGATATCAACTGCAGTGTCAGCTTCTTGCACTGGTGCTTCGCCTTTGAGCTCGGCAACTGATTCTTCTAAGATTTTGCAATAAAGCTCGAAGCCCACCGAAATCATGTGGCCGTGCTGTTCCGAGCCCAGAATATTTCCCACGCCTCTAATTTCCATATCGCGCAAGGCGATTTGATAACCAGAGCCCAGTGAAGTAAATTCGCGAATCGCCTTGAGTCTTCCTTGCGCTTGTTCCGACAATACTTTTGAAGGGGTGTAGAGACAATAGGCATAAGCTTGCACGTCAGAGCGGCCCACCCGGCCTCGTAACTGATACATTTGCGCCAGACCCAATTTGTCGGCATCGTTAATGACGATGGTGTTGACGTTGGGAATGTCGAGACCTGATTCAATAATGGTGGTGCAGACGAGCACATCATATTCATGAGCGAAAAAGGCGAGCATGACGTTTTCCAGATCTCGCTCGTTCATCTGCCCGTGGCCGATAGCGATGCGAGCTTCAGGAACAAGCTGTTTCACTTCAAAAGCGATTTGTTCGATATTTTCTACACGGTTATGGACAAAATAAATCTGTCCGCCCCGTTCCATTTCGTGCAAAATCGCTGTACGCACCAGGGGCAATTTGTATTCGCCCACAAATGTTTTAATCGGTGCGCGGTTAATCGGCGGAGTGTTGATTTGCGACATGTCGCGGGCGCCCGATAGTGCCATATACAGTGTACGAGGGATAGGCGTGGCCGACATGGTCATGACGTCGACCATGACCCGCAACTGCTTGAGTTTTTCTTTGTGAGCGACGCCGAATCTTTGTTCTTCGTCTATAACCACAAGCCCCAGATCTTTAAAGGCAATGTCTTTTTGCAACATGCGGTGGGTGCCAATCACAACGTCGCATTCGCCGGTTCCAAGTCGTCTGGCTACTTCTCGTTGCTCTTTCGCTGTGCGGAAACGCGAGAGCAAACCGACTTTGATTGGATATGGCGCAAAGCGCTCTGCCATTGTGTTGTAGTGCTGCTGGGCGAGAATCGTAGTAGGCACAAGTACGGCTACTTGTTTGCCTGACATCACTGTTTTAAACACGCCTCGAATAGCTACTTCAGTTTTGCCGAAACCAACGTCGCCGCAAATTAAGCGATCCATTGGTTTGTTTGATTCCAGATCGCCTTTCATATCTTGAATAGCTTGCCACTGGTCAGGAGTTTCTTCGTAAGGAAATGCTTCTTCCATCTCGTACTGCCACGGTGTGTCGGGCGTGCACTGGAAACCTTCTTGCTTGGCGCGAATGGCATAAAGATTGACCAGATCTTCGGCCACTTGTTTGACCGATTTTTTGACGCGACGTTTGGTCGACTCCCACTCGGCACCACCTAATCTCGAGAGCCTGGGCGGGTTATCGCCGGCGCCGCGATAGCGTGAAAGTAAATTGATTTGATCAACCGGCACATAGAGTTTGTCTTCGCCGGCATATTGCACAGCCAAAAATTCTCTCTGTTGTGAGTCTACATTGATTCTGGTGACACCGATAAATTGACCGATGCCGTGCTTCATGTGCACCACATAATCGCTCACTTTAAGATCGGCTACAGAAGTGAAGCGTTCATAGTTTTTCTCGGCGACCGGCCGGCGATAAACTGTCGGTTTGCGTTTGACGCCAAACATTTCAGCGTCGGTAACTGATACCAGATTGACGTCATTTAGTTTGAAGCCGTGAGTAAAACCATGGCGGCAAACCCAGACTACAGGCCCGCTATCGGAAGAGCTGTTCTTCAAGGCATCGGCGCCGGGCATTTTACCTGACAAAGCGTCATCTAGAGCAGAGATAGAAAGATTTGGTTTTTTGATACTGCCGGGGCCCACCGGTCCGGCACCGGAATTCAAACCGGTTTTTGACGGATCGCCAGCGCCATTTTCTTCCACTGGAATAATATGGGTATCAAGGCTATCGTCGCTTTGAGATAGATAAGCGGCAGGGCAGTCCCACTCTTTCATGATACCGAGCAGTCGTTGCGGCTGTTCGGTTGAAATTAAAACGTTCAGGCCTTCACGGCGCCAGGTCCGCACTTTTTCGGCCATGATTTCAATTTGATTGCCGAAGCGCTCTACTGGTTGGCACTCGAAATTCACCACAGATGGTGAGCCCGCTTCTGTATCCATTGCCAGAGGCAAAGTCGATACATATATTCGCTGGTGCGGTTTTAATTGTTCCGTCACTTCGCGAGCGCTCAAATGCAATGGTCTCGGTAGCGGCAATAAGCGGCCGGTTTCAAGACCCTCTTTAAAGGCAGCGTCCAGTTTTTCTTGATAGGAAGACAAGGCGGCAAGCAATGTGTCCCATTCATCTAATACGATCAAGCTGTTAGCTGCAATGTAATCACAGATGGTGGCAAACTTGTTGTGCACATAAGGCGCATAATATTCAACCGATTCCGGATAGCGGCCTGCCGCCAGGGCTTCCAGATCGCTTTCCATCACTGTTCTTAAAGTTTCGGCCGATGACTCTGAAAGTTTAGAAGCCGCTTCTTCAGTCACCGCCCGCAGTGTGTCCACAAGCACCAATCTGGCTTCTTCGCTCTTATCGGCGACAATCCACCAGCGGGGCACAATTAAACATGTCTCTAAAGATTCGATTGAACGTTGAGTGTCAATATTGAAGACACGCATAGACTCGATTTCGTCGCCAAATAGTTCGATTCTAAATGGTGAACCGCAAGAAGGATAGATATCGACGATATCGCCTCTAACGCTGAACTCACCGCGCAAGGTCACCAGTGATTCACGCGAATACCCTAAATTAGCCAGTCTGCGTGCCACTTCTTGAGTATCAATAGTTTCGCCGACGTTTAAGCGCAGGCAATTTTGAGTTAACTCTTCCGGTGCTAAAACTCTTTGCGTCAGTGCACGAGCAGTAACAACACAAATAAATGGATCTTGCGGCCGTTCCTGACAGTGGCGTAAGACCTCCAACTGCGCGGCAATATTGTCTGGGCTCGACAATACTTGTTCGTAAGGCGAAACTTCAGAGCTGGGGTAAACGTAAATGGGATACTTACTTAGATTGGTAAGCTCCTGGTGATAACGAGCACCGGTGTGGTTGTCTTGCACCACGAGGAAAACGGACCGTTTTGTCTCGTGACTCAAAACCGACAGCACAAGCGACTTGGCCGAGTCGGTGAGGCCGGTGAGGTTGAGTTCGCCGGCACCGCCTTTCGCTGTTCGAGCGAGAAGACGCGCATATTGCGGGCTTGAGATAAAGAGCTGATGCAGTTTTGCTGCGAGGTTGCTGTTGCGCATTTGTGGCGGGATCCCTATCACCAGGTGCCAAATCTTGCCGATTTGGGAAAGAGGCATTTTACCATTTTGCTCACACGACAAAGTACACGTGTAACGGCCTCTAAAGGGTTACATCTTGTATTATTGCTATAAATTGTACGATGGAGACGCAAGTGCGAAAACGAGCAGGGCTGACTTTGTGCCTGGTCACGGCCATTAATCTCGCTTTTACTGCCGCCACTTTGCTTGCCCAAGCCGAGTCTGCTCGCTATCGACCCGATACTGAATCGCATATGGAGCAGGGCATCAAGTTTTTGCGTGCCAAACAGCTGGAGAAGGCCCGTAAAGAATTTGACATCGTAGTCAAGATGGAGCCTGGTCTGCCCGACGCTTACAATAATATCGGCCTTTCTTACGCTTACGAAAACAACGTCACCAAAGCGATTCAGTATTACCGCAAAGCTTTATCCATAGATCAGTTCTATGTGCCGTCTTTGAACAATCTGGGCCTGGTACTCTATTCCACCGGAAAGGCTGAAGAAGCACTCTATTACTGGCGTTTGTGCCTGAAGCTTTCCAGCGGCAATGAGCCCGATTTGCATTACTATGCCGCCAATGCCATGCGTGATGTCGGTCAGAAGAGCGAAGCCCGTGAGCATTATTTGCTGGCAATTAAGATGAAGCCATCTCATGCAGCTGCTCACAGTGGTCTGGCCGCCCTCGATTTAGGCGAAGGGCGACTGGATGAGGCTTTCAGCGAAATAAATAAGGCCATATCACTCAAGCCCGATTCGGCCTTCAGCTACTATCACCTTGGTCTTATTGAAGAGCGTAGGCGCAATGTAGGTGCCGCGATCAAGGCTTTTGAGACTTCCCTCAAATATGAAAATGTACCTAAGTATGCCCAAGAAACTAGAAATCGCATCGCCAAGTTGAGCGGTCAGCCCACGGGCTCTGATTCGAACCAAAACGGTCTACAGGGTGGCAGTTCGAACAACGAACTGGCTGCCCGCCAAAATTTGCTGCGCCAACATGCGCAGAGGGCCATGAAACAGAAGGCCTGGTCGGAAGCAGTCAAAGATTTAGAGACATTAATCAAAGGCGGAGGTGGCGAAGACCCCGTTCTTTTGAATAATCTTGGCCTTTGCCAGGCCAATCTCAATCAGCCTGCCAAAGCGGTGGAAAGTTATCGCAAGGCTTTGATGTTGAAGCGCGACGGTTTTCCTGAGGCTCAATTCAACTTGGGAATGGCCCTGCGCCGGTTGGGCGACAATGCTGGAGCTGAAGCCGCTTTCCGCAAAACTATTCTTGATTCCAGCCTTGTCAAAAAAACAAATCCGCTTGCTCAAAATATGTTGGGCATTATTTTGCGTGAACGTGGCGACTACAGTGGCGCCGACAAAGCTTTTCGTAAGGCGATCTTGCAATCGGGTGGAGATGTGCCGGTGGCGCACTATAACCTTGGTGTTTTGCTGGAGCGCATAGAACGCAGTCGTGAAGCGGTTTCTGAATACAAGACCTATCTCAAGCTGGCGCCGAAGGGCAAGAATGCCGTGATGGCCAGACAGCGCTTGAAGCGCCTGACGGGAATGTAGACTGCGGCAATTGAGGTGAGGATCTCTTCATCTTTGCTGTACATATAGAAATGGTTGCCAACAGAGCTGCCATCCTTATAGTAAAATCAGAAAATGACTGCTGTAGATACATCTGAAATGACCACGGCCGAAGCCGTAGAAGCCGTTTGCGCGGTTGCTTCTAAGCGCCCTGTTTCTGAGCCTGATGCCACCAAAACGCGGGTGGCGGTTTTAATGAGTGGTGGAGTGGATTCAAGTGCTACAGCCATGCTCATGATCAAAGCCGGCTATGAAGTTGTTGGCGTGACCGGATGGCTTATTAAGTCAGGCAGCCGCTGTTGTGACACCGGCATGGTTGATGCTGCGAGGGTTTGTGAGCAGCTTGGCATCGAGCATCACGCCGTCGATCTGCGCGAATTGTTCAAGAGCGAAATTATTGATCAATTCCATCAATCTTATGCCCGGGCGAAGACGCCCTTGCCATGCAGTGTTTGTAATACGTTGATCAAATGGGGCGCACTGCTGCGCTACAGTCAAAAAATTCTCAAAGCCAGATATATTGCCACCGGCCACTACGGCCGCGTGGTCGAAACTGAAGATGGCTTCAGGCTGGCACGCGCCAAAGATCCCAAAAAAGATCAGTCGTATGTGCTCTGGGGTTTGACCATGGAGCAATTGAAGTCGACCTTATTGCCGCTGGGCGAATACGGCAAAGACGAAATTCGCGCCATTGCTGAAGGCGGCGGTTTAGTTACGGCCAACAAGCCTGACAGCCAGGATCTCTGCTTCATTCCGCGCGGCACAACCACTCAACAGTATCTCGGCAATTTCTTGCAAGTAGAGACGGGCCCAATCGTGCACACCGTCAATGGTGAAATGTTGGGTCAACATCAAGGCACCTTTAATTACACAATCGGACAACGCAAGGGCATTGGAATCGCTTATCACGAGCCGCTCTACGTCACTTCTATCGACCCTGATACACGCACTGTCTATGTTGGGCCGCCTGAAGCTCTCCTGCGAAAAGAGTTAACAGCCTCGGCAGCCAACTGGTTGATGGAGACACCACCGGTAGAGTCATTCGAAGGCCTGGCAAAAATTCGCTATAACTCCAAAGCTGAACCGGCAACGATTTATCCTCTGCCGGACGCTCAAATTCGCGTAGTGTTCCATGAACCGCAACCGGCAATCACACCGGGGCAGGTGCTTGGTATATACGATTTGACTGATACCTATATGCTTGGTGGCGGCTGGATCGACTAAAGCTTAAAAAGCAGCTGAATGGGCCGATCGGGGCAGTTTGGTGATTGCGAAGCGGCTATTTATATTTTATAATGAACGAACACGACGCTATGGGTGGTGCTCTTTCTTTTTTTTGTATCTAGTCGGGGGATCTTCTTTTGGCCGAAAGTTTTTATTCAGTTGGTGGTGGCACTTTTAAGAAGTATTGTCTCTCCTTCGCTATGATCCCGGTAATGCTGGCATCATTCCTTCTTCCATTAGAAGCTGAAGCTCGCAAGCATTCGTCCAGCTCAGCTGTGAAAAGTTCTCACTCGAGCAAGAAAAGCTCCAGTACAAAATCGGCGAAAAGCCGCGGCTCAAGAAATGTGGTGGCACAAAAGTCATCAAGTCGGCGAGGAAAATCGCGTGTTGTCGCTTCTTCGCGTCAATCGCGTTCTCGTCGTGGGCATGTGGCTCATTCTGCAACTCGGTCCAGGCACCATGTGGTTGCGCACGCTGCTCCTAAGCCTCGTTACGCTTATCCAATCGGCATCTTTATGCGCAATGCGCCAGCATTTGATACCAGCCCACTAGATGTGCAAAATGCCAATCACATCGCCTCGGCTTTCGAGAATGGCTCGGCTAATACCTATGCAGCTCGTGTACTGGTACGTGCCGGTATAGTGAAATATCATCCACTTCATGGTGGCATCTTCTGGCGTCGCGAACCGGTTAAATACATCATTATGCATTCAACTGAGACCGGCATTCCTATTGGTGCTGCTCGCGTTATCGATAGCTGGAGTTCTATGGGCATGCGCCATCCGGGTGCTCAATATGTGGTGGAGAGAGACGGCACCATTTATCAAGCTGTTGATCCAGATCTGGCGACTGTGCACATCAACATTTTCAAAACTTTGCCTGGTATTAATAACGACAATAGTATAGGCATCGAGATGTGCCATACCGGTGCGCAAAATTATCCACAAGCGCAATTGCATGCAGTTACCCGTCTCGTTGGCTATTTGCAAAGTCGCTATAACGTTGGCGATGACAACATCATCACGCACCGTTACGCACAACAAGGTGATCACACTGATCCCGTCAATTTTGACTGGTATGGATTTCTTGCCACCAAAAATAGTTTCCGCAATCAAGCCATTGCTTACCGCTCACGTAAAATCAAAGATGACTCCAAACACTGGAAGCGTGAAGTAGAAGTTCCGGTCAACACTTATATGAAGCCACACACGCAATTGAGCAAACCAACCGGTCTGGCTCCAGGTCAGTCACCTGCTGTGGTGCCTGGCAGTGTGCCTGAGGCTGTTCCAGCAGCAGTTCCTTCGGTAATTCCCGGAATAGCGCCAAGACCAGGTACTGACGTTATCGAAGTGCCTGTGCCAGAACCAAGCCAGGCAGATCCCACCAGCGTTATTGATCGCAAGCCGGTTGCTCCGCCTGCCAAAACAGACAGACCGCCGGCCGGTGCACTTGGTGCTCCTGGTAGTGCGCCTTTGCCTGGTGAAGATATTTAGTTGCCCTAATGGTTAGCGCTAAAAAACGCTTTCAATATGAAGTGTTATTTGTAGTAGCCTTGTGGGCCATCTTGTCGCCGCTCGTAGCCATGCCGGTTTACGAGCGGCTTTTATTTTTTCCTGATAAGTCAGACCCGGTTAAGACTTTAGGATTATTCTGCAATGATCCGCGCTTGCTTTGTGATTCTTGCCAGCAAGTAACCATTGGGCCAACTGCAGGTGTGACACTTAGTGGATTGTACTTTAAATTGAACAAGGCACAGAAAGTTGTTTTAGTCAGCCACGGCAATGGTGGAAATATGGGCTACAGAGCCATTCTGGCATCTGCACTTTTAAAATCGGGCTGTTCCGTGTTGCTATATGATTATGAAGGTTATGGCAATTCTCAAGGCCGTGCCACAGTTCCACATGCAGTGGATGATGCTTGCGCTGCTTTTGATTATCTAACCACCGTGCAAAATATTCGAGCCGGGCAAATCATTGCCTACGGCGAATCACTTGGTGCCGGCATCACCGCTGAACTTAGCCGCAAAAGACCTATATCCGCCATGGTTCTGCAGTCTACCTTCCCTTCTTTGACATGGGCCGCTCACGACCGATTATGGTTTACCTGGTTGTATCCGGCTCAGTGGTTTCCTGATTTAGACTGCATTGCCGCCGTGCGTTCTTCCACAATGCCACTGCTGGTAATTCACGGCACAAATGATGCCGTCTTTCCACTGCGCTATGCCGAAATTGTCTTCAAGCAAAGCAAGCTTGAAAAAGAGCGCTGGCGAAAATTAGCTATAATTCCCGGAATGACCCATAACCTTGAGAATAGCGGAAACCTTCAATACCAGACGGCTTTGCATGAGTTCTTAGAAGCATTATGAAAGACAATAGCGTTGGTTCTTTAATTGCCGAATTGGCCGCCATACGACTGGGTACTCTTGCCTTCAATTTAGGCGCGATCGCCTGGATCGCACTGAATGTGCAATTTGGTGTAAGTGGAGGAAGTTTTCAGCCCGGCTGCTATGTGACGCCCAATGTGATCAATTTGCTTGCCGGGCCGGTGCTTCTCTATAGCTGCTACCTGGCGATACTCGCCATCAAGCGCGGCAGTCTCATACCTGCTTTCATCACACTTACTTTCGTTTTTGCCATGGTGGCAACTTTGATTCGGCAACTTTTTTACTTCTGAGACAGTCTTTTGAGGAACTTGTCTGGCCCCATAAAGCCACCCAGTTGATTTGAGCAGATTGCTCGGCTGTTAAAGGCTCGCCGCTAAGCAGTTTTTGCACTCGGCGTGTATATTTTGCACCGCTTTCACTGAGGTCGGGACAAAGCATTGACGGCATGAATTCTTCAATGTGCATAAATGATTTTGGTGCGTTAATTGAAGCGTAGAATTTTCCTGCACCAGTCATTTCTGGCTCTGACGTTACCACTAGAATGGGGGGATGCTCTTTAGCCACCAGATCTAAATTATTGAGACCATTGTCGGGATAGAGTTGTTGAGGCACCAACCGCATCGCCAGAGCTCCAGGAACCTTATCGACATAGTCTTTGACAGTGGTCCAGGGGTTTTCCAAAATTAGCGCCTTGCATTTGTTTGTAGCGGCAATTTTAAGACACACGTGCGAGCCAATATCGCGCCCCAACAAAATGATGTGTTCCGGCATCACCTGCTTCTCCTTAGTCAAAAAATCATAGGCGGCCTGGCCGTCCAAGTAGGCGGTTTGCGGCGACACTTTCACTGCCGCATTATTCAGGCCACGATAATCAATCAAAAATACTGATAGGCCAGCTGCTCTGAGCATCTTTATATAACCGGCTTCAAGAGGCAGGCGTTTGCCGAAGCCGTTGTAGCAAATCAGCGCAGTGACGGCACTGGCGCCGGGGAAGAACCAGCCTTCCAACTCCACATTGTCTGCTGTTTTAAACTTAGATTTGACAGGGGTCTCCAGGCCAAGCCTTTTGAATTCTTCGTCAGAAGGAGGTTTGGACAGACTTTCTAGAATGGTGACGCTGGGAGCATTCGGCCCTAGCATAGTCCTGGCAAAATTTGCGATTTGCTTGCGATCACCGGCGGTGCTACCGCGGAAAAGTACCGATGTTAAAAAAGAAGGATTGGTAGCCGGGGCAAAAGACAGAATCAAGGCCACAATACCGAGAGCTACGCAGACCACAGTGAAAGCACCGAGTTTGAATATATAGGTAAAGACGTTCTTCTTTGATGTTGGCACTTGCTGCTCCTTGACCGAAATAGTAATGGTGCGTTTCACCTAGGCAGACCATGCGCTCTTGCGATCTTTCACCCTCCAGATAAAGCCGTCTAATAAATAATGAGTTGATTGGGGAAGAGACAATAGCGGTACCAATAAAGCCAGTATGGCAGTGTCACCAATAGAGGGCAAGAATGAGAAGGGAGCAAAAAGGCTGAGATGTTCGCGCCATACAAGGCCGTCCCAGAGCCCTTCTTCTAAGTAAGCCAATATTGCCAGAAAGGCAAAGAAGATAACAACATTGGAGATTAGCGCTTGAGCAATCTTTCTTTTTCTGACCGACCCGGTTTGCTCCGCTATAGTAGATTTTTGATGGTGATAGAGCCAAATAAGGGCCATGTAAGGAATGCCGTGGCTGACAACATTGGTGATGGTAAAAGCCATATCTGAATTGAAAGTAACGATTCCAACCCACCAGGACAGAGCAGTGCCTGTCATCAGTATATTTTTGGGCAGATTAAAAAATCGCGTTTTTGTAGCCAGGGCAATTTCTTTTATGACATGGGCCAGTGCTACGGCGATGTAGGCGAAGAGCCCCACTTGCGTTGCTACTTGCGGCAAAGTCTCAATGAAATCTCCGGCTACAAACCAACTAAAATTTCTCGGCATGTTCGTGTGCCAGAAAAGAATTGGATAAATTGTAGCCATGTAGATGACTGCGCAATCTAGCCACCTGAATTTTTTAAATTCTGCCGGATCTTTTCTCGAATAGAGTATGACAAAACCAAACTGTTGACGAATAAAATGGAAAACCGCCAGATAAGCCAGGGCACGCCAGAAATAAATGGCATCCAGTGAATAGAGCAGGCTGCCGCCAATCCAGGCCACGGCCGGAATAGCCAGCAAAATATTTTTATTATTGTGGAAGGCAGCACCATTTAGATAAGTGCGAAAAAGAGTGGCGTACACGTGAGCCACATCAATGAGCAATACAAAACAGATCCAGACCCACAGCGGTACATTCGTACTGGCTGCCATTTGCCCGCGAAATAAATACACGCAGCCTGCTGAAAGGAAGGCCGGCGATAGAATCCAGATACTGTCCCATATCGGTGAAGACAGCCATGCCTGTTTATCTGGTTGAGGTTGAAGTTCAAGACTCAAGTTTTTCTAACACCATTTTGGCTGCTTCCACACCGTGATATTGGGCTTCCTCAAAATTCGACATGCCACTCATATCTGAATGAGCAAAAAATATGTTGCCTCTCGCTTCTTTCATTTGCTTGCGAGTCTCGCCCCAGATAAAACCGACAGAGGGCCTGATTAGACCATGGCCCCAGGGCCAGAAATCGATTGAAAAAATATCGCTCTCGATACCGGGATGCATTGATCTGAGATCTTCAATTACTATTTTGGACCACTCTTCCTTTGTCGCTGTAAACAGCTTTTGCCGAGATTCTTTGGGCTGCATCTGTGAAAGCGGAAAATAATATGTGATCACTGTGGGCTTTTGCCTGGTGGAAATTTCTTGATGGTTTGAGACCACATAGCCAAGCGAATCGCTGTAATAGCTGACATTGTCCCAGGCCTGTGCCAGGCCTCTCGCATCAGGCAGTTGCTTCAAGACTATGTTGGCCACCATCCACGGTGCATAGTTGAGTTTGGCCATTTGGGCGTGGTCAGGTTCGTGCGTGCCTTGATTTTCGACGATGTGACCGGCAACGTAGCGCGGTGCGGCGACAATGACGAAGTCTGATTCAATGGCAGTATATGTATCGTCGTCACTGTGCAGGCAGTTGGTGACGATCTTACCTTCCCTTTGTTTGACAGCAGTGGCCATCAGGCTATTGCGAATCTTGCTCTGCAGCGGCCCTTTTAATTTTTCCACCAGATAACCATTGCCTTGCGGCCAGGTGAGCACCGCATTGGGCTCTGAGTTGGCGGCAGTGCCACGTCGGCCGGCGAAATAGTGAATGCCCGCCCAGGCTGAGACATTGTCGGTACTAGAGCCATAGTCGTCGCGACAACAATAATTGACATACCAGAGCAAGGGCTTACTTTTAAAGTTATTATCCTTAAGCCACTGGCTCATAGAAATGTGGTCCAGTGCCGTAAATTTCGCGTCTTGCGAACTAAAATCTAGTGGAATAGTAAATGCCAGCTTGCCATCACTACCGGTGGCAAGACGGAAGGTTGACATTAGCTCGAGAAACCGGGCAATTTCTTCGGCCTCATTAGCCTGCAGGCCGCGTTTAGGTATTAAACCCTCATGGAAGGAGCCGTCTTTGTACAGCCTGTCTTGCGGCTCGTGGCAGAGCATGAGCTCGTCATAAATCGGCTCACCGGCGGCGTTGTAGCTTTGAATGATTTTCAATTCTTCAAACAGCTGCCTGACATAAGTTGACTCGCCGTTTGCTATGGGCACATAGTGCGCACCCCAGGGAAAGGCACCATATTCGTTTTTGCCGCTGGAAGAATTGCCTCCCACTTCCTTTTCCAACTCCAATACCAGAAAGTCATCTATGCCGTGTTTCTTCAGCCACCAGGCTGCCGACAGACCGGCAATTCCACCACCAATAATGGTTACTTTAGTGGTTGCGGTGCCGCTGATTTTTACTTCACCGGCCGGTGCGCGCAAACGGTGGCCGATTTTACTCGACGGCCCAAGCATGCGACAGCGTATTTTTTCTCTAGAACCTTTTAAATACGGTGCGTCCAGTGCTAGTTTTCCGGCCACAGCAGCTACGCCGCAGCCGGCCAATACTTTTAAAAAAACAGCGCGGCTAATGGGCGTCGACATACTCACCCCACTCTGATTCAAAAAGATGAACAAGAGATTGGTTATTCAATTTGTTGACACTTGAAACCGTGGGCAGCATATCTTTGGCGAAGGAGAGCATCGGAGGCAGAGTGTCGGCTGAGACGTAGCGTAGCCCGGCCGGATACGCAGTTTGTGAAGCCGGTTTGAAGGGCGCAAGACTGCCAATTACATAACCCCAATCGCCAAAAGCAGGCACATAAGCGTGGTACGGGGTGGTATTAAATCCAACTGACCGAAGCGTCTGGTCTACGCACCAGAACGAGTTTTTTGCATAAAATGGTGATGTGCTTTGCACTACTACCATGCCATCTGGCTTGAGCACGTTTTTTAAAGTCTTATAAAACGTGTCGCTATAAAGTTTCCCGAGAGAATAATTGCTGGGATCGGGAAAGTCGATGATCGCCAGATCAAACTTTTCTGGTATGGTGCGCAGCCAGATGAATGCATCATTGATAATCACTTTGACTTTACTGTTGTTCAAAGAATTCTGGTTTAAGCGAGTGAGCATGCCCTGGTTTTTAAAAAGCACAGTCATTTCTTTATCGAGATCTACGAGCGTAATTGTTTGCACCGAAGGATATTTGAGCAGTTCACGCACAGCTAAACCGTCGCCGCCGCCAAGTACGAGAATGTCTTTTGGTGCATTGATACTGGCCATTGCCGGGTGCACCAGCGCTTCGTGATAGCGGTATTCGTCTCGCGAGCTAAACTGCAAATTGCCATTAAGGAAAAGCCTGAGGTCTTTAGAGTTTCCGGTAAGTACAATGCGCTGATAGGGTGTTGAAGTTGAGTAAATTACCGGATCTTGAAATGTCGCGGCCTCGGCTATTCCCATTAGTTTGTCTGCAAAGGCAAAGCCACAGACCAGGGCAAAAATCAGAAGATACGCCGTAGATTTTAAAGTGTTCTTGTAGGGCAATTCGTTGCGAAACAGGTGAATGGTCCACACTGCCACACCAAGATTGAATAGACCAAATAGAAAAGACGTTCTTATTAAACCTAGATAGGGCACCAGCACAAGAGGGAACAACAGCGACGCCAGGAGTGCACCAACATAATCGAAAGTAAAGACTTGAGAGACCAGATCTTTAAAGTCGAGGCGGTCCTGAAGAATACGCATCAGCAGCGGTATTTCTAAACCTATTAAAATACCGATGATTGCCACAAGGCTGTAGAGCAAAATGCGAAAATTGTCTATTTGATTGAATAAGAGAAACAGTAGCGTCGCCGAACATCCGCCAATTAATCCTACTAATAGTTCAACTTGTACAAAGGTAAATGCGATGTTTTTTTCTACATATTTAGAGAGAAACGAGCCGATACCCATTGAAAATAGATACACGCCGATAACGGTAGAAAACTGAGTGATGGAATCGCCCAACAGATAACTGGCGATGGTTCCGGCAATCAATTCATAAATGAGGCCGCAGGTTGAGATGACAAATGCGGTTATTAAAAGGGCGTATGTCAACCGAGTTTACCCATGAATGGCGGCGGCGATAATATTGCCGACCGCAATCATCATGGCTGCAAGAGCGATGGCTAATGGCAAATTCTTTTCCACCACAATGTCTTTCCACAAATCGCCGGGGGTGAGCCAGTCAAAAACCTTTGTGGCAAAGCACAATATCGCTATTCCGAGAGAGGCATAAACTAGTGCCGCCAGAACATATTTGGCCGTTAGTACTTGTTCCATAAAATTCTCCTTTGATTGCTTGAAAGATTATTTGTGATAGTGACCGCCCGGTCCGAGTGGTCTAGATGCGGAAACGGCAAATGGGTCAACCACTTTGTAGCCGTTCATGCCGGCGTAAACAAAAATTGCGCATAGCAGCGAGCCTGTAACAAAATAAAAGCGAACCATATGCTGACCTCACTCACTTGATGAAACGTAGGGATTAAAATCGCTATTAGCCCAGCGGCTGGCTTCTTCTTGTCGCATCGTACTCCAGCTCACTAAAGGTAATATGGAAAGGAAAAATGCAAACCAGAAATAGTTATCGTAGAGAGGTACGCCTCTTACTACTTTCAGGTTGTATTGATCTTTATATTTGGTAGCATAGCCACCACTTTCGGTGTCAAGATTCAGGTAATATTTCCCACCTGGAACAGCAGAAATAGTTAAAGCTGATTCGGAGCTGCCTTCAGTCCAGGCGCCATCGCTATCGGTGCCATAATAATATTCTACTGTTCGTTCAAAGGGATAAGTAGCACCAGTGGTGTTATTAACAAGTTCGCCCGAGATGTAAAACCAACTATTGCTGACTGGTGCGTGAACAGTAATCTGCACATTGGACTTCTCTTTTTCTAGAGTAAATACCGGAGTAGTCTGATCGTTTTGCTTGCCATTCTGCAAATAAATGCCGCGGTAGTCACAAGCGACTTCATACGGAGAAGTGCCAGACAACCAGATTTGAGCGCAGGTAATAAAAGCTAAAAATAGCGCCCACAGCATGCCCATTTTTCCCCAGCTCTCTTTCGCTCTAGGGGGCTCAGTGGCTGCTGTTCCAATGGGGTCTGGCACCTTATCTAGTTTGAATGCCTTCTTAATTTCTTTGTGCGAAATATATTCGCCTGTGCTCCAGACCACTTCGCTTGCGTCTTTTTCGCATGAGAGCATGAAGGGTGGGTCAATGTAGTCAGCTGTGTTGGTTTGACTACCAATTACAACTCGCCAGTAAAATTCACCAATCACATAATCAACTTGAGTACGGCCAGAGTTGAAAACTTTATAACGCTTCCCATCGAGAGTGAGAACCTCGCCCATGACGCCAATGCCAGCGACCCGCAAATTGCTCTCTGGTTTTTTCTTTATGGTAGTGATGAAGTTCCAGTGACCTTTATCTTCAACCAACCATCTGTATCCATAATACGGATTGAACAATAAATATTCGGTCCAGAAATAGGCGCTGTTTACATCAGAGCGCGCCATGAATCCAATTACTTCCCAGGTTTTACCTTTGAGCGATCCCCGCTGACCTAGCGGAATCAGGGGCGTAAAAGGTTTTGCCTGCTTGAAAAATTTAGTCAGGATTTTGTAGTTTTCATCATTAACGTCGATGATTGATTGGCAGTTTTCGCAAACCACCGACATAGACGCACCAGGATAACGCAGAGTGATTGACCCACCGCAGTTAGGGCAGGCAAACATTTTCACCCGCGGTTTTGTCACCGGTGGGTTGGGAACATCAGGAATGTCGGCATTACCAGCCATCAATTGGCCTCAAATTTTTAAATTGGAAATCATCGAAGTCTAGGTAATGGCCGATGAAGGTGCGTGTTTCTTTGGCTGCATACTCAATGGTAGCCATCTCTTGTTCAAAGCCGGTTAAGTCGACGCTGGTTGATTTTCTGCCTTGTACCGCATCGAAGGGCAATTCGCCCTCGCTAAAAAGGCATTTGACTACTCTAATGTCATCGATTTCGTAAATGCCTTTCTCTTTCAAATCGACTGCCTGACCAATTTTAAGAGTTTTGACTTCTGGAAGGTCAGTCGCCTCATATGGGTAACAGAAAGCTAAAAATCCCTGTGCTTCCGCCAGCCAGGCAACGCGCTCGTCACCAAACGCGGTGAACCACTCATTCCAAAATCCATCTTTATATCCGACTTTGAGTCGCCCGATGATCTCAAACTTTTCTTTGTTATACATACCGGTGGTGCCGATTTGAAAAGGGGTGAGATCATCTTGCAAATCGGCAATTTTGCCAATTTCGTCCAGGTTCATATCTTGACGAACTAAACTAGATTTGCAGAAACTACAAACTGCAAACACTGAAGATTTTGACTGGAAATTGACGTTTGCACCACATGAGGGGCAACTCAATGTCAGCATTTACGAAATACTCTTAAGCAGTTCTGCCTTCTTTGCATCAAACTCTTCTTGGGTGAGCACGCCCTTTGTCACCAGACCGTGCAATTTTTCCAACTTGTCATACACGTCTTCTTGACTGGTACTGCCCCCAGCGGCAGGTGAACCACCAGGCATAGCTTGTGCCATAGCCTGTCCTAAGGCAGCACCGACCCCCAGGCCCATTCCGGCTCCGGCCAGACCGCCAGGATTATTTGCCGCATCTTTGATGCTGTCGGCAGCCTGGAAGTTGGCATACTTTTTCAAGTCGCCCACGAGATTCATCTGAGACTGTTTGTCGAGATATTCTTGCAACTCTTCGGGCAAAGTAACGCTTTGCACCAGGAAAGTGTTCAACTGCAAGCCATACTGTAGAAATGCCAGGTCAAGAGCAGACTTCATCTGCTCAGAAAACTTTTGCTGATTGGCGGCAAGGTCTAAGAAGGCAGTATCGGCCTGACCAAGCTTACTGGCAATTTGCGTGATAATCATCGAACGCAACTGGCCGTCTAATTCGCTGGTTGTATAAACCTGGCGCGAGCCGCTAATCTTCTGATAAAAAGTGGTGGGCTCTTCAACTTGATATGAGAATGTGCCGAAAGCTCTTAGCCGAATTACGCCAAATTCTTTGTCGCGAATAGAAATTGGTTGCTGCGTTCCCCACCTTTGGTCGATTTGCTCTCGGGTAGAGAAAAAGTAAACTTCAGATTTAAACGGCGACTTGAAGGCTTTATCCCAATTCATCAGTGTCGTGAGAATTGGCATATTCTGAGTGTTTAGCGTATAACGACCAGGGCCAAAGCAGTCTGCGACATTGCCTTCATTGACGAAAAGGGCCATTTGCGAATCACGAACGGTTAGCTGGGCACCCGTCTGAATTTCTTTATCGAGCGTGGGAAAGCGATAAGCGAGCACGCCGTCTGTTTCTTCTGTCCACTCGATAACTTCAATGAACTGCTTTTTGAAAATGTCTAACATTTGGCACTCCCGCCTGCATTTAAAGGGAAGAAAAACTGCTGTGAATCCATCTGTACTTGTCGATCTTAAATGTTACACGCTCGGAAACCCTTTAATGGTCGAAAGCACAAAATTGTTTAGCTTTTCAAGTGCTGGAAACGGCTTAATGGTTTTGCAATACCTAGTAAAATTGGGTGCTCATTTGAAGATTTTTCGGTAGCCTTAAGAGAGAGGTATTGTAATGAGCTCGAATGGAACGATGGTTTTATCATTAGGGGCGTTTGTCATTGCGGGAGCAGGCGCATATTTTACTGTGTCGGCGGTGCTCAAGATAAGCCCGTGCCAGGCAAGAAACAAGCTCAAGAACTTGCACAAACTGCTCTAAAGGAATTGGTTGAATACAAAAACCCTGAACACGGGTTCAGCATAAAATATCCTCAGAGTTGGCAAAAAGAAGAGCCCAAAAATACAGGGGTTATCTGCAAATTCAAAACTTTAAATGGCCTCGTTAGTTACAGACTTGCTATGGATCAGTTACCTGCGCCTATGGCACTTGACGCTTACACGAAAGTATCAATCGAGGGGATCAAAGTTGCCATGGTGGCGGCTAAAATGCCGCTTAAAACTGTCGAACAAAAGTCGGGCGTTTTTGGAGGAGTTCCGGCGACAGAAATAATTTATACGCTGAAAATGGAAGGCTCTGAGCGCACTGCAAAGGCCAGGTTCATTCTGGCCACCTACAAGTCGAGAGGCTATGTATTTTATTACACGGCAGACAGCCAGTTGTTCGATACATTCATGCCGGTGATTAGAGCCGTCGTTGAATCGATGAAATTTCTCTAGCTACAGGCAACCAATTTAGGCATCTTCTTTTTTAGGCAAAGCGTTTTTGATAACGTCTTTAACTCCTTCAGCGCCTCCCAAACCTTTAACAACAAAAGCTCCGCCGATAGCAAACGGTAGAAACATCATGATAGTTTGCATCAGTGTGAGCGATGGGAAATTGAAAGTGAGAGTGAAAAGAATGGCTAGCAGTAACATTATGCAGCTGCCACCAGTGATGATCTGACCCCATTTGTTTCTGGAGTTATAAATCATCATGCTGATGCCAATTAGCAGAGGCAGCAGGAAAAATACCAGGCCGCTACCGCCACCCATCATCATAGCCAAGAAGCCGTTGCCCACTCTGACGTGAGTGAAGACTAAAAACAATCCGAGTACGAGAAGGCCGACGCCGCCAAAGTAGTAGCCGTCAGATCGGTTGAGCGGGGCAATGTCGCCACCACTACTAGAGCCATAAGTGCCGCCATTTTGCAAACTGCCTTTCTTGCGATTGGTTAAATCTGTGCGACCGCCGGCGTTACTAGTAACTATGTCAGCTTGTTCTTTGAGGACTGTGGTTTCCAGCTCCAACAATTTGCGCTGAATCTCCTCTTCCTTCTTGTTCATTAAAATCGCTCGCCCTCTGGCTTTGAAGATGACTTGTGAATCCAGCCAGGCGCTTAGCCTTAGCTGATCGCTAGCATATCACCCCGCTATGTGCCCTCATAGCAGGCTTTTTATGCCTTAAGGCCGCGTGACTGATAAAAGCAGAGATGAATGTGGAATATATATACTCAAAAGTTTCATTATTAATGCTCCGACCCCGTTTTTACTACCAGTTGAACTAATAAAATGGTGGCGCATGTTTGATACCACGTCTATACTTGAAAAACTTATCAGCAAAACTCATCTGGTAGCCCATGATTAATAAACTTCCCGCCCGTAAGCGTCGCGTTACTGTTGCTCTCTCTCTGTCACTTTTGGCGCTAAGCCTGCTATTGACCTGCGCGCAATCAGCCACGGCCAGTGGTGGCGTCGCCGGTGAGGCTAAATTGCCTGTGCTCAATGCCTCAAGTGTTGTGCCCATGGATACATTAAATCCGCCAGGCATGGCTGAAGGTTCAGGGGTCTGGGTTAATCT
This sequence comes from Candidatus Obscuribacter sp., assembly GCA_021772135.1. Lineage (GTDB taxonomy): Bacteria > Cyanobacteriota > Vampirovibrionia > Obscuribacterales > Obscuribacteraceae. Next base: position 46,265 of record JADYXQ010000049.1, read on the forward strand.
CTGGAATTACCCTAAGAACGACATTGAAGGCTATTGCCAGAAACTTTACGGCAACGGTATTCGCAACCTATTTATACAAACTTCGCGCAGCACCACCCAAGCTATCACTCAACCGGTTGAGTTGAGTCAGGTGATTGAGGCCTGCCACAAATATCACATTCGAGTGATCGCCTGGTCCTTTGCTGAATTGAAAAATCCCATCGGCGATGCCGACAAGATGATTGAAGCTGCCCGTTTTCGCACTCCCAGCGGCGACCGCTTAGATGGAATCGCGCCTAATCTCGAGAACAATCTGAGCAAAGCGGCAGTTGAGACTTACAGCAAGCATATAAGAGATGCGATCGGCAGCGGTTACCCGATGATGGCCGTGGTCTACAGCCCGCTTAACCGTGCGCCCGCCGTGGCCATGACTCCGTGGAAAGTGCTGGCCAAACACTATGACGTGATTGCGCCCATGGCTTACTGGAATGGACGCTATCAAACGGTCGACGCTTATACCTATACCAAGCAGACAGTTGAGCGCGTGCGCCAGCTGACCGAGAAGCCCGATGTAGAAGTGCATGTCATTGGTGACGGCATGGGTACCAGGGCCAATGAAATTACTGAGTTTATTCGCGCCTGTCGCGATGTCGGCGCCCAGAGCGCCAGCTTGTACCCTAACCAGCGCACGACTGAAGAGCAATTTGGTGCCATGGCGCGCTATTCAGACTTGATGCCGGCCAACAGCCGCCACCGCCTGGAAGTGCTGAGAACTCTTCTATCTCGCGGCGTGGTGGCTAGCCCGCCTACTTTTGACCCCGCCCGGGCAATGAGCCGTGGTGAGTTTATGAAAGTGGTGGCCCACGGCCTGAAAGTTAATAATGCCGGCGATAGTCATGCGGCCTTTGATTACTTCAAGCAGCTCGGGGTAGTTGATCTGGTCGCTTTAGAGTTTCCTGAAATGGCCGTTGACGACGATCTGGTTTCACCTATCAGTCTTCAAGCTGGCCAGAAATTTGTCAGTTTAGCGAAGAAGGCCGTAGCCAGCCAGGCTAAAGCCCGCGGTAAAGCTGGCAAGAAGCCTGCAGTGGCTCCTGTTTCAAGCTCAAGCTCATATTTGACCATCAATCGGCCAACTCGGGTTGATCGCCTCTTTGCTGCTCCTGTTTTTGCAGCCGCCAGCGAGCGCCCACAAGGTACGCCAGTGGCACTGGATGCTAAATACAATAACAAGCAGCATCACATTAACTACCTGGATGCAGCCCAACTGTTCGAAGATCTGAATAACTAAGATTTGGGCGGCCTCATAGCTTTTCTGCCAATATGGTTATAGTGGAAGCCAGGCCGGGTAAATGATTATCGGAACACCGTTTATCGATACTCGCTTTGGGCTCAGTTAAATGAGCGTTCTGCTTTAAACAGCGTCAGGGATATTCCTTTTGAAGTTGACATAGATTTCCAATAATCCTGCAGGCCAGTGTGCTTGTGGGATTTTTTGCCTGATTATCAAATTTTGCGAGGCTTATTCCTGTGGTATCACTCTCAGTGTTTTATTTATCCCTTCGTTTCGGAGGATAGTTATGCTAGTAACCGTAACTGGACGCAATATTGAACTGACACCTGCTCTCAAGGAGTATTTGACTGAAAAGTTGCAGCGAGCCCAAAAGCATTTTGATCACAGGCTTGACTGTACCGCTCTATTGAGTGTGGCCAAAAATCCTTCCATTGCGAAGAGCCAGAAGGCGGAAGTCACAATCAAGGTCAACGGCAACGTTATTCGTGGTGAAGAAGCCACAGAAAATATGTATGCATCGATTGATTTGGTTGCAGATAAAATCGAAAGACAATTGCGCAAGTATAAAACGCGCCATTACACCAAGACAGGCAAAGCGAAAGATTATAGCGAAGATGATAGTGCAGAGGTCACTGATGACGATCTGGAGCCAATCAATTTTGCCGTCAACAAAGAAAGTACTGATGACATTCGACCGAAGATAGTTCGCTCCAAGCGCTTCCCGCTCAAGCCAATGATGGCTGATGAAGCGTGTAAGCATATGGATTTACTTGGACACGATTTCTTCATGTTCATCAACTCTGAATCGAATCACGTCAACACGGTGTATCACCGTCGCGATGGCAACTATGGACTGATTGAGCCGGAGGCTTAGTTCAGTAAATTGGGTTTCTCGGGCGCTGCTTCGGTGGCGCCCTTTTTTTTAGATCTGAGGGTGGGTGGGAAATTGAATAAATTGGCCTTTATGCAATGTATAAGCCTGCGTATATATTTGGTTATAACGTACGCTTATACATTGTTAGATCGTCAATTTTCCCGTCTATGTGTCAGCGCACTTGGCGTGCTATTAATGGTTCAGCCCGGCCAGGCAGACGAGGTTAAACAGCAAATCTCAGACACAGCAACAAAAATTCAGTTTAATAACGGTGGAGTAATTGCACTAAATAGAAAGCAATTTGATCGAGCCATCGACTTGTTGGAGCAGGCCTTGGTGATAGATCGGTCATATAAAAATGCGCGATTGAATTTATTTATTGCCATAAATCAAGCTGGACAAAATGTCAAAGATAATCCTGATCAAGCAATCAAATACTTTCACAGAGCTGAGATGCTTTTTTAGAGCAACCACCGGCTCTATTCGTACCCGGATATCTCTGACACTGAGAATACCCTGCTATCAAATTTAGACGCTGCTATTTCTCGGCAAGGAAAGAATCCGCGCGACTCAAAGGTGCGCGAAGATATGGGAGATGAATGCCGAAAGCACGCCGATTTTGTTGGTGCGATCGTCGAGTATGGTGAAGCGCTAAAAATAAAAGATAGTGTTGCTGGGCGCGAAAAGCTGGAAGCCGTTAGTCGAGTTGGTGCCGACAATAGTAAGAATGCAGTTGAAAAAAACTAGTGCTTTAACGTTGTGTGTCTGCGCTCTCGGCGTGCTGCTGTCGGCTCAACCGGGCCATGCCGCAGAAGAGCAAGGACAAGCGATAACTTTGTTGCAGGGTGCCCTGAAAGCAGATGCTAGCGACAGAAACGCGCGATTGAATTTGTTGCTGGCCTACAATCAGGCTGGCCTAAATGCTAGAGATAATCCTGATGAAGCAATAAAGTACTTTCGTGAGGCAACAGTTCTGCTACAAAGTAACCGGCGACTCTACGACTACCCAGGCATCTCTGTTGTTGAAAAAGAGTTGCAAGTAAACCTGGACGCTGCTATCTCTCAGAAAGATAAAAATCCACGCAATTTTAAAGTGCGCGAAGAGTTTGGCAATGAGTGCCGCAAGCGTGCCGATTTTATCGGTGCGATCGTCGAGTATAGCGAGGCGCTAAAAATAAAAGAAAGTGCAGAATTGCATGAGAAGCTGGCTGATGTTTATCGCGTGCGTGACGAAAATGATAGAGCGATTGACCATTATCTGGCTGCCGCCAAAATTAGAAACTCTGGTGCAATTCAGGCCAAGCTTGGTTCGGCTAATTGTGCCCGAAAAGACAAACCAAGTGCGGATACTTGCTATGAAAAGGCAATGAGCATAGGCGAAATGAATTCGCCGACAGGAGAGCTAACGTCGGGATGGGAAAATGCGTTAAAGGCTGCTCCCGAACCTACTCAGTTCGGCAGAATGTATGACGATTTCTTGATTGATGGCGGCAAATATCGACCGCCTAAATCAATTTATAGTCATTGAAACAATAGATTCTAGATGTGAGTTTTTTGGAGTAATCAATGCCTTACGAGCCACCACCGCTTTTTATAGATCGGGCTCTGGCCAGTCTTGCTCTAAGATTGCAAGAACCGGAAGGCATCCCAATTCTTTTGCTGTGCGAGTCGGCCTGGGCGATGATTCCAACCGCGAAAAAGATTCTGTTGGAGCCCTGATCGAATATCGGCCGCCCTGAAGGCCGCTTTTGACCAGCAAGCACCGGCGTTGCGCTCGACAAAGCAGAAGAAAAAGATACGCAAGCTTGAATCAATCGGCGGTCGTCAAGCTCCGTAGCTTGGCATCAGCGGCTTGTAACGATATTTGCTTGTAAAAGCAAGTTGTAAGGTGCCGAATTGCGCCCTACCTTAAAGTCCAGGCAAAATCCTATAGCTAAGTTTTTCCAGGAAAGCTAAAAGA
>JADYXQ010000050.1 GCA_021772135.1 Candidatus Obscuribacter sp.
AAAATCGTTAGCTCTGCCGGTCACTGAAAAACATCCAAGTTGCAAGGGGGATCGAGTTGTTGTCGCGACAAAAGGCTAAATCGCTTGTCGGCTTACAAAATTCCAAGGTTTATTTGTGCCTCGTGCCGCAAAATTTTGTCTAAACTTCCTGAATTTCTGGAGGCAGGCAAACGGTTTGTACGCGCCGTGAGAGAGAAATATCTAGTTGAGTTTTACAAAAACGAAATTACTTACCGGGAGTTGGCTTGGGAAGATGATGACAGAGAAGATGCGTCAGCCAGCGTTTCAAGGGCGTTCAGGGCTGTAGAAAGCGGCCTAGAAAGGATCGGCGAGCATGTGTTGGCCTTGCACGAACAGACGGTCGAGGCCGGCTTAGCTTTTGCTCCCAAAGCTGTTTCTTTTCAAAGATCCGCATCAACTGAGCAGACTTCGAATCAGTTAAAGGTACGCAGACTGGAGCTTTTGCGCTACTTGTTCAATTTGTTGAATCGATATTTCGGGTCGGACGAGAGAGCGATATGCGGAGCATATCGCTCTCTGTGTCTTGGTTTCCGGTTGCCAACTCCACACTGGGTGCAACATGCGCTCTTCTGAAGGTTTGTACATTCTTGGCAGCCAGCCGTGTGTGCTGGCCGAGGAGAACAAATATGTACCAACAAGATCAAAGACTAAAAGTTGCTCTGTTCAGGCACGGCGTGATCGCGCCTTTGGTGTGCAGGCGGCTGGAGCCTGATGCACAAAAAAGACAACGCAACGAAATTGCAGAGCAATTTTTTGAATATCCTGATGGAAGCCTGCGGCTGGTGCCAGAAAGAACGGTGAGACACTGGTTGGCAAAGTACAAAAAATTTGGATTTCAGGGCTTATTCGATGAATTTAGAAGTGACAAAGGCGCTAACAAAGCCATTTCAGTAGAGATTCTGAAAAGCGCAGAAGAGTTTCGAAAAGAGGAGCCAGCAAGGAGTGTTAGCACGATTATCAACTTGCTCAAGAAAAGCGGCAAGGACACAAACGGTCTCAGTGAGAGGACTATGGCGAGAAGGCTGACGGCAATCGGCGCGACGAAAAAGCTGCTCAAAAAAGGTGCAGGCTCGTATCAACGCTGGGAGCAAGAACACGCCAATGATTTGTGGCACGGAGATACTTCGCACGGAGTCTGGCTGAGGGATCCAGAGAATCCTGGCAAAGCAAAGAAGACGAAATTTATCGTGTTTATCGATGATGCTACGCGGGTTTGCACGCATGGAGAGTTTTATTTCGACGAACAAATTCCACGGCTGTTGGATTGCTTTGGCAAAGCGCTGCTGACTCACGGGCGGCCTTGCAGGCTGCTTTTCGACAACGGGTCCATTTACAGGTCAACAACTATGGCGACTACATGCGCGGAACTAGGAAGAGAAATTTCCTTTTGCAGGCCTCGCTCTCCGCAAGGCAAAGGAAAAGTTGAGAGGTTCATCAAGACGGTCCAGGATTCTTTCATGGTCGAAGCAGATCGAGCAGCAGTCGAGTCTTTGGAGGCTTTGAACGCCATGTTCACTGGTTGGCTGAAAGAATATCACAACAGAAAACATTCACAGTTGCACGACCAGACGCCGCACGAGCGGTGGAGCGAAGATTCAAAACGCATTTCTACTGTTACGCAGGATGAAGTCAGACGCGCGTTGATGCAGCGTGTACGGCGGAGAATCAACATCACTACTGCCACAGTTTCAATCGATGGTAGGGATTACCAGGCATCTCAAGATCTAGCGGGACAAGATGTCGAGGTGCGATGGAGCGTTCACAACATGGATTCTGTAGAGCTTTGGATGGTGGGAGAATTTATCGAAGTTGCGCCCGAGTTCAAAATCAAATCTTATGTTGATCGACGAGAACGGCTGACAGAGCCAGATGAAGCACCGGGCACGCCAGTAGAGAGTTCTAAACAATTGATGATGGGATTTCAAGTCAGTGAGCCGGACTTGTCGCTGGGCGCGCATCAGGTCAACGATTTGCTGGCATGCAGTGAGTTTGTCAAAGTCTTCCGCAAATATATTGATCGTGCACTTATTCAAGAGGAACTGAATACGTTGGGTGAGTTTTTTCTGCGTGTGGCGCCGATCCGCAGAGAAGTCGTGGTCAGTACACTCGAACGAGCAGTGCTGGTTAAGGGCGGCGATTTACATCTTCGCTACTACTTAGAACAGCTTGAACAGTCCATTCGGAGAAAGTAACAATGAGAAAATTTACTGAATGGTTTGGTCTGAAGCGAATGCCTTTTGACAAGAACATTGATGAACAGAGCCTTTACCTTTATTCGCAAGTTGAGGAAATGCATCAAAAGTTGGAGTTGGCAGTCGACAGTCAGACCGGGATTTTAATCACGGGGCAGGCTGGCACTGGCAAGACAACCGGGGCGCGTGTTTTTCTTGATCGTTTGGAGACCAACAAATATCGTGTAATTTATCTTGGTTACGACCAGACCGGCAAGTCGCTGTTCGCGAGACTGGCTGTGGAATTTGGAATGAAGCTTGGGACCTCTGGTGGCAGAATGCTACAGCTTACTCAGTACATCAAACGCCATGTGGCAGGCGCGAACAAGCAGTTGATTCTAGTTGTTGACGAAGCGCATCTCTTAGACTGGCGAACGCTGGAAGACATCAGGCTTTTGACAAACAGCGAGATGGACAGAAAGACGACAGTAACTCTTATTCTCATGGGTCAACTGTGGCTGCGCAGCAAACTGAAAAGCAGCGGGAACGAAGCTCTGTACCAACGGTTGCGATTTAGATATGGTCTCGAAGGCCTTACCCGAAAACAAACTGCCGAGTACATACAGAAGCAATTACAGTCGGCAGGCTGTTCGAAGGAGCTATTCACCGAAGGTGCTTACACGCAAATATTCCAAGCATCAGGCGGAATTCTCAGGGAAATCAACAATCTAGCTGTCGATGCACTGGTCCAAGCAGCAAATCAAACGTGCCAAAAGGTTGATGAAAAGCTGATGAAGCTGGTAATCGACCAAAGAGAAACATCTTAAAGTGCTTAAAGCGGCAAAAAGTGCAAAAAAGGCCAAAAAAAAGTTGGATAGATCTAAAAAAGTGCAAAAAATCGGAAAAGAGGAACGGCAGTCGCCGTTCCTCTTCCGATCAAAACGTCAAAAGCGCGGCAATCTACCGTGGCAAAACCCCGGCAAGACAGCGTGGCGCGTGACAGAGCACTATTTAGCGTGATGAATACTCACACCTCCGGCCTGAGCCGCAAGGTGTGAGTATTGGGTCATAGTCAAACGCTATCTTTGCAATTCAAGAAATTCTGAGCTGTAGTCTGGGTCCTGGTCTGGTTTTTGATACTCGCTCAAGAAATCGGCTAAAACACCTTTTACAGCCATGATAACTTCGGCAATGACACAAGCTCCTTTTGACTGTGCTGCAAGCAGAGACAAGTCGAGACGCTCGATCAGTATTTGCAGATAGCTAATGTCAGCTGGTTCTGGTGTTTTGCTCTCGCCCCAGGCTGAGTTGAGGTCAAACGCTGTATGCCTGGCTGCTGTCATCGCATCAAATCGACTCTCAAACTTCGCCAGCGCTTCAACACGCTGTTTCAGTGTTTTCAAAGCACTTGCACTGGGAGCTTTCAAGGCCAGGCTGTGGGTAAAGTGGCTTGCAAAAGGCTCTATGTTAGAGAACTGTTCTTGCAACTGTTCTCTCGTTCGAAGTATCTCGATTGCTCGGTCGATTTCAGGCGCTAGCTGCACCTCAGCCAGGATTAGCGAGAGACGTTTGAAGGTTCCTTCAACGGCAAACCACAAATGCGGAAACTGAGTTCTTAAAAACATGGTGTTACCTCCGATGTGTTTATTGTGTGTTTTGGACAGAAAATAAAACGGGCAAAATTCAAAACATTGATCAATGCCGATTGATCAAAATTTCGAGCAGTACCCAAAAGCCCATCAATGTGGCCATGAGCAGCGTCGTCGCCTTGATTCTCAGTTTTGTTCCGAACGAACGAGCATTGAACGTTAAGCTCAATGTGATTGCTGTTGCCACAATTGCAAAGTCTAGCCAGGGTGACACTTTCAATTGCAGCACTAACTTCGCTAGAGTTTGCAAGCCGACCATACCAGCTACAAGTTGAGTGGTGTCGGTAAGGCGTGGATATCGTCGTGACAAACGCTTGAGATTGCGCCACAACAAACGCACAATCACAAGACCCATTGCCACCCCAGCAGTTGACACCCAGATGTTCTGACTGATTGATACTGCTATAGCAACATTGTCGATAGAGAAGCAAAGGTCAGCTATCTCAATCATTACAATGGCCTTGAAGAGGCTCATTGATTTAGTAACAGGCGCGGCAAGAGATGGTTTCTCTTCTCCTTTCTCTGATTTCAAACCAAAAAACCAGAGACTGGCTGTTGCTATCATATGGATTGAACCAATGAGCAGAATCCAGTAAAAAGACTTGACAAACGTCATAAGAACGAGGCTGAGCGCTCGTAAGAAAAGGGCACCACTAAGACCCCATCTCATTGCTTTTGCTCTCTCTCGCGCGGGTAATTCACCGGCAAAATTTTCGACGTGAATTATGTTATCCAGAGAGAAAAGAATTTCAGCGATCACTATGCTACAAAATTCAGGCAGTGGGCTGAGTATTGCTGTTGATATTGTCTCTAGATTGGGATTTGAAGATAACTCGATTACGCCTACTAGATGGCCATATGTGGCATGCAAAAAATCAACCATGTAAAATCACTCGCAACTATGTTCGGTTTACTCCGGGTTGTTAAACCGGAACGCTTGGAGCCGATTGAATAGAGATAATTCTCAAATCCTATCTCTCCAAGACGGCTTCTTTTATTTGAAACCCGTGAAGTCAGGGTCAGGGAAAGCATCATTGAATAAAAGCCGCCAGAGCGATTACATCGTCTTGGTGGCTTACATCGTCAGCTTTCATCTTTAGAAGACAACATTTGTCGTACAGGGGGTTAAGCTTGCACATGGGTGGTAAGCCAATTTTTTGCGCTGGGCATTCGGTGGGAATGCTTCGGCAAAATTTGCAAAACCATGAGTCTGAATCTGCAAACTTGTAGTTGCGGAGGAAAATTTTCTGCGCTCTCAGAGAATTTGGAAAAACGATTTTTTCCATTTTGGCGAATGCGGCAACGCAGATCAGAAGGAAGAAGTTGAGCATAATAGCCTCCAAAAGTTACAAAACATCCAAACAGCCAGCTGCGCTCTGCTTGTAATGCAGAAGAGAAAGCCGCTGTGATGCCAGTGCTGATTTTTTTGTTGGTTGAAAACCTGATTAAATAATTGAGAATTGAAGTTGAGACTTCAACCTGCCTGAGATAAGAACACGCAGTCAAGTGCAGAAATAGTACTGAATGAGCGCAATCAAAACTAAATTGAAGCTAGCGCTGTTAGCGATGCGTAAATCTAGCCAATAAATTGGCTGTTGATAGTTAACGCACCGCTCGAACTAACACCTTATTGATTATGCAAATAGCGCGCTCTGGGCGCTGCACCATGAGCAGTTAAACCTTCAAGTATTGCGAAAGCTTCAGTCTCTTTATGTAAATCTGAAGCACTAGCACTAACTTTTACCCATGTCTGAGCCCGAAGAAAAGAAAGTGGAGTAAGCGCGCCGGTATGACGCGCAGAGCGATCTGTAGGCAGTGTGTGATTGGGGCCGGCAACATAATCGCCATTAGAAACTGTAGCGTTGTAACCAATTAAGAGAGCGCCATAATTGAGTAAGTGAGGTTGTATTTCTTCTGGTTTAGCGACGTGCAACTGCAAATGTTCTGGGGCAATGGTGTTAGCTGCGGCTATACAAGCCTCCATATCAGGCAAGACAAGAATGGCACTTTGAGCCAAGCTTTCGCCAATGAAGTCTGGCAAATTCAATTGATTGCACACTGCTGGCAGCTCAGCTAAAACTTTTGCAGCAAGTGCAGCATTATCGGTGAGCAAGTATGCTCGAGCATCAGGGTCGTGCTCAGCTTGTGAACAAAGATCTAGAGCCAGCCAATGAGCATTACCACCACCGTCGGCAATAATACAAATTTCGCTTGGCCCAGCTAGCATGTCAATGGCAATCTGGCCCTGAAGCTGTCTTTTCGCCTCGGTTACATAAGCATTTCCTGGCCCTACTATCATAGCCACCGGTTTTACTGTTTCTGTGCCGTAAACAGCAGCTGCAATGGCCTGGGCGCCGCCGATCTGATAGAACTCGGTGACACCAGAGACAATGCCTGCATATAAAATTTCATCAGTAAGCTTAGGTGAAAAAATGCAGACCTCTGTCACCCCGGATACTTTAGCGGTAATTGCAGTCATCAAAGCTGTAGAAGCTAAAGGATAGCGACCAGAGGGAACGTAACAGGCCACCCGCGAAATTGGACGAAAATCAAGGCCAGTCGCAAACGTTTCATACGAAACGGCAATCGAGCGCATTGGCTCCATAACGGCCTCTGCGAACCTGCGAATACGAGTGGCTGCGACATCTATTGTGTTACGAGTTTCAGCTGATAGTCGACGTTTGACTGACTCTATGTCGTCGGCCCTCACCATAACGGGCGAAAGCACAGTGTCACCGAACCGCTCCGCTAGTTGAGCAATGCCAGTATCACCCTCAGCCTGCACCAGCGAAATTATCTTAGCTACGGTATCTTGCAAAGCTTCTTGTGTGCCAACGGACTCTTTTGAAATTTGACTTTGACCACAGTTCGCCAACCACTGTGCAGCCTCGGCGCCAATGTATAGAGGAATTATTTTCATTTGTGCCGACCTCCTAACTCGAGCTCAAGTTCTTGCCAATCAATGCCTTCGTCAACGGCCAGCAGACTTGTGAAGTATAAAAGATCGGCAATCTCCCAGCGCAGATTTTCGCGAGACTTAAATGACACCACTTCGTAGGCCTCTTCCATCAATTTTTTTAAAAGCTGTTCGCGATTCTGAAAAAGTTTTGACGAATACGACTCTGGGGCAAGACTTTCTTTGCGACTACGCAGAGTTTTGAATAAATCGCTTATAGCAAAATTGCGGTGGGCCGAAGCTGCCCCAAAGCAGCTATATGAGCCAGTGTGGCAAGCTGCCGATTTTTGCCTGACAGTGAACAGTATTGAGTCTCGATCACAATCGAGGCGGCAGGCAATCAGTTCTTGTGTGTGGCCAGACGTTAACCCTTTTTCCCAAATTTCTTGCCTTGAGCGACTGAAATAGATACCCTTTCCTTCACTTAGAGCGCGTTTTAGAGACTCTTCATTGCCGTAGGCAAGCATCAAAACTTTGCCGCCTGTATCTTGAACAATAATAGGAATCAAGCCATTAGCATCGAATTTAGCAGCACCAATTACACTCTGGGCCAAGTCAATTCGACCAGTGTAAAGTGCCATTCCCACTTGTACATCAAGGCCTTGTTTTGAGATTTCGACAATTTCGTCGGTTGTGGCAATGCCACCAGCGACAGTGAGAGGCTTCTTTAGACGTTCTTTGGCTTCCTTTACAGCATCCATGTCTATGCCTCCCAAACCGCCTTCGTTCTCCACGAAAGTAGTGAGAAAAGAGCTACAGTAGGGCGTCAGGCGCTCAGCGCGCTGCCATACCGATTCACCGGTTCCTTCCACCCAGCCCTTTTCTAGAACTTCTCCTTTTTTTTGATCAAGAGCCACCATTACTCTTTCAATTGGAAATTGACTTAAAATTTCAGGCCGGGCTGCTGTTCCAAATATGAGAGCTTTGGCACCAGCTTTTAAATATTCTCTTCCTGTCTCCAGATCTCGAATGCCACCACCTACTCGGGCATCTGCCACCTTGCAAATATCAGCTATCAAGGCCCGATTATTACCCTTGCCCAGCGCCGCATCGAGATCAATAACAGCTATTTCACCAAAGCGATTGAACTCGCGAGCCAGCTCAAGAGGACTGCGGTCACTTTCTAGAACAAGCTCTCGTCCCTGGCGAAGCTGAACAGCCTTGCCGTTCATAATATCGATGCTTGGTACGATCATTGCTTAACACCCATCTTTTTTTCTGCTAAAAGTCTTACACAAATACCAGCAGCAGCCATTGCTTGCTTTACATCGTTGATGCTGTAAAGTCTGTCGTGAAAAATACTGGCTGCCAGGGCGGCGTCAGCTTCTGCTTTTTCGAAGACCTCGACAAAGCTTTCAGGGTTGGCCGCGCCACCAGAGGCAATCACAGGAATTGAAAGAGCTTGCGAAAATGCCCTTACCATTTTCAGGTCAAAGCCGGTTTGCATGCCGTCTCGATTCCATGATGTCAAAAGAATTTCGCCAGCACCTCTGGCAGCGCATGCGTTTGCCCACTCAAAGGCATCTAAATTTGTCGCTTCTCGGCCGCCATTTATTAGTACCTCCCATGAACTGTCAGCCTGATTTCGCCTGGCATCAATGGCTACAACACAGCACTGAGCACCAAACTGCTCAGAGACTTCATTGATCAACTGCGGCCTTTTTACAGCTGACGTATTCATTGCTACTTTGTCTGCCCCGGCATTAAGCAAGGCGGTGACATCTTCAATTTTCGATACGCCACCACCAACGGTGAATGGAATTGCCAGACTATCAGCAATTCTCTCTACCAGATGCAGCATAGTAGTGCGCTTTTCAATGGAGGCAGTGATATCTAGAAACATCAGTTCATCTGCGTCTTGACTTTCATAAAGCAATGCCAGGGCGACAGGGTCTCCCATATCACGCAGATTGGAAAAGTTGACGCCTTTAACAGTGCGACCATCTTTAACGTCAAGACAGGGAATAACGCGCTTGGTTAGCATTGATTCACCGTGTCAAGCCAGTTGCAGAGTAACTTTTCACCAAATTCACCGCTCTTCTCTGGGTGAAATTGAAATGCAGTAATGTTCTTGCTTTGCACTGCGGCACAGAACTGTCCATGGTAATCAGCCGTGTAAAAAATATTTTCGCCTATTTCCGGCTGAGCAACATAAGAGTTGACGAAATATACATAGCCAGGCATACCATCACCTTTTCGAGGCTCAATCTGGTTCCAACCAATTTGAGGAATTTTTCCTTGCTCAAGTTTCACTACTTTTCCAGCTAAAATCCCTAAACCCGCAACCTGTGATTCATCGCCCCAGTCAAACAAAACTTGCATGCCCACACAAATACCCAGGTAGGGAGTGCCGCCGGCAATTAAATCAATCAATAGCTGGTCAAAGCCATCTCTTTTTAAATTGTTCATCACCGCTCCAAAATTTCCCACGCCAGGCAAAATAATCGGTCTATTACCGCTTGGTGGGTTTTTAGCATTGGCCAGCCTGTACGGTACGTTTAGCCGCTTAAGACAACGTCCTACACTGCCGAGATTTCCACCTGCAACATCAACCAAATCTACTTCAAGCTCAATTTTCATCCAGCATTCCTTTGGTACTGAGATACTGCACACCGGCAAGCGGCTCGATTGCCTGACGAAGAGCTCGTGCCAGGGCTTTAAACGAAGCTTCAATAACGTGATGGTCATTGTCGCTGGCCAGCATATTGATGTGAAGAGTGGCTTTGAGCCCGTCAACCAGACCTTTGTAGAATTCTTTAAACAGATTAGGATCTAAATTTCCTACTGTAAAATTGCCAAATTGTACTTTCCATGCCAGGTTGCGTCTGCCGCAAATGTCGATTGCCGCGAGCACCAGGCTGCCGTCCATAGGGAATGTGAATGACCCGGCTCTTTGAATACCAGCAAAGCCGCCCAGGGCTTGATATATCGCCTCACCAAGCACAATGCCGCAATCTTCTACCAGGTGATGGGGATCAACTTCTATGTCGCCTTTAGCTTCAATCACCATACCAATTCTTCCATGGCAAGCCAGAGCTTCAAGCATGTGTGAGAGAAATGGCAGTGAAGTATTGATAGAAATATGGCTGGCATCATCAAGATTTACACTGATTGAAATGTTCGTTTCTTTGGTCTGACGTACTACCGAAGCCTTTCTTTCTACCGCATTTACGGGTGTAAGTATTTTGCTCATTATTATTGAATTCCCCTCAGTTGAAATATTTGCTCTAGTTGATTAATGTCGTTGATGATAATTTGCGCGCCTGCGCTGCGCAAAACAGCTTCAGAAGTCGTGGTTGTCAGACCGATGGCAGTCAAGCCGGCCTGGCTTGCAGCTTTCATGTCATCAACTGAGTTGCCGATGTAAACGCCAGACCGCAAATTAAAATCTTGTGTGGCACGGCTAAGATAGTCAGGCCATGGCTTTGCCCGACAGTCTGCCAGGTCATCGACACAGTAAACTCTTTTAAAAAGTGGATCCATCGTATTGGCCCAAACCTGCTCGTACTCAACTCTTCTTCTTCCACTAACAATAAATAGTGGGTGCCGCTGCCTTAGCCTTTCTAAAATTTCAAGGCTGATTGATAGCTTCTCGGTTTTGGGCGCCACTTGCAAATAAAGACTGATAGCTTCTGGTTTCAATTGCTCAATGTCTACTGCGATTTGGCGACGGCGCAATAATTCAACAGTTGCTTCCCAGTCGTCGTTAAAGCCGCCCTCTTCGCGCAGGTTCTTGAGCTCAAAGCAATCAAGTGCGCGACCTGAATACTTTAAAACTAGTTCTGCCACCACTTGATCAAAGCTCACGCTGGTATCAACAAGCGTGTCGTCAAGGTCGAAGATGACACCATAAGTACTGCTGAAATTATCCACCGCTTCAATCAGTTTTTTTTGCTCATCATCAGTGCCAACAGAAATTCGCACTCTTCCCCACATAGGATCAAAATGCCTGTCTGTGCTGCGGTTGCGCACAAGAATTCTACTTGAATAACAATAGCTGGCAAAACTTTCGGCATTAATACCAACTGAAAGCAAAACCGAATTGCCGGCGCCGTTTACCATTACATAATTGCGATTCTCGAGATCCTCAACCAGCTGTTGTTTGCGTAAATTAATGCTCTCTACATAGCTGTAAATATCTTGGGCTCTATTTAGAAGCTTGTCGGCGGTCCATAAAGCTGCGGCATTAACACTATAAGGCAGAGCTACTCGTCGCATATACTCAACCAGCTCTCTTTGTCCAAACACACAGCCCAGGCGCAAACCGGCCATTCCCCAGGCTTTAGAAAAAGTTTTGAGCACAAGAAGATTGCTGAATTCTTTTACTTTGGCAAGAACGCTAGTTTTTGAAAACTCGCCGTATGCTTCATCAATAACAAACAGGGTATCAGGGTAATCAATGCACCACTGGTCGATCTGTTCCGCTGGTATCATCGCGCCAGTTGGGTTTTCAGGTGAGGCGAAAAGGGCAACTTTTGCTCCTTCATTTAGAGCAGTATTAATGCCGTCTAAATCAAAACTTAAATCAGGTTTGACACTGACGCTTTTTAAACTTGCCCCAGCCAGACGAAGACATTGAGCAAACATTGAAAAACAAGGGCTTGAGATAATAGCCCAATCTTCACCCGGCTCAATGAATGTATTACATACGACTGAAATACCTTCATCGCTGCCATTGGTGAGCATGATGCAAGACTCGTCTATGTTATAGAAGTCTGCCAGCCTGGCGCAAAATTTAGAATACTCAGGATAACTGCTTGCCCAGTCGGCAGGCATATCCCGGGGATAGGCCGCCGGAAAGCCTTCAGTATTCTCACAAAAATCAAGGCGAACAAAATCACGGCGGCCTTCTTTTGGTTTTTCGTAAGCTGCCAAATCAAGTACAACTCTTTTGGGTAGAATCGTCCGACGGGGGGCTTTGAGCTCAATCTGTGGCGCATCAGCGGCTGTGTTGTTAGTCATTTGAGATTTATCCAGAAAACTAAACGACAATTTTTTCGAGTTTATACTCAAGGATATCGGTAGCACCACATGCCACCAGGTGTGGAATCAACTGGGGCACATCAGCTGATGGCACTGCAATTTTAATGGCGTAGCCACTACCTTTGTATAATTCAGAGATGGTCGGAGCGCGCATACAAGGTAAATTTGAGACAAGTCGTTCGAAGTTTTCTGTAGCGACATTCATTTCGAGCAGTACTTTATCGTTGGCTCGCAATGCGCTCTGCATCAGCATCACCAGCTCTTCTAGTTTGCGGCGCTTAAAACTATTTTCTAATGCTTGCTGATTGCAAAGAAATCTAGTACTTGATTGCAGCAGCTCATCGACAATCACCAGCCGATTCTGGCGAATGGTTTCGCCAGTGGAAGTATTATCAACAATCATGTCTGCATCCTCTGGCGGCAGGGCCTCGGTAGCCCCAAATGTTTGCACGTAGTCGGCAGTGAGGCCTTTAGACTTGATGTAATCACTGGTCAGATTTCTATACTCTGAGGCTATTACGAGCCGCCTTTTCTGGCGATCGGCCAGAGATTCTGATGCTAGATTTTCGGGCATGGCCGCCACAATCGAAACCGGATCAAAACCAAGATCCAGAAGTTCCACTACGTCGGCCTGTCTCTCGACGATCCAGTCTTTGCCGGAAAAACCGCAGTCGTGCCGACCAAGAGCGACAAGGTCTGGAATGTTTTGTGCTTTGAGAAATTTAGCTGACACTCCATTTTGTGATGTGCGCGGCCTGTATGATCTACCGCTTTTTGTAAAGGTAAGACCAATGCGCTCGAGCAGCGCGACTACTTTTTCTTGAATGCGCCCGGAGGGTAATACCATTTTCAGAATTTGGACCGGCTGCGAACCTTTTTCAGATTCGAGAACTAGCGTGGTCGATTGGCCAAGAGAATCCATTACTTTTGTCATTGTTCTTTCCTATGTATTTTTGGCAAAAAAAAAGACCCGCTTCTCTAGAGCGGGTCAACAGTTTTTGCTAAGTGCAAAGCTATGCTGTCGTTAAATCCGCTCCAGGCAAAAAGAATGATGATGATGATGATGTCCGTGGTGGCGGACAGCAATTTGAATCAAGATGTTTTTTGCTAAGAACGACATAAGAAGATTGAAAATCTCTTGGACGACGGCTTCTGCAAGGACAGTAACTTGTAAGGCCCGGGTTTGTCGAGGGTTTGTAAGTAATATGTTTACATTGCAATTCAATAGAATCTGACTCTGAATCTGCTTCTAAATCTGAATCTGAATCTGATTCTGCGCACATTCGCATGCTATCTGCAAGCAAGTTTGCTGTGGAAACTACTCATCGCTAGTCGCGCTAAGGTTACAGAAGGTTATGAGGAGGTTACTGAGAATTTCGCCAGATGCTATCACCACGCCTCTCTAGCCTTCTCTAGTCTTGCTCTGGCAAAAGTAGCCAATGATTGAATGGCACTACTCAGGTCTGCGACAGTAAATACATCTCTATTTCATTCAATTTTTCAGCCAGAAAAACAAATTAACCAAACAAACAAGCCACAAGCATCACCAAAACAATTTTCAACATCCTTCATGTTGATTGTCGTGAGCGGTGTGGGCTAGCACTTGTTTGGAGATTGAAATAGAGCACAAGAAAACCGGAAACCCAAATTAGGAATGCAAATCATGGCAATTTCAACTGACCTTCGCGCACAATTGCTCGCCATCGCTCTGACCGAATCCGAAGTACTGATTCTAGAAAATAACGGCTTAGACACTGAAGCGGCCCTCACCAGCGTCACCAAAGAAGAATTGAGAGAACTCGGTCTGTCTGTGGGTGCGCGCAACAAAATCAAAGCGGCTTATACCATCGTGGAGCAAGGCGATTCTTTGCAATTGCAAGTCAACACCGAAGCCACAGTCAGCGCTGCCCCTGCTGCTGCCGTTAACCAATACGCCTATCTTCTTGGTGCCAATTCAAGCTCTCTTGGTATTAGCGCTCAAGCCTTGAACCCTCGCATCAAACCAGATTTCATTCGCAGCGCAGCCCAAGCAGCCAGTGCATTTGTAATGGTCGGTACTGGCCTCTGCGACATTTTCACGAGCAAGGATTTTTGGCAGCAATTGCAACTTGAAGATATGGAATTGCGCAGCAAGATCAACCGATGGACAGAGAATTTCCGCTCAGAGCGTTATATTTCCACTGAAGCGCTGGCAGAGTTGGGTGATGGTGTGAGCCAACTGTTTGGGCACCATTTTCAAAACCTGGTGAGCACTTCATCTAAACTCAGCTCGCAACTTAGCGCTCTGCAACTTATGGGCAATCAAGCTCGTTTAGATGTTGGCACTGACGCCGCAGCCTACGGCCAACTGCAAACTTTAATTCCTTTGGCCGCCGAAGAAATCAGTCAGCGCATGATCAGCTCACCGATGCCGGAAATGTCGACAAGCTTGGTAGTGCTTCTGCGCGACTTGCTCGAAATTCTCAAAGATCGCAATTTGCAAGCCGCCGCCGGCGTCACAAACGCTACCAGCGCCGATGAAGGAGCGATTCTCTTTTTACAGCGCCGTCTTGGGTCAGATATTGCTAACCGCTTTCGCCTGGCGCTGTCTTATGAGCAGCTGCTCAACGCCCTAGCGGCCTGCCCTCAGAGTGCAGATACGAGTTATTTGAGCATCTTTGGACAAATTGCCGGTCAGGTGCATAACTACTACACTGCTGTATCTGGAGGTTCCACAGAAACCACTGCCGCCGCAGTTCAACGCCAGTCGTCTGCTGCGCCAACTCAGACCAGTCAAACAAGCTTCCGCTTTAACTTCTCTCTTTCTCTGCAAATTGTACGTCGCTAAGACTAATTGAGAAGAAAGGACGGCCCTCGCTGTCCTTTCTTTTTTCATAGCGTTGTACGCATACCCACTTTTCACATATCACCTATCGGGCAAAAATCATGACCGACGAATTTCGTGACTTGCTTAGAAGTAAAAAGCTGACAGAAGAAGCAATTGTGGCTCTGGCCGCGAACGGGCTCGATACCATTGAGGCATTGCAAGAATGCTCAAATGAAGACCTTATCGAGGCGGGGCTGAAACTGCTTGGTGACAGAAAAAAGGTTCTGGCGCTCACACCCTCAAGCGATGCGCAAGCGTCTGCCAGCCCAGGTGCAACTGCAAACACTCAACCAGCGGCATTCGACACGGCCGTATTTCTTCAGCAGCTGAGCGGCTCGGGCCTGAACCTCAGCGCCATTAAGCCAAGAATCAATGTTGAGTTTGCCAACCGCGCCGCTGACTCGGTTCTAGCCTATGCCATTGTCAGCACTGGCATTCTAGATGTCTTCGACAGCACGTTCTGGGCCAGCATTATGCTTGAAGACATGCAACTGCGTGGGCGCATTCATGAGTGGAAGGAAAGAACTCGCACTCAGCAATACATCTCTAACATTGCCAGAGATGAATTGTTAGATTCCATCCCCAGGCTTTTCGCCTCAAGCTTTGATAGCCTGATCTTGAGTGCTCGCACCATGTCAGCACAATTAGAAGCTTCAGGTTTGATGGGAGAGCAAGCACGGATTACTATCACCGGTGATGCCACCGGACTGGTAGCACTGCGTGACCTCATTCCACTGGCAGCGGAGGGGCTATCAAATGCAATGATCGCCTCAGAGATGCCTGAGCAGGCACTGTCTGTAGTATCAATGATTAACGATCTGGTATCACTGATCAAAGAGCCTCTGCTCCTTGCCAATGCAGGAGTAGTTCTCAAGCATCCCCTCATTTCTCATACATAACCAAACACGTCAGCGAAGGTTTGCTGTTGGAGAAGCATTGTCGCAAAAGTATGCATGAGCGGGCGGAGG
>JADYXQ010000051.1 GCA_021772135.1 Candidatus Obscuribacter sp.
CGGCCTTGCAAAACGAAATCGAGCAGTTGCAAGACAAATTGAACCGACCATGGTGGAAGAAATTGCTTGGTTAGAAACTGCTTGGTTAGAAATTGCTAGTACAAGTAATCTGGTGCCTAATCTACTTCGCCCTCTGGGCCCTGGTTCTGATTGGCGCGGTCATTGCCTTTTGCAGCCGAGACAGAGTCAGGCACCTCTCCATCAATATTGTACTGGCAGTAGCTACCTTAATCATCGGCTGGAGCATGGCCGGTCTGGCCCCGGCTTTTCAGATGGCCAAGCCCGTGGTGAAACAGCAGGAGGCTGTGGCCGACGAAGACGCCAACCCACAACCAGCCGAGGTTGTGCAGGCTGAACTGGCACCGGCCGCTCTCAAACGTGCCCATTTTTTAAGCGGTATCGACGGTAGTATCAGGCCTTTTCTCCTGTGGGAATGGGGCAAAAATCCCGACAAAGAAATTGCCGGGGCCAATACCGTGGTGCAAAGCCTGGCCAAGAAATATCCACTAGACGCCCCCCTGGCAGCCCGAGCAATCATTCTGCGTCACTGGCAGGGAGACAATGCCCTCACTGCTATCGATGATTACTCCAATGGCGGTGGTGTTCCAGATCAGCTATTGATGACGCTGTACACAATTTATTCGGTGCCGAAGGGCGGCGATTTGAATGAGAACATCAAAAATATAGAAGCAGAGCTCAAGCCTGGATGGTATCGGGATACAGCCCTCATGGATGCCTATAAAGCAGCCGGGGCCGAGCAGTACGAGATTGCTCAGCAAAAAGAAAAAGCCGCTGCCCTATTCTGGCAAATTAGATTTTTTGCTTTTGAAATACTGAAAGCCCTGGCTGTGGTGACCGGTCTTTATGCGATTTTTAAATATATAATTGGTGCTCGTACAGACTTTGAACCAATGTCGAAAGATTTCCGCAGAGCTTACGCGTGTTTGCTGATTGTGCCTTTGCTTGCCAGTACTTCAGTGGTCATTACCAGCACCATGGCGGGAATGGCGGAAAGTTTGAACCTACAATCACTGCATATTCAAGCCAGCCAAAATTATCTACTGGCAGCGGCCTGTGGTCTGGCCGGTTTCTATTTTCTCATTTGCAAACCTGCCGGGCTTACTTTCTGGCAAGCGATGAGCTCAGGCGGAGAACAGATGAGCGCGAAAGAGCTTTCAATGCTCATAATCGGCTCGTTCTGCGCCATTGCTGCGCTAACAACCATCGGTCATTGCGCTGCGGCACTCGCCACCGGTAATCTCCAGAGCCTGACAAATTCCGGCCAGTATGCCATTCTCAACAGTTCGGGCGAAATATTTTCACTGAAAAGCCTTGGTGCCATCTGCGGTTCACTAACATTGGTACCGTTGATTGATGCGATCTTTTTCCAGGGCCTGGTAGGCGGCTACAGTTGCTACCGCTCTGGCATAGTGGTCGCCACCATATTCAGTGCTCTGGCGTTTACGGCATGGCACTTCCATCCATCATACTTTGCCGAATATTTCGCTCTGGGCCTGGTTCTTTCCTTCGTTTATCAGCGCACCAACAACCTGCTCTACACAGCAGCAGTGCACGCTTTTTGGAACGCCATACTCATTGTTTCAATCTTCTTTTTATTGAATTAAGTCTATTTTGCGCCGCTGATAGTGGAATTGGTAAAGGCCCTCTGCACCGTCGGACTCAAAGCCGTGCCGGCCACTAAAACCATTAACGCAGCGACAGCAATTAAAGCAGGGCGAGAGACACGACTCCAGTCCATGATGATGTAGACCAGGCTGGCGAAGGGCACGAGAATGAACAAAAATCCCCAGCCGATACTTTTGCGAAAAGCACAAATAGTCAACCAGAGGCAGGAAAGCATATAGACCAACAGTCCAAGGCAGGCGAGAATCACCCCAAAAGTATCCATGAATTTTTCCCCAAGACTCAATTAGAGAATCTACCCAGTTACCTCAGAGCCAAACAGCCATGACACCACACGTGGTTCCAGCCGCGCTGACCTAATTTTCTGACTCGCCTACGTAGGTAACGCGATAAAAGACGGGCAAGATTGAAAGAGTGAGAGACTGCAGTTCTTTCATGTGCGCTTGCATTTCAAGATTTTTGGTCATCGAGCGAAAATGTATTTCGCTTTCCCACTGAGCATAATTGGTAACATATTTACCGTCAAAACTCTGGTGAATGCTGGCTGAAACGAAACCGGGTAATTGCTTAATCAGCTTTTCGGTAGCCTCTTCGAGCAGATTGGCGACAATTTGCTGATTAGTAGGCTCAACTTCAAAAGTATTGATCAGTGTGAAGATGTTACGTTCTGGTTCGATTTTAACCATGATTTCCTGCTCTGGCGTAAATGGCAATTCTGCCATGAGCATTGCTGCTACAGCCATGATGTTAGTCGAAAAGCTCGAAACACTCAAGCATGTTGAACTCTAGCTAATCAAGAGAATGCCGGCGGGCGTTACTGTTGCGGTGTAAAATATTGCCAATGAAATACAGTCGACCAAAAACTTTTTCAGCATTAAGCGCGACAGCACTGACTTGCGCCTCTTTACTGGCCACAACAATAATTGCGCCATTGGCGGCTTTTGCTCGCGAGACCATAGTGACCAAAAGCCACGTGGATGGTTCACCGGCCAATGCCTTTTTCATTGCCCCAACCAAACCAACCGAACATGGCAAAAGCACTCTGGTGGTTTATTCCCACGGTATGCTCTCGAGCATCGAAGAGCCCTTCGTTGTGCCGCCCGGCGCTCCTACCGGCCCCGTATTGACCTCGATTTATCCCAATTATGGTTTTTTGTCCGTAGGAGTGCCTGAAAGCTGGGCTGATCCCAGAGTTCTGCAAGATTTCACCGACGCCATTACTACAGTGCAGAACAAACATCATTTTGAGCGCATTATTTACATGGGCGCGTCAATGGGCGGCTGCAACCTCTTGCGCTACATTGAGCTCGCACCACCTGAGATCAAAGAAAAATCAGAGTGCATTTTAACTCTGGTGAGCTGCGGCGATCTGGCCGCGCTTTACAAGACCAGCCTTGATGAAGATGTTAAAAGGTCCATTGCCAAGGCCTTGCACGGCACTCCAGTGGAAAACAAAGACGAATATAAAGCCCGCAGTTTCATTGCCAACATCAAAGAATTTCCAGCCGATATCAAAGTTGTAATTCTCTCCAATAACGAAGATTCGACAGTACCGCCGAAGCTGCAAACTCAGCTATACAGGGCACTTATAGCCAACAAAAATCAGGTGAAACTTTTCCAGCGCAAAGGCAATCATACTACCTGGCCGCCACCAGTGATGATGCAATATTACATCGACCACATTATTCACAAGCGCCTCATGTAGGCTCTGCAGGCAAATTGACACACCGCGTATTTGTAGACTGTGACCGCACTCTGGTCAATACCGAAATTTATCCAATTTGGTCGCGCACTCTTTTTGACCCGCGGAAGAAATTCTTTTTTCAATGGAATAATGTTCTTACTGAAGCAAGACCCAGTGCCAAAGCCTTTTTAGAAGAGATTGGACGGCAGTACGAAGTGGCCATGCTTACACTCGGTCACTCCAAATTTCAATTTCGCGTGCTCAAAGAACTTGGCTTAGAGGGCCTGGTGGGCGAAATCTACGGCCCCGACAATTGCGAAAGCGTGCCGGCTACCGAAGGTTTTGTCCTGGTAGACGACATGGAACCGCACTCTCTTGCTATCGCCTACAAACTGCGCTGGTTGGGGCATCAACGTGGTCTCGAAAATCATGCGCTCTGGCCCGGTTTGCTCGATCGCCACATTATTCAGTGTCAGCCCTTTATGGGTGGAATGGCTGATGAAGAGCCGCTCACAGCGCTGCTGCCATCCGTCCATACACGTATGAGCGAATGGCAGTAAGACCGGCTGCAAATTAGATCTTCGCCGTTTTCAGTTTGTCGAGAGCCGCCTGGTAGCGAGCGGCGTGATAGGCTTCCACTTTTTTCAGGGCACCAAAGCGTTTGGCTGCTTTTTCAAAGATGCCGGCATGTTCCAGTGATTCTCTCGCCTGTTCTTGAAATTCAGATACGGCAGCCTGGTTACCTTCTTCAAGAGCGATGCGTTCAAAATCGGGATACATGGTGACGCTTTCGTACATTTCGCCTGCGGCAGCCAGGGCTAAAACCGATTCAACAGTTTGCTCCGATGATGGATAAATCAGCTCCAGATGGGCGAAAGCATGAGCAGTTTCGTGATTAGCGGTTTCTTCGAAGAGTTTGGCCACTTCCTCATTGCCCAACCGGCGAGCAATTTTGGCGAAATAGAGATATTTGCGATTAGCCATAGACTCGCCGCCAAAAGCGGCCATCAGATTTGCCGCTGTCTGACTATCGGCCGGCGGTGTGGTGCCTTTTTGAATCGTATCGCTGCTGGTGAGGTCGGCAATAGTGGCTTGAGATTCGGACAGAGCAGAAGATATTTGATAATTAGACATGTTAATTTCTCCTAGAAAGGATCTAGATTTAGAAGTAATCTACTTTTTGGGCAAAAAAACTAGCCGCCTTCGACCTCGCCGTAGAACAGCACCTGGAAGCCGTGAACCTTGTACTGGTCGCCCAGCAGCTTACCGATTGCTTCTACTTTGTTCAATGGAATATCGACTATTTTTCCGGTCTTAACATCAACGAAATGATGATGATGAGAGATATTTGCGTCATACCGAACACGACCAGGTTCAGTCAGAACCTCTTTTATTACACCAGCTTCTTTCAAAGTATTGAGTGTGTTGTAGACAGTCGCCCGCGAAAGCGATACCGGAAGGGCCTGAGCCACGGCGGAGAGCACTTCATCTGCGGTCGGGTGGGATTCTGTCTGCAACAAATACTCGGCTATCACAACACGTTGTGGCGTGGGCTTAACGCCTCGCGACAACAACAGTTGCTCGGCCGAAGGAATTTGTTCAGTAATGTGGTTGTGTGCGGTCATATATTTAGAATAAGTCTAAAGTGAGAACTCGTCAAGCTCATTTTCTTCCGATATCGGAAGAAAGTTTCTCAGTCCTATCCTACTTTCGCTCGGGCAAAGTGTCCAACATACTGCCCAGATCGTCAGTATTTACAACCACTTCCAACTCATTAGCGGCCTGTTTATAGCCTCTGGGCACCTGAAAAATCGCCGGAGACAGAGAGGCCGATTTAATGCTCGTGGTATCCATATAAGTATCTTTGCGACCGCGAGGCTTAAGAGAAAAGCACCTGATTGAAAGCTTATCGACGTTAGCCGGGTAACCATTAGTGGTGCTGGTATACAGAGTCATTTCATGAGCTATCGGAATCTCATCGGCGGCCCAGAACTCAGTGGTGCGAAATTTCTCTTTCTCTTTCGCATTATCTTTCGGGACGGTTTTCCAGACACTCATAGAGTGACCGAGAAAACTTGCTTTGCGGGCCGGCACCCAGGTCGACTCCACCATATTTCGCAAGACGGCCATGCGCAAAATGTTTTTCCGACCGTTAGTCGATTTTGATTCTTTGCGGGCATCACAAGAAAAGTAGAGCTTTTTGCGATCGTTGAACAGGTAGATTTTCCACAATGGTGCTGCAGTGACGGCAACATAACCACCATCCAGTGACTCGTAACGCGATCCTTTTGCCGTTACCAGCTGGCGACCTTTGCCGCCGAATTGACTGTTTTGCTCAACAATCCACCCAGCGTCGCCGCCCCAGGCTTGCGGCATGTTAGCGTAGAGAAGGCAAAATGACAGGCTCGCGATTAGAGTTCTCATGCACTTATAATATTACAAACACAGATTTCGCCGGGAGCTCTGGTGCGCCTCAACAGCCTTATTCTCACTATCGCCCTCTTTCTCGTCACCCAGATCATTTGCGCCCCGGCACAGGCCGTAGACAAAACCTACAGTGCAATTACATGCGGCCCAGCTAAGAAATTTGCCGTGCGTCTGCAGACTGACGTCACCATTCCCAAAGATGTTGCCTGCGAGCAGATAAGGGTGTGGCATGCTATCCCCGCTTACAAACCCTGGTCTGGTACACCGTCTCCGTGTGGTGCTGCCGATATTCGTTTCGTACCTGGCGCAACAGTACAAATTGAAGGTGACAAACGTTCAACCCATTTGTATTTCGAAACCAATGCCAATTTTGCGCCAGAAACCAGACTTAGCTACGTCAGCTCTTATAAGGCCGTTTCGGCGCCGCGCACTTTCAATTCCAGTGTAAGTCGTTGTTCATGGAATGATTGCCTGGCGTATAACTTAAAAAATCCGGTCAAGACCAGAACATATGAGCCGGCCGTAATCGCTCTGGCTGAAAAAGCCAAGCTCAATCATGATCCAGCCAACACCGTGTTAGAACTCTGTCGCTATATTAGCGCTAATATCAAATACGATAACTCGGTCTCTTACCGAACTGACGACCTGGCCTCCACATTGAAATATAAACGCGGTCATTGCGGTCATATGATGGAATTGCTCAATGCACTTTGTGCTTGCGCAGGCATACATTCTCGCGACATAGTGGGCTTGAGTCTCACTTTGCCTAATGGCCAGGCTGGTACCAAGGCCGTTCCTGATGACCTGGGAAATTCGCATACCTGGGGCGAAGTCTACTTGCCGAGAATTGGTTGGGTAGAAATTGAGCCGGCCGCAGGAGAAAAATGTTTTAACATTCCGGTCACATATATTCAAAACAACACGTCTTTTCAAAATGCCGCAGTCTGGGTGAAAGAACAAAATCGCGCTTCCTACCATGCAATCTGGGAATACGTTAACGGCCAGTATCAGTGCAAGTACAATGTTTTCACTCGCATCACTTTCTCTGTCAGTGACAAGTGATCAAAAATTATTTCGCCAATCGTTCTGACATTTCTTTTGTCAGATTCTCGATGTCAACTCTGATTTCGTCTTCACCCTGCGGATCAAGTTGGCTACCCTGTGCGGTGCGCATGCTTTTTTCTTTGCGTTGTAAATCGCCGGCGCGCAATTTCAGTTGCTGGTAATGCTCGGTGCTTAGCTTATTGTCGGCCAGAGCTTCGTCGATGTATTTTAAGAAGTCGGTCAACTGCAGGTCCGGCTGCGGCAATTTGGCCACCGGGCTAGATCCGTTCTGCGAGTAAATAATCGGCGAAGCAAAAAATCCCTGGCCATAAGCTACCTGATTGCCGATGCCGAACCAGGGATAATAAAAACCAGACGAACTGCGCCAGAAATTACAGTTGGTTTCGCCCACCCGACAGGTGTAGGCCGAACCGTTCATACGACAGGTGTTGGAAAACATGGTCGGGTTAGCAGCCAGTCCACCTAAGGCAATCGTCTGCCCCGCCGGACTGAAAAAGCCTCCGTTGGCTCCATAACCCCTGACGGGAGACTGACCGCCACTAATAGGATTAGCCGGCAAATTACTACCGAATCTAAATCCTTGAGCCATTACCGGAGAGCAAGATAAAGCAAAAATGGCGCCGATCAACAAACAATTTTTTCCGCTCATCATTATCTGTCACTCCACTAATCTAGCTTACTTATCGCTCTCCAACTGGGTTTGCATCGGCTCAAGAGCAGGCACGGTATTGAGATCCTCAGGTATATTTATCTCGGCATTGACCTTTTTTAGATCGGCTTTAAACTTGGCGAATTGTTCCGCAGTCCAGCCGTTATGGGTAATATCAAGGTGCTGAAGTGTTGGAATTGCACTGACATACTTAAGGCATGCAGGAGTCAATTTGCAACCTCCAAGATAAAGATATTGCAAAGGTAGCTTGGTTAACGGCTCCAGGTCAGCATCTTTTAATTTATTGTTTGACAATTTGAGTCGCGATATTTTCTTCATGGTGCCAATTTCGTGGACATCTTGATCAGTGAGAGCACAAGAAGCAACGTGAAGTTGCCGCAATTTAGGAGAGTCACGCAAAGCGGCAATAGCAACATTCATCTTTTTATTGCCGTCAGCGCCCAGGAGTTCAAGTTGAGGCAAAATATTCGATTGAGCTAATTGTTCACCGTTAATGGCCGTGCTGGAAATGCGCAGCTCGGTTAATTTAGGAAAATGACTGAGCAAAACCAGACACTCACCAGTAATTGAGGTGTCTGAAAGCTCGATGCCATAAAGGCTTTTGATTTGCGAAATATACTTGAGCAATTCATCGGTCACCAATTGTTTGGCACCGGAAGCTACTTTCGCTGTCGGTTTCTCCAGGCCGTCACCGGAAAACGCACTGGCGGCATCTTCACCGAATTCTGACAATGTAATCATTTGCAAGGACGAGCTATCGTCAAAGCGGCGCAAGAGTTGAGGAAAACGCAAACATTTATCGTTGGGAGTGAAGTGCATCAGCGCCCGAGTCGGCACATACATATCGCCCTGAGCTTGTTTAGCGTCACGGCCCTCATCAGATTTTATTTCCATCTCGCCGATAGAGAAATCTTTGGGAAATTTGTAATAAGAAACCTGATGCCCATCTTTATTTTGTGTGCCTTGAAAATAAGGCTCAGTAATCTCGGCTTCGGCCTTCAACTGCCCGCCTAATTTAGTCTGGGCGGCCTTGCTCTCTTCCAGCGCTACTTTGGCACTATCGCCTTCGACATGATTATTCTGGGCAAACATAAAGTAGCCCGCGGCGCCGAGCGAAAGCACCAGAACTAGAGCCAGGGCCGAACCAACCAGAATCAAAGTTTTTTTATTGTCATGCGTGCCGGTTTCTTCAGTGTCATCTTGATCACGCCGCGAATATGGTTTGCGCACCACTGATGCGGATTGCGGTTTGCGCACGTTTTGTTCGTTGTCGACAAAAGAGCGCTCTATTACAAGCAACTGCGCCGCCACGTCAGAGGCTGATTGGTAGCGATCAAGCGGATCTTTGGCCAGTAGTGTGCTCACAACTTCTTGTAATTCCGGAGGAAAATCCATACCTTCGGAAGCATCGAAAAGACTGAGCGGCTCTTGACCCTGGTGCATCTCCATGGTCGCTACCGCGTCTTTTCCGCGAAAAGGCACGGCTCCAGTCAGGGTCTCAAAGAGGGCTACGCCCAGCGAATATAAATCTGTGCGATAAGTGACATTTACTCCTGAACACTGCTCAGGGCTCATGTATTGGGGGCTGCCGCAAACCTCGCCCGGCCGCGTTAAACCTTGTTTGTCGCCGTCGCTGTCTCCTGTTAATTTGACGATACCGAAGTCTACTAATTTGGCAGAAATCACTCCCGGCTCCACTTCTTGCAAAACGATATTGCCTGGCTTGATGTCACGATGAACAATTTCATGCTCGTGAGCATATGCCAGACCGGCACAAACCTGGCGAAATATGGCAAGAGCTTCCGGCACCGGCAAGAGCGTTTTCTTGTCTAATTTATCGGCCAGTGACTGGCCGTTCAAAAGCTCCATGGCATAGTAAGGAGTCACACCATCAATCAGGCCCATATCGAAAATACGCACGATATTAGGATGATTAAGCCGGGCAATGGCTTGAGCCTCAATTTGAAAACGCCGCCAGGCGGTCTCAGACACGCCTGTTGAACGCAAAACTTTCAAGGCCATTTCTTTCGATAGAAAAAGATGGCGCACGTGATAAACCGCGCCCATGGCGCCGTGGCCAATGACGCCTATCACTTCGTAGGCTTTGTTTACCTGAAATCCAGGTTGATAATCGCTGCCAATACCCGGCATGAATGTTCAGTTCGCTTTCTAATCAGGGATAAAACTGTTATTCCACAGCCCGCGGCCGCTTGAAACGACCGATTCTAAGGAACAGATGAAACTTAAGGCCCGCTGAGTTTGGCTGTGCTACAGTGCAATTAGAGCAGTTCTTACAATGATTGTATGTGTCTGCGGCAAAAGCGAGCAAATTATGGCCATTTTGGAATTAATTGACACAACCTGCCGCCTCCTTGCTGAAAAGCAATCAGCTTTGAACACTTTGCGACTGTTGCCCAGTACCGATCCGCAATTTCAGCTGATCCGTGGAGATTTTTTAATTCGCGAAACTGATTTGCAAGAGTCGACTACCAGTCTGATCGAAGAGCTGGAAGAATTAGATCCCCTTGATCGCGAAGATCTGTTTGAAGCGCTTGATCCCGATAAGCGAGCTTCCATAACTAGCGTATTTAATTTGTCAGGCCATCACCATTTGATGAATGCTGGCGAGCTCAGTCTGGAACCATTATTAATTGCCTGGCGTCACGCTCGTTTGATGATGCTTTTTTATCAGTTTTTGCAAGATATCCCTCTTGAAGATCTGGCCCGAGAAGATTTACTAGAGCTGCATCCCATTGCCGAACGCTCGCGTGAACACTGGGCCACTGCAGTAGATACTTTGAGAAAAGAAGCACAGATTGCCTGCACACCCGAAGATCGCATCTGCCATCTTGGTGTTACTCACGATTTGCTCGAGCAAGTGCGTAAGCGCTATCAGCGGCTCACTGTGAGAGTGCAAGACGCGCTCGTTGCCATTACTTCTAATGGCAACGATCCCTGGCCGGTAATTCGCTTATTGCCTCCCGAGCTGGCGCAGTGCGCCTGGGATGCTCTCAAACTTGTGCCTTTGCGCGAAGAAGAAGTAGAGAAAGTAACCGTCTTGCGTCAGGTCGGCGACCGCTTTTAACTCTGCTCTTAACTTTAATCCAGAATTTTTTTCAGTTTGGTTACCCACGCTTGCTGAGTAGGCTTCTGACCGCTTAAATAGGCCTCGTACTGTCTCGCTTGTTCGGCCTCCTGGGCGCTCATGCCCACGGCAACAGCACTTTCTGCCGCCACATCGGCGGCTTTAGAGCCGCACTCGCCGCAGAATTTGGCACCGGGTTCTTGTGGTGCACCACAGAGATGGCAGGCTGTAATGCGAATCTCCAGGCGATAACCACATTCACCGCAGAAGCGCGAACCTGGTTCGAGATATTCGCTGCAGCCGGGGCAACTGGAGCCGCCTTGAACTTGATGCGGGGCCGGCTGCCCGCTGGGGCCCTGAGTCGCAGGAGCATTTTGTACATGCTGACCGGGCTCAGGGAAATAAGCCGGTATGGGAGCAGAGACCCCCTGTGGAACGCCTCCACCAGGTACTTCGCGCATGTCACTACGCATGGCACTATTAACTGTGTTCCAGAAGGTTTGCCTGGCGTCTGCGGTCTGCGCTTCGCTGGCACTGGCTTGCACCGGCGAAATCACCGTTGGTGGCACGGCGTCTGCGCCGGTACCACGACTTTTCTTGCGACCGTAGCTCTGGGGTTCATATTCTGGCTCACCCAGATCCAAATCAGAGAGGTCATCATATGAAGACCTGGCCGGCGCTTGCTGATCTTGCATAGCCTGCATTTCTTGAGGAGCTTGCATACTTTGCATCGGGTCAAGCAGTAGAGCAGCCTGCTGATCTGCCGTCAGTGGCTGTTGCACAGTGGCTTGACTTGGCATTGGCTGCGGCAATGGCTGTGGCATGACCGGCTGCTCCGGTTGCGCGTCCATGTGCTGATTCTGGTCATATTGAGCGGAGGCCGGTAGGGGCGGCTTGACTGGTTTGAAAGTCGGCGATGGAATAGGCACCGAAGGAGCCTGATAAGGCGATTCTGGTTCTGCGGCTGCCTGATCTTGCGGTTGCGGCTGATAGAGCGGTTGTTCAGTAGTCGGAGCGGCAGCTGGATCGAAGAACTCTGCGCCATAGGCAGGTTGAGCTGACGGCGGCATAGTCGGTGGCTGCTGCTGATATGGCGACTCGGGCACTGCTGATGGTGGCGCTGCCGCTGCGGCAGCGACATCCATCGGTGTGGGCTCGTCGATTAAAGTCTTGGCGGTTTTCTTCTTGCCTTTTCCTTTTTTGGTAGGACCTTCAGCTACGGGCTCTGGAGCAGCACTGTGCTGAGCAGCCTCATAAGGCGATATAGTTGGGCTTGAAGCACCGGGATCTTCATATGCAGCCTGTTCAAAGGCAGCTTCTGGTGACACTGCCGGTGGAGCAGCATCGAAAACTGGTGTTTGCATTGTTTGCTGTTCCAGGTGCTGCTCGGGTGGTGCTTCACCTGTGCTGAATAGCGGGTCTAACTCAGATTGACCATGGGCAACGGCGCCCGCAGTGGCTTCGACAGCTTCTTCTTGCTGCGCCATTTCAGCAAATTGAGCCGCTTCCATAATGATCTGTTTTTTCATTTCTTGTTGAGCGATGAAAGCAGCGGCCTGCTGCGCTTTCACTTCTATGTCTTGCGCTCTCAGTTTTTCATCTTGCTGGGCCCTTTGCGTTGACTCTAATCGAGCACGCACTTGTTGCTCATGTTGCGATCGCAGTTCAATTTCTTGTTGCGCCTGCCTTTGAGCTTGATCTTGAGCGCGCATTTGCGCTTCTTGTTGCAATCGCATGCGTTCATCTTGCTGTCCGCGCAGTGAGTTTTGCTGCTGAGCCATCATCTGCTGCTCTTGTTGAGCGCGATAGTCAGCTTCGCGTTTGGCCTGCATCAGTTGTTCATGTTGAGCTTTCAAGGCTGCTTGCTGAGTCTGTGCTTTGTCAGCTTGAATTTTTTGTTCTTGCTGGGCCTTTATTAAGGTTTCTTGCTCAAAGCGCTTCAGTTGCTCTTCTTGTTGTTTCGCCGACGCTTCTTGTTGCGCTTTCAAGCGTGCTTGATGCTCTGCCTGGGCCCGCATAGCCGCTTCGTGCTGAGCCCGCAACTGTTGTTCTTCCTGAGCTTTCAGCAGTGCTTCTTTGGCGCGAGCCTCGGCCAGGCGAGAGTCTTGTTCAGCTTTACGAGTTTCTTCTTGCTGAGATTTCAGTGCCGCCGCCTGCAAGACTTGCTGCTGGGCCGCTTGCTCTTGTGGAGTCAGTAAAGGTTTGGCCGGAACCGCCGGCGGCGGTTGCT
Source organism: Candidatus Obscuribacter sp. (assembly GCA_021772135.1). Lineage (GTDB taxonomy): Bacteria > Cyanobacteriota > Vampirovibrionia > Obscuribacterales > Obscuribacteraceae. The sequence continues at coordinate 12,806 of JADYXQ010000051.1, forward strand.
GAACTGTAGCCGCAGCTGCTGCAGCCGGTTGCACTGGCGC
>JADYXQ010000320.1 GCA_021772135.1 Candidatus Obscuribacter sp.
ATTATGTTTGATGCATGGACGCGAATTTGTCTCCGCCGCCGGTCGATTGGTGGTACCGGAGGAATTCAGTCATCTGGCCATGTTTATTGTGCCTGAGGCGCTGCTTAATGCATTGATTGCGCCGGTGCTTTTTATTCCAATGCGAGGCTGGTACGAATTCTTTTCCTGGCGGCAGATGTCTACCGACTAATTGAGATCAAGGACAAATTTCAGTGGTAATGAGCGGCGACCGAACTACATTTAATACCACTTCAACTCCACCGCGCGACATGCGGCCGAAAGTTGTGATTCTGGCATTGATCGTAGTATTGGCCATGGGAGCCCTTGTGGCGCGCCTGGTCTGGCTGCAGATTTTGCAGAATAATTACTACAAAAATCAGGCGGTCGAAAATTCAACGAGGGTTACTTTTTTGCGCGCTCCCCGGGGCAATATTTATGACCGCCACGGCAGTTTGCTTGCTACGAATAAACAATCTCTTTCGATGATTGCCATTCCGGCACAGCTCGATAATGTCAAAGATCTGGCCACCAGACTCAGTCGCGTTCTCAACGAGCCATACGCCAAAGTCTTGCAGGAATTACTCAAGGCCAAAGCTTCAGGTTCGGTATTACCGGTAGTGATTGATCACGACGTCGATATGAATATAGTGTCGCGATTTTTTGAAAACAAACTTTTTTTACCAGGCATCGACATCATGCCGGACATCAGCCGTAGCTATCCTAATGCGGAGGTAACCGCGCACGTATTGGGCTATTGCGGTTCGATTTCGCAAGTGCAGCTTTTGCACAAACCATCAAGAAAAATGGGCGACGTGGTTGGGCAGGACGGTGTGGAAAGACTCTATGACGATCAGCTGCGTGGCACCGATGGTGAGCAAAGAGTAAGAGTGAATGCCATGGGCAATTCTCTTTCTGCCGCTACGTCCCATCCGCAAATTACAAAAGAGCCCGTAGCGGGAAAACCGCTGGTGCTCTCACTTGACCTCGATTTGCAAAAGGCCGCTTACGAGGCTCTCGGTCCACGCTCGGGAGCAATTGTTGCTATCGATCCACAAAACGGTGAGGTGCTCGCCATGGTGTCCCGGCCGAGCTATGACCCTAATGTTTTCACCAAGAGAATTACGCCGGCAGTGTGGAAACGCATCAATGCCCCTGACCATCCGCTTTTCAATCGCGCTCTTTCCGGTTATCCGCCAGGTTCAATCTGGAAGGCAATTACATTATTGGCAGCGCTACAGTGTGGTGCGGTCAAGCCCGACACCAAACTGCACGTCTCAGGCGGTATTTCGCTGGGTGGTTTCTTCTTTGGCGACTGGACCAGTACCACCGGCCTATTCGATCTAGTCAAATGTTTGGCCTGGTCACGAGATTCGGCCTTTTATCAAATGGCCTTGAAAATGAAACCGGAGCAGATTAAAGAGTGGGGAGTCAAATTTGGTGCTGGCCGTCCCACCGGATTGGAACTGCGTCATGAAGGTAAAGGTCTGGTTCCGGACTCTGCCTGGAAAGAACGTGTTTATCACGAGAAGTGGTATCCGGGAAATACTCTGCACATGTCTATTGGTCAGACCTACGTGCAAGTAACGCCGGCCCAGGCAGCCCGCATATTCGGTGGCCTGGGCATGAAAGGAAAGATCCCAGGGCTGCACCTGGTCATGAAAATTGCCGATAGACAAATTCCGGCACCACGCTGCGAAATGGTGAAAACCAACCCGGTATATTTAAAAGTTGTTCTCGATGGTCTTAAAGCCGTCGTAGCCAGTGGTACCGGGGGCGCCACCAGGCTCGGGGACGTTGCAGTGGCCGGAAAGACCGGATCAGCTGAAGCACCGCCGGTGGGAAGCAAGACACACGCCTGGTTTGCCTGTTACGCGCCGGCCGATAAGCCTCGTATTGCCATTGCCTGTTTTGTCGAGCATGGCGGCCACGGCGGTAGTACTTGTGCTCCCCTGGCAAAAATTGTTCTGGAGAAATTCTTCGCTGTTTCTAAACCGGTCGCTGCCGACAAGGAAAAACCCCCGGAAGCTGCTGCTAAAACCAAAACCGTTAAAAACAAGAACAGCAAAAGAAGAGCGGCAGTCCGCTAATAGTTTCGTTGTGGGCAGCTTTAATATGCACCGTATATAGAGTCGTGTTTTGCCCAAAAGAAAAGTGGACAAGTGCGCCAATTCTGGCCATAATAGGCCACGCACATAGCCATCTTGATTTGTTCGCCAAGTGAGGGGAATTAGATATGACCAGTCAGCCGCTGCTTTCAGAAACCTTTGCCAACGCTGTCGGAACTTCCGGCGTTGACTCACAAGTTGCCGCTGCTGGTGCTGCTATAGCTGATGCAAATTCTGTCGGCGGTGAGACTTCCACGGCCGAACGTGTCTCTACTGAAGACGTAGATCTTGATTCTTTCAGTGCCGAACCGGAAGAAGTGGGTGTCAGTAAAAATGAGATAACTGCTGTAAAAAATCTTGTCACCGGCGACGATCGCGTTTCTAAAAAAGATCTGGTGCAATTACTAGAAGGCTTTGTCAGCATTCTTAAAACTGATACGCAAAGCGAACTTGTGCCCTATTCCCAAAATCAACAGCGCACTGAGGTGCACGTCAATGATCGCACCGTCGAGGTTGATTCACTACGCAATTTGGTGATTGAAGCTCAGGACACCATTATCAAACTGCTCACCGACCGCGTAGAAGACCGTGCTCGTATCGCTAGTCTGGAAACACAGTTGAGCATCCTTCCCGACCTGCAAGCTCAAGCTGATCGGGCCATGATGGTTGCAATCAAGACTGAAGATTATCGCTCTGAACTGACCAAAGTTAAGTTTGAATTGGACCGGTTTCGCTTATTCCGAGTGCGGAGTGAAGTAGAGAAAAAAAAAGGCACCGTTTGGACGAGAATTCAGCGCTGGCTTTTGCGCCGTCCGCATAACACTGAAGCTGATGCAGTTAAGCCTGTGTAGCCGCAAATAATTATAGAGCTTAGAGTTGGCTTGCAGTCGGGTTTGTTGAAGTATTGAAAATTGAAACCTGGATCGATATCGATCCAGGTTTTGTCCTGATACCCCAAAAATCTATCTGCACCCTACCCCAAATTAAGGGCCAAAAATAGCGCAGTCCTTCATCTTTCCACGTAAGCGCGCTATGCCAATTTCAGTCACTTTCGTGTCCCGTAACTCCAGATGTTCCAGCTGGGCCGCTTCCGCCAGTGAATCAAGGCATTTGTCGGTGATTTGCGTGCCGTTCAAGAAAAGAACTTTTAGAGCAGGCATGTCTTTAACGTATGCCACGCTATCGTCGCCCAGGGTAGTGTCGTTCACATATAAGGTACTCAAAGTTTTCAGGACAGCAAGAGATTTGATGGCTGCGGCAGATAGCGCCGTGTAAGAAAGGTCCAAGTCTTCAATGCTGGCCGATTGTGACAGGGCCTCTGCTCCGTCGTCGGTAATCGTGGCCGGGAGGTGCAGATTTTTTAGTTTGGGCAAAGTGGCCAACGCTTTCATGCTGCTGTTGGATATTTTGGTGCTTTTAAGAATAAGGCTGGTGAGCGATTTCACCCCTTGCAAAACAGGCAACATCTGGTCGTCAACTGAACTACCGGTGAGCCAGAGGGTCTCAAGGCATGAACTTTCGTTTAAGTTGATAAAATCTTGAGTGCTCAAAGTGAGGAAATCAAGGCGCAGCTCCCGTAAGGCCGACAATTTCATCATAGCGGCTAAAAATGGAGCTGAATACTTTGACGTCGAAAGATCCATGGAGTGTATCTGATTTAAGGCTGCCGCGCTGCCTTCAGCCATTTTTGCGTCGACGTCGTGTGACAGTGCCAGGCCAATCATTGATTCCGGAGGCAAATTTAGCTTCGCTTCGCCCGCTGCCTGGCCGACCCAGGTGCGGTTATGCGGGAAAACTTGCTTTGATAAATAAAGATTGCCCAGTGTGTGTTGGGCGGGAAAAGTCAGAATCAGCTCTTTAGTCGTCGCTACCAAGATAAATTCTCCAGTGGATTTATGGGAGAAACCGGGGGAGCCATATTGTAAGGCTTAACCGCTCTAACCTATAGTGGTTGTATGGTCAAGTGTTACGGCTGCGCATCGAACCAGCCAAAACTTTAAAGAGAAAGTTACAAGAATGTCGCAGTGGAATCGGTACGAAGAAGACAACTCCCGCAGTGGTTATCGCCAGGATGCCACTTATCAAAACGGTATATTTGACGACTATGCGATGCCCGGTCGCCAATATGACCGCAGTTACGACCGGAATAATTATGACCGTGGCTACGACCGCGGCAATCTGGCCATGTCGGTCTCTCTCGGGCCAGTCGATTTGCTTTTAGGTAATGGTAATGCCGGATTTGGATTCAATGGCGGCAGGCGCGATCATCACCATGGCCATAATCAGGTCCAGCAGTGGGGTCGTCAAACTTACCAAACTCCTGATTACAATTACCGCCGCGGTTACGAAGATTTCGGTGAATCATCTTATAACGTCAACCAGGGCTATCGTCCGCAACCTAGATTCGATGGTTCTTTCCGCCAGGATATGTTTGATCCGCGCTTCCAGAGACATCATGAGCACGGACAGCGAAACCGGATGAACTGGGACTTGCGCTTCGACAGCGGCCGTCAATACCGCTCTGAGCAACACTCGCGACCATACATTCAAGAAGATTACAGACGCTAAGAACAAGAGCGGTACATCGAGCCTGGTCGCCGTCAGATTCCCGAGCGTCAGTATCAAGAAAATTACGACTATGTAGAAGAGAATGTCCAAACTGAGCGCACTCGTGAAGTGCAGGCAGATGATCGCCCTACTCGCACATTGCCGACCAACGCCATGAGTGAGTACGACTGGGCTGTTTACACCAAGCTTTGTGAAACCGCTCAGGGTCTTGTGGGCAAACACACAACCGATTACGACAAGAGGCTGCCTTCCGACAGGTTGGGCTGCGTCAAAGCGGTGAGCATGCTTGTAGATCAGGCTTTTGGCTACAACACCAACGACGTTAACACGCGCACTTTCGAAAAAGATTTGCGTGACAAAGGCTTCGCCGAAGTCGCGGTCAGTGACATTAAGCCCGTTGACGTCATTCTCGGCTATCGCGCTGATGGTGATTATTCTCACTCAGCCTTGTATATGGGCAATGGCAAAATCTTCAATAACGACAGTGACGCAGGCACCATGCAGATTCAGTCGATTGATAAATTCAATTCAACTGAATTCAAAAGGTTCGTGATTTTGCGCCACCCACCGAAGGTTCCAGGAGTAACTGGAGCTGAAGGCAAGAACAGTTCTGCCAACAGCACTGTGGAAAGCGGACAAGTAAACACATCTAGCCAAGAATTTGAATCTGAACCTGCTACTGAACCTGAAATTCAAACTGATGAACGCGCAACTTATGTTGCTCCACAAGAACAACGCCGCTCAACAGCAGAGTCAGAGCAAGATTTGAACGTGCCAGATCCTGAACAAGATTTTGAGCAGGCAGTGCCGACCCACTCCAGGGCCAAGCGCTAAGCCGATCTTCTGGAGCCAAAGGCTTTCACAGGCAATCACTATTTAGCGGTAGCGGGCTTGAGCGTGTCTTCGATGCGCTTAAAAATGGGGCCGGCGTTTCGTACTTTTTGCCCTGCCGGAATCATGTCGAAGAATCCATCCGGCCGGTCGCTATCGCCGAAGACTTCCAGGTCGTCGTCGTGTCCTAACTGCCACCATAAATCTGCTGCCAGCTTCGGTGCGAAAGGATAAATTTGGAAAGCCATCCGCCTGAGCATTTCAACCGAGGTATAGAGCACTTCTTGCCCCTCTTTGACTTTGCCTTCTTTGAAAAGCGCCCAGGGCTTTTCGTCGGCAAAATATTTGTTGGTCAAATCAACGAGAGCGAGTATGGAGTCGATTGCTTTGGCATATTCCAGTTTGACCATGTGCGCGTTGTAGACAACGTGCAATTCGTTGGCATTTTCGCGCAGTAGATTTTCTGGTTTGGCTTCCGGCAATTGGCTGTCGCAGTTGGTTTCAATCAACTTCAAAGTACGGCTCAATAAATTGCCCATGCCGTTTGCCAGTGCGGAGTTACATGTGCTGATAAACTCCGCCCTGGAGAAATCACCGTCTTGATCCATGGGCGTGCGACTGAATAAATAGAAGCGCACAGCATCAGCACCATACTCTTCCACAAGCTTATTTGGATCAATCACATTACCCAGCGACTTGCTTATTTTCTGACCTTCTACAGTAATGAAACCGTGAGCGAAGATCTGCTTGGGTAGCGGAATGCCGGCGGCTAGCAAAAACGCTGTCCAGTAAATGCTGTGAAATTTGGTGATGTCTTTACCAATCAAATGCAGGTCGGCAGGCCAGTATTTTTGAAACTGTTCGTCGTCGGTAAGGTAACCGCATCCGGTGATGTAATTGCTTAATGCATCCATCCAGACATAAATTACCTGGTCGTCATCTTCAGGCACCGGAATGCCCCAGGTAAGCGATTTTTTCGAGCGCGAGACACTGAAGTCACCGAGTTCCGGATCGTTCAATTGATTGAGCACTTCTTTGCGCCGGCCATCTGGTTGTACGGCCGTCGGATTGGCCTCCAACCAGGCTTGTATTTGTGGTTTGTATTTTGTCAGTTTGAAAAAGTAATTTTCTTCTGCCACTTTCTTTGGTGGCTTCAGGTGATTGACGCAATTGCCGCTGGCGTCCAGATCTCGCTCTCTGACAAAGTCTTCGCAACCTTCGCAATAAAGTGCTGAGTAAGTTGATTTGTAAATGTCCCCTTGATCGCGCAACTTGCGGAACAAACTTTGCACCACTTTTTCATGATCGATCTCGGTGGTGCGAATGAATCTATCGTAGGAAAGATTGAGATTATTCCAACTCTCTTTAAACATCTCTGAAATTTCGTCACAGAAAGCTTGCGGTGATTTACCCGCTTGCTCAGCCGATCTCTGGATTTTGATACCGTGCTCGTCCACACCAGTGAGAAACCGGACGTCATAAGCCCGCATGCGGTAATAACGCGCAATTACGTCGGCTGCGATTTTCTCGTAAGCATGGCCGATGTGCGGAGCGGCATTGACGTAATCGATGGCTGTTGTGACGTAGAACTTATTCATCGAGTTGAACGTATCCTTATTTGGAATGATTTAGATAGTAATTTGATTTACAATACCAGTAGACCATAATAGTACAGAGTGAAAGAATGTTGGTTCTTGAGCCGATTCGTTTCGAGCGTCAGCTCTTAAGAGGATTTGTTCGTGGCGGTTCGTAACAGAGGTAAAGTGCAATGACCATGAAGAAGTCTTCCAAAAAGAGAGATACCAAATTCGGGTTTGACTCCTTCAATCCACTTGAGAACAAAACGGTGCTGTTGGGCATTAGCGGCGGTATCGCTGCTTATAAGGCGTGCGACATTGCCTCACAGTTGAGACACGCGGGAGCCGATGTTCACGCTGTTCTGACACCAAATGCCAAAGAGTTTATTACTCCATTATCGCTGACGACCATCACCCGCAATCAGGCCCATTGCGAACAGTACGGTCCGGCTGCCGATTGGCGCCCAGAGCATATTGATCTGGCGAAAAAGGCCGATCTGATTTTGATCGCTCCGGCTACAGCCGACGTCATTGCTAAGCTTGCCAATGGGATTTGCGACGATTTGCTCACCACCATGGTGCTGGCATCGCCGGCCAAAGTGATGATTGCGCCAGCTATGAATCCAGTGATGCTGCAACATCCGGCCACTCAACACAACCTGGCAATTTTAGAAAATCGTTACCGCTACGATGTCATTCCTCCCGAATACGGCGAAGTGGCGTGCGGTGATTGGGGCACCGGAAAAATGGCAGCGGTAGAGACCATCATTGCTGCTGTAGTAGCCAGGCTGCTGGCCCATTTGACCCTTTCTACCAAGCGCCTGCTAGTTACCGCTGGTGGCACACGTGAACCTATCGATCCGGTGCGCTTCATCGGTAACCGCTCTTCAGGCAAAATGGGAATAGCCATGGCCGACGCCGCTCACGGACGTGGGGCCGACGTAACTCTTGTTTCAACTGTAGACGTTGAGAGAGCTTATCCTGTGATTGTCGTCGAGACTGCTCAAGAGATGCAAGATTCGGTAGAGTCTGAATTCGACAGTTGCGACGCCCTGGTAATGACTGCTGCCGTAGCCGATTTCCGGCCGCTGACTACCTCCAATCACAAAATTAAAAAGACCGATTCAGAAGATCTGGTTTTAGAATTGACGAAAAATCCGGACATCATCGACTTGCTGGGCCGGGTCAAACGCAAAGATCAGGTGATCATTGGCTTTGCCGCTGAATCTGAAGCATTACTTTCGAATGCCACGCAGAAATTGAAACGCAAGAATCTCGACGTTATCGTCGGTAACGATATTTCAGTGCCAGACATCGGTTTTGGCTCAGACGATAATGCCGTAATTATTCTCAATTCCGATGGCACGAAAGAGAGCCTTCCGCGTATGCCAAAAAGAGCAATTGCTGAACATCTTTGCGACTTGTTGGCGGAACGGTTTCAGGTGATAGAAAAGACACCGGTGCACTGATTGGTGGGTTTTTTTGAAACCTGGATCGATATCGATCCAGGTTTCAATTTGGGCGTCTCATGCCCCACATCTGGCTCGACAATAAAGCATCAATCAGGCGCAAGTTAAAGAAAATGGCGCTAAACAAGCATTCACACATAGACCATTCAAAGCTATACATAGGCACTGAGTGATATACTCCCTTGTCTGAATATCAGGTTCGGAGGCCAGTAAAAACTTTATGGGTAGAGCCAATCAATCTCAAGACGATTTGAGACAAAAAGCCGGTGGCGGCTTTGGATCCCTTCTCACGGGACTGGTGCTGGGCACGCTGGGCGGCGTTACTTTAGCGCTTTTGACAGCACCGAAGTCTGGTAGTGAAACAATCAATGTAATTCAAAGAAGCGCTAAAGATGTGCCTGAGCGCCTTGGTGAAGTTGTGGACGACTCTCTTGATCTCTACGCTTCCCTTCTCAACTATTGTCAATTAAGCGTTGAAGAGCAAGGAATGCGGTTCAAAAGAGCTCTCGCTGCCGGCAAACTGGCTGCTGCCAAAAAACGTGAAGAAATCGAAATCGGCGGATAACACGCGTCAATTTCAAAGTTCATAGGTAAAAGTTTATTAGTAGTCGACATTTCCAACAGTTTTCAACCTAGATAAAAGGGGTTTTTTGTGGAGCACGTTACGTCTTGGATGGACATCTTAGTGGCCGTGGCCCTTATTTTCCTAGCCGTGTCACTGATGGCGGTGAGCCTGCCATTGATGTCGATGGTCAAACAGTCTGAGCGTACACTTTCCGCTTTAGAACGTCTGTTTGGCACCATTGATCGTGAATTAGGACCAACCCTCAAGCAAGTTGATACGTTGCTCGGCACCGTGCTTGAGCTTAAGACCAGCGCGGAGAAACGCATAACTGAAGTCGGTTCGAAAGTAGGCGATGTTACAGGTGGCTTGACCAAAATTACAGGTGAAGCCAAGAAGCATTCATCAGTATTTGGAGCCGGCCTTTTCGCCGGTATTCGCTCTTATATCGAACGGCCAGATAAGGCTCGTCAGGAATCAGCAAAAGATAGTGAAGCAATGAGACTGTCCGAAGTGGGCAAATAATATTCAGTAAGGATAGAGGTGAAACATATGAGCAGATTTCTAGAAGGGTTGGTCGTTGGCGGAGTGATGGGCTACATTGTTGGAATTCTTTCGGCACCTAAGTCTGGCGCTGAACTGAGACAACAAATTGCCGACAATTCTGAAGACTTGTACAAACAAGCATCTGACTCTCTTGTTGATATTCGTGAGAAAACCGGCACCGTCATCAACGAAGCTCAAACGAAGGGCACCGAGGTGTTTAAGAAGGCTTCCGATTCCGTTGTGGGCACCAAAGAGCAAATTGCGCAGAAGCTCCAGGAGCTGGCTGGGCAGAGCACTAAAGTAATGGTTGATGATGTGGAAAGCGCCACTTCGGGCTAGTACGTTTTGAGCCGGGCCACTACCCGCTCAGTTAGAGATTGATCGATTGAATAAGAAGAATTCCAGCCCCAAACGGCTGCTGAGGCTTAACCGTGCTTTAGCAGCTACTGGCCTATGTTCTCGCCGAAAGGCCGATGTGCTCATTACCGAAGGGCAAGTGCGGCTCAATGGTGAGGTGGTGACCGACTTTAATCGCCTGGTTGATCTGGGTCGGGATAAGTTGGCCGTGAATGGAGTTCCTCTGCACGGTAAAAGACATGAATACGTTGTCATGAATAAGCCCAAAGGTGTGGTGGTTACTTGCGATGATGATCGCGGTCGCCGCACTGTGATTGATTTGTTGCCGGAAGAGCTGACGCATCTCAAGCCCGTGGGTCGTTTAGATTCAGACTCAGAGGGCCTTTTGCTGCTTACCAATGATGGCGACCTGGCGCGTTTCTTGACGCATCCATCTCACGAAGTGCCAAAGCTTTACAGAGTTAACGTGGAAGGCGACATCTCCAAAAACGCCATAACCGCCCTGCGGCAAGGTGTCAGGTTGTCAGAAGGAATGACCGAACCTGCTTTCGTGCGTAAAATTTCTGCAAATACTCGCTATTCACAGCTGGAAATAGAATTGACGGAAGGCAAAAACCGGCAAATCAGGCGGATGTTGGCTCAGGTTGGCTACAGAGTGACGCGTTTGGTCAGGGTTGCCATTGGTGGGTTACAATTAAGTCAACTGGAGTCTGGATCGTGGCGGCATCTGAACAATCAGGAATTAGCTTTCCTGCGGGCAGCCGAGAGCGGTCAAAGTCAAAACGTAGATTAGCAGGCTGATTGCCGGCATCAAAAGCAACACAAACACCAAAATAGTACACTTCGCGCATACCTGGATACGGCTAAATGTCTCTTGAGCAGATTGGGCAAAAACTGAAGAACACACGTGAGGCACAGAACCTGACTTTAGGGCAGGTTTACGACCGCACCAGAATTCCCACGAATCATATTGACGCACTTGAGAGTGGAAGATTTGATGACCTGCCGGAACCTGTGTACGTAGCCGGCTTTATTAAGCGCTACGGTGAAATGCTCGGCTTAAACGGGCAATCACTGGCCGACGAATATAAACGCGCCGGTCAACCGGCACCAGATACGGGGCGTGGATTATTCAACCGCGGTGGTGCCGTACAACAAGCTGTGGCACCGGTTGTCTATGTATCAAAAGCACGTGTCGAGACTGAGGCACCAAGCTTTACCAAAACTTTCTTCTATCCGAGCTTGTTGCTGGTAGCCGTTCTTGGTGTAGTGTGCGGCCTGGGGGCATGGTACCAAGCTCAAATGGCCAATCAGCAAGATCCGGGCGTACTGGCGCTAGGACGTTCGGCCGATCGCTATAACGCCGCTCAAATTCCCGCCACTGTTAGCGGTGCTGCCGTCAATGGCCAACCGGTGAATGGTACGGCGACAGCGCCTAATACTGACAATAAAATTGCTTTGCTCGCCAGCCAGCATGTTTGGTTAGAAGTAAAATCATTGGCTTCCGGTCAATCTTTGTATACCGGTTATTTGGAAATGGGCGAGCGTCGTGACTTCCAGGATCCGCAAGGACTGCGTGTTCGTGCTGGTAATGGCGGCAGCTTAACTGTTGATTATCAAGGAAAATCCGAATCTTTCGGCCTGGCAGGCAAGATTTCGGAACGCGTCTTTGCTCCGGTAGCAACTGCAACAACTGGTGATCCCGCTTCCTCCGTCACAGCTACTGGTGCAACCAAGCCTGTAACAACTGTAAAGTGGAAACCGGCTGTGAAAAAAGCATCGGTAGATGGCTCAGGTAGCCAGGGGCGCCGCTCTCGCCGGTCAGAAGAAGGCACACGCGACATTCCAGGCGTCTCATCTGGAGGCGGGGCTAGATCTATAGATGTGCCATACCGCTACAATGAGGGTCGTCTTGATAACGACTAGAGCAATCAACGTAATTGCAGTTGAGAGCCAAGCGTTAGCGACTCTGGAGAAAGTGAGAAATGCGTAACCCTAAAATAGGGGTGGTTTCTTTGGGCTGTCCCAAAAATGCCACTGACACGGAAGTGATGCTCGGCCTTCTGAACGAAGCCGGATTCGAAGTCACATTCGACAACGACGATGCCGATATGTGCCTGGTCAACACTTGCTCTTTCATTGGTGACGCCCGCAAAGAATCGGTGCGCACACTGGTGGAATTAGCCGACCAGGGCAAAGAACTCATCATCGCAGGTTGTCTTGCACAGCACTTCAGAGAAGAATTGCTCGCTGAAATTCCAGAGGCCCGCGCGGTTGTTGGCACCGGTGACATTACTAAAATTGTTGACGTGATCAAAGCCGTGGCTCGCGACTCTTCACTGAGAGTGGTGGAAGTCAGCGATGTGCCTAACAATTATGATGACGAGGTCTTGCCGCGGATGGCCATCGGTGTAGGCGCTTCAGCCTATCTGAAAATCGCCGAAGGCTGCGATCACGCTTGTACATTCTGTATCATCCCGATTCTACGCGGCAAGTTCCGCTCTCGCACTATCGAATCGTTAGTTAAAGAAGCACGCATTCTGGTGAAAGGCGGAGTCAAGGAAATTATTCTGGTATCACAAGATTCCAGCTATTACGGCCTCGATATTTACAGCAAGATGGCTCTGCCAGAGCTTCTTGAAGCGTTACACGAAATCGAAGATCTTGATTGGATACGCATCATGTATTGCTATCCCACCGAAACCAATCGCGCATTGCTTGAAACCATTGCGCGCTTGCCCAAGGTAGTGAAGTATGTGGATATTCCGCTGCAACACTCTCACCCTGCCGTTCTTTCGGCTATGGCGAGACCGAGAAATCCAGAGAAAGTAATGGACTTGATTCGCGAAGTCTTGCCCGAAGTAAAAATTCGCTCTACTTTCATTGTCGGATTTCCTGGCGAAACTGACGAACAATTCGAGCATCTTGTGCAATTTATCGAGAAATACCGCTTTGACAGATTAGGCGTATTTACTTATTCCAAGCAGACTGAAGTGCCTTCTGGCAACATGGAAAATCAGATTACCGAAAAGGTGAAAAAAGCGAGACGCAATCGTATTATGCGTCTGCAGCACGACATTGCTTTTGCCTCCAACAAAGCCATGATCGGGCAAGTGATACCAGTGTTGATTGAGAGCTACGACGAAAGCAAAAATCTCTATATTGGCCGCAGTCCTTGGGATGCTCCCGGTATCGATAATCAAGTTTATGTCCGTCAATCAGAAGAGGTTCCGGTCTATATGGCCGAAGTAAATATGGTTCTGATCGAAGAGGCCAAACCTTACGATTTAATTGGTGTTGCCTGTAGTGACACTGAAAATGCAACCGCCGGCCAGTCTGATACTGAGTCAGGCAGTCAACCTGATACTAAAGCCAAGGTGCAAGGCGGCGCGAAAGAATTGGTCACGGCAGTGTCAATTTCGAAATAGGTCCTTGAGCATTTGAGCATAGCTCGAAGCAATTGGTTCGATGAGCGATTGGTTCAATACCCGATTGTATCGATGAGCGACAAAATCGATGACCCACGTTCTACTGCTGCTGAAAGGCAAGCATTTAAACTAGCCGTCGCAGCAGATACAGTTTTGGAACTAGCTATATGGAGGTGCAGATATGCTCGAACCCTTATCTGCTCATTTGTTAACTTTTGAGCGCGGAAAATCAGAAGGCACAGTGTTGTGTGAGCGGGCGCAAGAGATACGTAAGAAATTTGCATGCATAGTTGAGTTTTGTGGCGCTGGTGATGCTTCCGCGACGCGCCGGCATTTGATGATTGGGTAAAACAGGAACCCGGATCGATATCGATCCGGGTTCCTGTTTCTTATCTATCGGCCTGTGGTTTACTTCTTCAAAGGCACTAAATATGGTGTCAGAAGTCAGCTTTGACTATATAGTCAAGAATCAACGATTGCCGAATAATATTTTCCTTTTCAATTGAACTTTCGACTCCGATTTTACGTTTTACATAACATGACGGGAGGGTTTGTCATGACTATGTCAGATGCTGAAATCGCGCTGGAGATTAAAATTAAAAAGGCATATCGGGCCTTCAATCGCAGAGTAAAAACGGATGAGGACGCTTTGGATGTAATTTATAAAAAGCTGAAAAAGTTGCACCGCATTGGATGCCAGTGCGGTTGCACAGACGTTGTAAGAAAAAAAGGTGCTCGGTCATTCGTCTGCTCGGATTGTAAAGAAGAAACACACTTTACTGTTGGCACTGTTTACGAGGGCAAAGTGCGAATTAGAGCGATGCTTGGTGCCATTCACTTAAGCGAGCGAAATTTGCCTGTGACTTCTTCAAAATTAAGTAAGTTATTCAAGATTGGTTATGGAACGGCACACAATATTCTTTTAAATCAAGGTATTTTGATCAACAAGTCGATGCCCAGCAGTGCGCTCGCGCTAACAGGTAAAGGATTGCAATCAATTATCTTTCGAAGAAGCAGTGAAACACCAATCAGAAGACATCCAGTCGCGGAGCAAGAAGAAGTGGAGAAAGAATTGTTCGAAACTACAGCCTCCACAAATGAAAGCTCGAAAGGTTCAAACAAGGATACGGATTCAACCAACGAACTCGAGCTCAATCTCACAGATGATCAGAAGCGAGTTCTCAAAGCTTTGTCTGAAACTTCACAATCGGTTGATGACCTTTGTATAATTACCGAGCTACCAGCAGGGGCCGTAAGCAGCGCTCTAGTATTTTTGCACCTGGATAACTTAGTTGACGAATTGCCTGGTGGACGTTACACCCGCAAGGCACCAGTGAAACAGTCGTCAATGGCCAGTCGGTTTGCGCAGAATCTCGAAGCTCTAAACATTTCGTTGAACGCTTTTATAGCTTTCATCGAATTGACTTCTAAAGGCGTATCGCGAAAATGCCTGCAACTGTATCTATCTCAATTTTGGTATCACTTGGACAAAACTTTTTGGCAGAAAGGTGCACTTTCGCTTTTGTACCTCAACAATCCGTCGCCGAGCCCAATGGCGGTGCGAAATTATGTATCGCCAAATCTCTTAAGG
Source organism: Candidatus Obscuribacter sp. (assembly GCA_021772135.1). Lineage (GTDB taxonomy): Bacteria > Cyanobacteriota > Vampirovibrionia > Obscuribacterales > Obscuribacteraceae. The sequence continues at coordinate 15,035 of JADYXQ010000320.1, forward strand.
CTACCGGCATTTTCTCTGTGAGTTAAATAGCTTTGACTAAATCACAGACTTAGCCGATTCCAGCGCGCGGCTTAGATGTTCGCGAGCAATCTTGAAAAGATTGTCAGCCATGGCGAGGTGGTCATAATCATAGTTTTGGCAGAAGTATTGCAGTTCTTCCAGGCCGTCGGCAGCCTGGGCGATTGAATGGCGCATCCATTGTATAGCTGGTTTCAGAGTGAGAGGTGGCGGATCGCTTGTGAATTGTTCACTGGCCCGGCGCAGAGTTTGCTCAATTTCCTCTACATATAGTGAAAATTCTTCCAGCAGCTGGTCATCATAAATATCTTGCGACAGGGCGCCGAGTCGTTGTTTGTATTTGGACAGAATTGATTCGATTGAACGACGCAAGGGCAAAAAAACCTGCTTCAGATAACGCTCTCTTGCTTTTTCTTCGTCGAGCGAATCTTGCACATGAGTTGGCATGCGCATTTGCGTACGCGGACGGCTGCGAATTACGACTGAATCGTAATGGGCGCGCTTGTCCGTGTCCATCAAGGTCTCATAGGCCTCGTTAATGGACATCATGTGTTCGGTCTCGGTCACAACCTGTGTATCGGGCTTTTTGCTTAAGGACAAGTCAGGATGGACATTTTTAACCAGATTGCGATAGGCCCGCTTTATTTCAGCCGCGCTCACATCAGGCGCTAGACCAAGTATCTCGTAGTGGTTAGTTTTTCTCAGGGCCATAAAGTAATTATGCCCGAACTGCTTATATAAGCAAATTTACTATGGAGGCGCGTTTATAATTGACTGATGTTCTGTCCATTTTGTAACCACCGCGAAAGCAGAGTGCTTGAATCACGTTTGACGACGGAGAATTCGGTCAGGCGGCGACGTGAGTGTGAAGGCTGTGGTAAACGCTTTACTACTTACGAAAAGCTCGAGACGGTGCAGTTTTTAGTCGTTAAGCGTTCTGGCATTCGTGAACCTTATACAAGAGATAAGCTCAGGGCCGGTATCAGTCGCGCTTGTTCCAAAACCACTGTGACCGCTGAACAAATTGATGACCTGGTTGATTCGGTGGAGAGTGAGCTGTTGGCTTCGGGCCGTCGCGAAGTGCCGGCTTCGCTGCTTGGTGAGCTTGGTTTGCGATTGCTGAGCGGGCTTGACCAGGTCGCCTATGTAAGGTTCGCTTCGGTCTATCGCCAATTTCGTTCGATAGAAGATTTCATTGCTGAGCTTAATTTGCTCCGCAACAGCCAGATTAAGGGCAATCAGCTACTCGAATGTGAAACTCCAGTGGCCGCCGCATCCGCCACCGCCGGTGGTGCCAAGAGCCAAGAAGTCTAGGCAGCTTGGTAACTGGGCTTGTTTGCGGCGAAGATGAAAGATCTCCAATCTGGCTTAACGCTTGTTAGCCGAAGCCCCACGGTGGCAGGTGGTGGTGTTACAATCGCAGACCGCTTGTCTAGAATATCTTGAAGAACCAATTAGTGAGCCATGAATAGCATTATTAAAGAGATCGAAGCCCCCCTCCTCAAGACCAACTTGCCAAAGTTTGACGTCGGGGACACTGTCAAAGTTTTCGTTAAAATCAAAGAGGGCGGCAAAGAGCGCACTCAAGGTTACGAAGGCGTTGTAATTAAGCACACCGGTCACGGAGTCGGCGAAACCTTCACCGTACGCCGCGTTTTCCAGGGTATCGGCATCGAGAGAGTTTTCCTCGTACACAGCCCCCGCGTAGAAAAAATCACTGTTCTACGTCGCGGTGACGTCCGTCGCGCCAAGCTCTATTACTTGAGGCAACGTACTGGCAAGGCTACACGTATCAAAGAGAAGCTTGGCGGCAAGAAAATTACCGCTAATATCAGTGCCAATGCTCCAGCTGCAACGCCTGCCGCCGCACCTGAAAAATCGGCTGCTACTGCTAATGCCACATCTGCTCCATCCGCTGAAGCCGCTGCTCCAGCCGAAAGCTAGATTGATTTTAGAAGTTGCGTGAGCACTAAAAAGACTTCGTCCAGATCAAGCAAAGCGCCAACAGGCAAGTTTGCTGCCGGACAATCGTCTGCACGAAAGAACACTAACAAAGGCTCTGATGCCATTGCCAAAGCCGCTCAATCGGCCCGAACTGCGGGTGCTGGGCGGCTTCCGGCTAAGTATGCAAGCAGTGCCGGCAGTGCACCAGGCGCTGCTAAGGCCGTTCGTAACAAGCCGAAACCAGCCAATACTCCTTTCCAGCGGTTGACAGAGATCGTCAAGTGGGTGGATCTGGTAATTGAAGTGCTGGACGGCCGTCTTCCTGAGACCACCCGCCATCCCTCATCGGAAGAGATTTTTGGCAATAAGCCTCGAGTGCTAATTTACTCGAAAGCCGATTTGGCCGATTCGGCCAAACTTCGCGCTTACGTCAAGTTGGCTGGCGAGAGACCTCAGAGCGGACCGCCAGAAAAGCTCTTGATGTTAGATTTAAAGTCCATGGCCCACAAAAATACCTTTATTGAAGCCGCACTGGCGGTTACCGCTGAAAAACGAGCCGCGCTTGCAAAGAAGGGCCTATTGGAGCGACCCATGCGCGCCTGCGTAGTGGGTATACCCAACGTGGGCAAGTCGTCTTTGATCAATTGGTTTGTCGGACGTAAAAAAGCAAAAACCGGCGACTCGCCTGGAGTTACCAGAGGAACCCAGTGGATCCGTGTGCATCCACAATTGGAAATGCTGGACACTCCGGGAATTTTGCCAGCCAATTTATTTACTGCAGAAGACAGGCAAAGATTAGCGCTGCTCAACCTGCTTCCGGCTGATGGCTATGACAATGTGGAAATAGCTAAATTCGGTTTGATGTTAATGAAAAAGTACTACGCCGATAGGCTTGAGGTATATCTAGCGGGGCTATCGGCCATCGAAGATGGGCTTGACTACATTGCCGAGAAGAAGCACTATTTAGGTAATGGCGGCAGACTAGATCACTATCGAGCGGCCACCATTTTTCTGCGCGATCTGCGTGCTGGAAAACTTGGCGAACTTACCTTCGATAAACTCAGTCTGTAATAATTGCGGGGCAGGAATGGCAAAAGTAGAAGCTCCATCAAAGCCACCATTGCATAAGCTTCTTGCTTTCGATACTCGAATTTTAAATAAAGCGCAAAAGTCGAATCAGGCTCTTGTGGGAAAAACTGGCCAAGCTGCCAACAAAAATTTGAGCAGTCGCCTTCTTGCCATGCATGATCATCAATCGCAATTATTCAAAGGTTCATCTTCAGGCATCATCGGTGTTGATGAAGTGGGCCGCGGCTGTCTATCGGGTCCGGTAGTGGCTGCAGCAGTGATGCTACCGCAAATCGATAAAAAGTCTAAATTAGCGGAAGAATTGGCCGAGCTCGATGATTCAAAAGCATTAAAACAAGAGAGGCGCGAGGAGCTGGCGGCGTTGCTGCGAGCCACTTGTCACTATGCAGTGGGCGAAGCTTCACCTGAAGAAATCGATGAGATCAATATTTTGCAAGCCAGTTTGCTGGCAATGCGACGCGCACTGGACAACCTTTTCATTCAAATATCTTTTGGGCGCGAGCAATTGCTTCTGCTGGTTGATGGAAATCAAAGAATCAAAGAAATAGATCTGGAGCAGATTACTGTGATTCAGGGTGACAGCCATTCAGCGTCAATTGCGGCCGCATCAGTAATCGCGAAAGTATATCGGGATTCATTCATGAGCAACCTGGCTGAAACCTACCCTCAATATAACTGGCACACTAACAAAGGTTATGGTTCAAAACTGCATCGTCAAGCCATTGCGGTGCACGGAGTGACTGAGTGGCATCGTCTCAGTTTCGGACCGTGTAAAGACCCGCAAAGCGGTTTAAATGACGAACTTGATCTGGAAGACGAAGTTCTTGAAAGCGACCTGGAACTCAGCGCTAACTAAAACGCTTCCGTGTTTGAGTCTGGCGCAGATTATGCGAGAAAACGGTACAAATTCGGTACAGTTTTCTCGCTGAAAAACAGTGCTTTAGGGTTGTAATTGAACTTTTAAATTGAAGCTCTGCTTGGTTTTGGCGTGTCTAAGTTTGGTCGGGTACTGTCGAAAAAAAACCTGGATCGATATCGATCCAGGTTTTCAGTCAAACCAGTCGGCCGTCCCTTTAGTCTTACAATACTGAAAAATTGAACCTTTTTTCAGCGCAAATTTATCGCGTGACCGCAGGCAAGTTCGGAGTGCCGCCGGCGCCACCATCACCGTCATACTTTTTCATTTTTTGTTCTGTTTTACCGCCGCCATCGAGGATTTGTGTCTTCGATAGCTGATCAACAATATAATCTACGCCGCGCCACGAGATCATGAACATACGATCGCCCATTTCAATCAAATTGGTTTCTCGTAAATACCAGAGAGCAAATTCAATTTCAACTACGTTATCGATAGAGAGAATATCCATCATCATTTTGGCTGTAGCACCGCCAGTCTGCGGACGCTTCTTCTTGGCCACCAATAAAATCTGGAGAATGGCCAGACGCAGTTCGATTTCGTTCCACGAAATACCGGTTTTAGGTACTTTCGGCATCGAATCTTTGCCAAATTGTGATGGTGCACCGCTAGGTCCGCTGCCACCACCGCCGCCGCCGGCAGGTTTGGCCTCTTTAGCACCAAGTGACATGTCGTAAGCGGCTCGCTTTCCTTCATCTGAAAGAGAACGCCAGGCTTCGGTGATGATGCGGAATTTCTCTGCGTCGCCTGATTCACCATTGTCCGGGTGATACATCGCTGCTAGAAAACGGTAGGCATAACGAATGATGGTGGGATGCGCATCTCTGTCGACCTGGAGTAATTCGTAGTAGCTTATTTCTTTAAAGTTTTTGCCCACCGGGCCACCAGCACCGCCGCCTGGCTGGCCGCCTCCCTGCTGGCCGCCGCCCTGTTGACCCTGATTACCTTGTTGATTCCCGCCACCCTGTCCGGGTGCGCCTGGTCTGGGAGGAGGAGGTGGTTGCCACGACATTCTTATAGTCCCTTCAATACGTTGCTTGCAATTACCAAACGCTGCACTTCAGAAGTGCCTTCATAGATTTCCGTGATTTTAGCGTCACGCATATAACGTTCCACTGGATAGTCGGTTACGAAACCATAACCGCCAAAAATTTGTACACATTTTACAGTACTGCGCATTGCCATTTCAGAAGCATAGAGCTTGGCCTGAGCGGCCAATTTTGTGAATTTCTCACCGCGGTCTTGAGCGACGCAGGCATTGTAGGTAAGCAGCCTGGCTGCGTCGATTTCAGTCTGCATTTCGGCAAACATAAATTGAATCGCTTGAAATTGATTGATTGTTTTATTGAACGCTACTCGTTCTTTACTGTATTTGAATGCATGGTCCCAGGCCCCTTGTGCAATTCCCACAGCCTGAGAAGCAATGCCGATTCTTCCACCGTCTAGAGTGACCATGGAGACCTTGAAGCCATCCCCCACTTCGCCGAGCATGTTCTCAACCGGCACCGGTGTGTCTTCGAAGTTAATCTGACAGGTTGATGATCCTTTGATACCGAGCTTGTCTTCGAGTTTGCCGAAAGTAAAACCGGGCGAACCTTTCTCGACGATAAGAGCGACTAGACCTTTATGTTTGAGTGCCTGATCTGTCTGTGCGATGACCAGATAGTAGTCGGCTTCGATTCCATTCGTAATCCAGTTTTTTGAGCCGTTCAAAATGAACTGGTCACCTTTGCGAATGGCCATGCATTTTGCCGCCGCCGAATCCGATCCGGAGTCGGGCTCAGAAAGCGCGAAAGCGCCCATTTTCTTGCCCTGGCACATTGGAGGTAAGAGGCGTTTTTTTTGCTCTTCCGAACCGAAAATATAAATTGGTGTGGCGCACAATGAAACGTGGGCTGAATACAATACCGAAGTGGTGGCGCAAGCGCTGCCCAATTCTTCGACCACCACGCTGTATGAAACGTGGTCCATTCCTGCTCCGCCGTATTCTTCAGGAAAAGGCAAACCGCACAAATCTGATTGCGCTAAAAGGTCCCAGTTTTCTCGGGGGAAGCGATGGTTCTTATCCACTTCAGCCGCTCTTGGTGCGAATTCTGCCTGGGCTAGCTCTCTGACGGTTTCTTTGATCAATAATTGATCTTCAGTCAGGCGAAATCCAAGAGGCAAGTCCTTATGTGTTGTGGCTGTCAACATTTTTCACCTGAGTTATGGATACTTGAATTATCGGATCTGCTCCAAGCTCAATGGGGCCCACTCTGGCAAGCGTTTATCCTTTTTTCAGGCTCTGATCATAGCACCTGAAAGAGCCTCTTGACCGGCTTTAAGCTGCTGACGATGTTGTACAGTATTCAGGAATGAACGTAAGGAAATAAACCGTGGCGGATATCAAGGTACTGTATGTCGAAGACTCCAAAAGCTCGAGCACGAGCCTGCGGCAGGCCTTAAAAAATGAGGGCCTTACTGTCGTTTTTTGCGGCGGTGGTTTCGATGCTCTTGATGAGCTAGCCGGTGACGGAGCCGACATTGTGGTAGCCGCTACCAAAGTCAACGATCTCAGCGGTTATCAATTGGCCAGCTTAATTAAATCAAGCGAAGTGGTGAGCCAGCTGCCTGTGGTTCTGTTTGTTTCCGACGACGCGGCTGCCGACGACTTCTGGATCAAAGCGGCGCGACCTGATGTAATCGTCAGTGTAGAAGATCTCAAGGAGCCGGCAAAGGTAGCCTCGATGATTCGCGATCTGGCCGAGAACGCCAGACTGGCCGGCTGGGAAAAGTCAACGGGAAAGGCAGTACTTGTGCCATCTGAGGGCTTTTCATCGGCGAGCTTAATTGAAAGTTATTCCAGCTTATTGAATGATCTTTTGCTCGAGCGCGCCGTCAATCGCACCGCTCGCACGCTCACTGCTCTGGTTGAGCCCCGCAGTCAATTCCTCGAAGCATTTTTTACTTTCATCAGTGAAATTTTCGAACCCGATATGTTGGGAATTGTCATCGCCGATGTTAATTCGCCCTGGGCCGCAATGCAGGTGAAAGACAACGTTTCGCAATATGCGTACGACTCGGTGATTAAGCAATTGACGAAAGAACTTGATCTGGCCGACAGCATCAAAGTGGAGATGCGGGGATGTTTGAGTGAACAGAATGGCGGCAGCACTCTGGGATCGATTGAAATTCTCAATGTCTCATCAGAGAAACAAGGCATGGGGGCACTAGTATTTGCCAGCAGCGGAAAAAATGCATTCAGCCCTGCCGCAAAATCTTTCATGGCTGTACTGAAGCAAGAGCTCAAGCCAGTTATACAAATGCTTTTGGCCAAGCAAGAAATTGAAGAGCTGCACTCGCGCGAAGCCTATCGCGCCGCCATCGATTCGCTTACTGGACTCTATAATTTGGAGTTTCTGGTGGGATTTTTGCAGCAGCAATTGCTCTTCTCTTTCCGCCAGAGATTACCCGTGGGTATGGCCATAATTGATGTTGACAATTTTGCCAAAATCAATGAAGAGCATGGCTACGAAATCGGTGACTCCGTGCTCAACACCATTGCCAACAGGCTTTTGCAAATTACCCGTTCAAGCGATCTTTTAGCCCGTTATGGCGGCGATCAATTCGCTGTGGTTCTACCTAACACTGATCTGGCCGGCACCAAAATTCTTGGTGAGAAGGTGCGTTCCGAAATGGAATTTGTCAACTTCAATCAAGAGAATGGACGCAAAGGGCCCAGAGTCACGGTTTCGGTAGGCTGTGCCAATTTCAATATGGAAGATTTAAATCCAGAGACAATTTTGCGCGACGCTAAATTAGCATTGCGTCAAGCTAAAGATGCAGGACGCAATCAGGTTTGTAGTTGAGGATTGACTGCGATTTTCTTCTATTTTTAAGTCAAAACACTGTAGAAACTGTCAATGGTAGTGAGCAAGGTTTGCTCGTCAATCATGGCCATGACACTGGCTAAGAGCAAAGCGGCACCGGCTCCTACTCCCTCTTTGACGTGGCCTTCTTCGTAAGCGCGTAATCCGGAATGCTGCGATTTACTTAGGCTCAGGCCCGATGCCACATATGGTGCGCCTAGAAGTTGGGCCAGGGCAGCGGTATCGGCAGTGGTATCACGTGCCACCCATTTGGTTGTCGCCACCAGGGTATCGCTCAATTTGCCGTTTTGATTACTCGCCACTTGTGCTGCCAGTGCATAAACTGCCAGCATTTGAGAGCCGCCGGCCAGCACAGTGATTGCTCCGCAAGCGGCTCTGGCACTGACAAGGGCCACAGCAAAAGCCTGCATCGGATCGCCTACTGCGGCGATGGCATCCAGCGGCGCGGCCTTGAAATGCGCAATTCTATTTTCGACACTACTACTATGATTATTACTACCATTTAAATTTCTTCTAGCGGCGGCATTGGCAACGGCGAGAGCGGCCAATGCGATTTTCTGGGCGTGATTATTTTCAACCAGACTACTGGAGAGCAAATGTTCCGCGTCAATACCGAGGGCCATGAAAGTCGCTTGGGCTGTGGTGGTGCCCCCTGGTACGCACTCTGCTAGAACCACGATTTCTTCCGCGGAGAGTTTCTCCGCCAGGTCGAGCCCAGCTTGATAGAGCAATTTAATTTCGGCACTATTTAAGGCGTCGACATGGGCAGCTCCGTCCAGGCGCGACGGTTGGCGACCGGCTTTAATGTGATCAGTTGAGGGGCTGACAAATGATCCGCAATCAACGATTGTAGTTTTGTGAGGAATTAGGCTCAGCGCCGCCCTGGTCAGCACCACAGGTGATGCGATGCCGCCTGGCGATTTGGGAATTTCATTGTTGTTTGCCGACGATACCAGAGCGTCGGCATCAAGAGCCGGCGTCAATCTACGAGCTTGAGCGGTGGCACCGGCAGCTGAAATAAATTCGATATCGCTGGCAGCGACTCCGGCCAGGGCCAGGACAAAATGAATTCTGCGCATCTGGCTGACGCGCTTTAATAATTTTGTTGCTTCACCACCGGCGTCAAAAACGATGTCGGCCAAACAGTTATTGTTAGGTTTCAAGCGGCACCACGCTGTCACGCAAAACTTCGAGCAGCATAGCTACGCTTATGGGTATGACGATTAAGCTCGTCAGCCCCTGCCAGATTTGCCAGGCGTAGCTCATATAATTGAGCACGATTGGCGCGTTCTGCCCTGCCGGTTGAAACAACAAAGGCACCGCATATGGAGTGGTAATGGCACAACTGGCCGCTGATACTACCAGCGATACTATTGTCAGGGCCGGAGAGGCGATAATTGAAAGCCACAAGCCGTCAATTGAAACTTCTTTGACGGTTTTATTGATCATCGTCGACATGCCCAGCACGGCCATCGAATAATTGGAGAGTATTAGCCCGACAACCATCAGGGCAATAACCGCGCCCTGGCGCAAGGCATTGATCGGCCCAGGCGGCAATTGCATCGCTTCCACCATTTGCGGTGTCAGGCCGGCCACCACAAATGAGCTTGAGCACCAGACAAAAAGCATAGGAATCATAATCACGGTGCTTACGAGCCAGGCTTTGAATAAATCGACTTTGTGCGCTTTTACCGTTGCCAGGCCTTCCGCCAGTTGTGTGTCTATTTGTTTTTTATAATCGGCGCTACCGATTAGTTGCAGCGGGAATTTAAGAAAGGCCCGACTGAAGCCGGCCAATCGCATGACCACCATAAAGATGGCAATCAGCATAAAGATTCCGGCGACTATGGAGCAGCTGGCGTAACCGAAAAGAGTAGGAATAGCTTCGTTGCCGTTAATGGATCCGTCGGGCCCCGGTTTGAGCGAGCTAATAATCTGAAAGGAAGCCACCAGAAATAGGGAGCCGATGGTGCTCAAAATCACCGGCGTTTTGAAATAGCGCACAAAGGCCAGGGCGAAGGCCAGAGCATGACGCCACCAGGAGGCCTTAAAAAAGCGTTTCAGGGCAGCAAAACTCTGCCAGCGCGAAGGTTTGTCGTTGCTATCTGTCATGTTGCTTCAAAATTGGAAATCATTAAATGCTATTTACCACTACCCTTTTTAACCAGAAGAGAAACTGAACTGAGCCAGGGTGGCGACTTTTCCTTCCATCTGACCTCTGGCCCCCAACTGCTCGGCCTATAATAGGAGCTTACAGTACGAGAGTCTTGGATAGATTCTTGACAAACTGTGCCATGATTTCAACAGGAAGTCTAAGCGAGCGCCGAGCGATTTTTGCCGGTACCCCAAAAACAGACGGCCGATACAACTTCAGAGAGTCGGTATCGGAAACACCCCTAACAGGAAACAGACAAAGATGATTCTGTCGCTGGGAAATGCCAAACAAGAACTGGTGGACAAGGTCTGTCAGAACCTCACCGAGCGCGGCCTGGAAAACAAAGTGGTGCGCTGCGCCAAAACTACCCTGGTTGTAGTGCTATCCGACGCCGACACCTTGCCTGGACATATCTTTAGTCAGATGGAAGGTGTGCAAAAAGTTGTGCGCATGAGCAGCAGTCCGCTTGTTAAAGAAGTACCGCACGGCTCAATCAGCATTTCGGGCGGCGCCGATGCCGTAGAACTGGGCGGCGGACTACCTCCGATTATGATCGCCGGACCCTGCGCTATTGAAGGGCGCGAGCAAATTATCGAATTGGCCAGAGCCGTCAAAAGTGCTGGAGCCGTTGCCCTCCGTGGTGGTGCTTACAAACCACGCACTTCGCCATATGATTTTCAGGGTCTCGGTCTCGATGGCCTCAAGTATATGAAAGAAGCCGGTTTGCAGAACGGTCTGCCTGTTGTGAGCGAAGTTGTCTCAATCGAACAAATCGAACCATCAGCCCCTTATGTCGACGTTTTCCAGGTGGGCGCCCGCAACATGTTTAATTATGAGCTTTTAAAAGAGCTTGGGCGGCAGCGCAAACCGGTTTTGCTCAAACGTGGAATGTCCGCTACCATCGACGAACTTTTGCAAGCAGCGGAATATATTTTGTTGCAGGGTAATCTGCAGGTGATTTTATGCGAACGCGGTATTCGCACATTTGAAAATCGCACACGCAATACTCTCGATCTCTCTGCCGTGGCCATATTAAAATCACTGACCAGTTTGCCGGTAGTGGTAGATCCATCGCATGCGGTGGGCAAGCGTGATTTCATCGCCCCACTTTCAAGAGCTGCCATTGCCTGCGGTGCCGACGGTTTAATTGTTGAGAGCCATTGCAACCCGGATCAATCGATTTCTGATGCTGCTCAAGCGATTACTCCTGAAACTCTGGCCGCAATCGTCACCGATGCCGCCACCATTTTCAATGCGCTTAATCCTGACTATGCCGCCACCATTAAAGCCAACGCTGCTGCCTCTATTTCCAGCGGTGCGTCATGCTTTGCCGTCGCAAAATAGTCAATTAGTTTAGCGCTGACCATTTCTTTCCGGACCAAATTTATTGAGAATTTGGACGAAATTATCGTTGACTGAAACTTCTTCAGGCACTGCGCCAAAGACATCAGCCACCATCTTTTTATAAACCGGTCTGCCGCCTGAGTTGTTGCCTTTGTTCAGTTGTACTTTAACGCCGTTTTCGTAAATGGGTTTGAGCACCACCATTCCGGCAATATCATCCACATTGTTGGTGAAGCGGTTGAAACCAGCTCCGTCAGCGCCTACTCCGTGTTCGGCCAGGCGTGAGACTTCAATGAAGTGCGGCGAACGGGTGCCAGGTTGATTGATGAAGCGTCCGTTTTTACCGAAGAGAACGATGGTGCCGTCTTCAGGGAGAGTGCCGCCGTTCTGGCGGTCGAGAATTTCTTTGAGAATCGGTTGGTTTTCAGCGATATCATGCAATTGACGATTTCTGGTTTCGTCCAGCAATCTGGTTTTGGCTTCAAGGTGCTCTTGAATGTCGGCCAGACGTTTTTCGGGTGAACCATTATTGACGCCGCGTCCTGGTTCGCGCAAATCGCCCAGTTTTTCGCGGAAGCCTTTGTACGAGTTTGGCAGGCCGTTCATCATGCCTTCCAGTTCGGCGACCGATTGTGTGGCTATATGTCCGCGTTTGCCAGAGTCTCCGGTTTGCGCCAGTTCTTTCGACACTGCTTTAGCGTATTGCGAAACTACTTTTAGCGCGCGGGTGTACGATGGTCCGCGATCGCCGCCCAGATCTTGTTGTGCTCTTTGAATATTTTGTTCGGCTTTCAGTCTGGTTTCAGCTATAGACTCGCCGGGTCTGGCCCTATAGACATTGCTGTCGATATCCAGCACGGTCTTGCGATTGACTTCGATTTCGCGCACCAGCTTGTTCGCGTCCACAATATTGTGGGCATTGCCGCGTGCGGTTTCTAAAGCTTGGCTGACTTTCACTGTCTCGACAATTACTTGAGCAGGTTTGCTTGCAATTTCACGAGCTAATTCAACCGGTGCCGCTTCTTTAACAACGGCAACAGGCTCAGGTTTTGCAGTGACTTCGGCCAGGGCTTCAGCGATTGCTTTGTGACCGTCGGTTGCAGGTTTAACAGCTTCAGGAATTACTTCGGCAACAGGTACTTCTTTAGCGACAACCTCAGCTACTTTAACTTCAGCAACGGGCTTAGCCACTGGTTTGGCAGCCGCAACTTTTTCTACTTTTTCTACTTTTTCTACTTTAATTATTTTGGTTGGGTCAGCTTCCAGCTCACCCATACGTTTTTGGTGAGTGGTGACCAGCTCTTGAGCGCTGGCATTCAACGATTGGCGTTCACCGCGGACGGTGCCCAGTTCGGCTTCGGTGGCTTTGATTTGTTCGTCCAGCAAGGCTATCTTGCCTGGCTTCGCTTGTTCAGCAGCAGTCAGTGCCAGTTCGGCGTCGCTGACTCGCTGTTTGGCGCGAGTCATTGCTTCAGGTCCGCCCATTGCTTTGGCTTCTTCAAAAGCAGTTTTAGCGTTGCGGAAATCCTGATTTTTTGAATCGAAGGCTTGTTTTCCAGCTGTTGGTCGGCCATCTGGTGTAGAGGCTTCTGTAATTTTGCCGCGCAATTCTTCTCTTTCGCGGAACAGTTTGTCGTGCTCGCGGCGCTTAGGTTCAATGGTGCGAGCCGATTCTTCTGTCGCTTTTAAATTTTCCTGGGCTCTGGTTAGTTGCCCTTTTTCAGCAGGCACACCAGAAAGAGTTTCTTTCTCTTGTAGCTGTTTGGCTATTTTGCTGGTGAGCTGAGTTTCTCTGCCGGCCAGGCTAAGATTTTGTTGGTGAACTTCAGTGAGCTTGCCTTTGAGGCCGACTATTACGCCGTCTTCATTCAGCGCCGATTTTTTCAGCTGTGCTTTCAGGTCGGCAAATGAGCCTGTCGCTTTAGGTTTGGTATTGACCAGCTCTTTTACTTGCTCGAAGACACCGGCAGTACTTGTAGTACCGTCTTTACCAGCGAAATTGCGCGACAAGCCGCTGACATTTTCTTTGCCCAAAAAGTCGGTGACTTTGCCCAGATGACTTTTTCCTGAAGCAAGGGCGTCTACATGCCAGTTGCCTTTAATGGTCGACATGCCGGTCTTCATACCGAGTCCGCCGGCAGTACCGGCCAGTGCCACGTCAAAGAGGATGGCACCGCCATTATTGGCTACGGCTTTGCGATTGGCTTCCATGTGAGAGCCCGAGTGATAGGCGTCGGTAACTGCGTCGAAAGTCGCTTGCGGTCTGCCGGCGTTAAATTCGCTGTAGACCCAGGCTGCACCCATGCCGAGGCCGGCTGCTACCGCTCCGGCTTTGCCAAATTTGCCCATTTTCGAAACTGCTGAAAGGCCGTAACCTACAGCAAAACTCTCGGCCACAGTGGTGGCCGTTTGCAATTTATTCTCTGCCGAGTGCGAAACCCCATTGGTCATTCCGTCCATTAGGCCGCCAGCCAGGACCGATGTTGCTCTGATGGTGCCCGATACGCCGCCATCAGTCTTTGAACTTGGATTGAGCATTTCCAGTGCCAGTCGCGAACGAGCTTCGTTATTGACTGAACCATCACTTTGGATTTTATCAGCGTCGACCGAAATTTCTTTGGCGTGATTAATGGTTTGAGGCATTGGCTAGGTTCTCCAAGAAAATTGTGGCTTGTCAGCTTTCTGACTTTGCCTTCCACGGGTTTCGGGGTTTGTGATAGGCATCTTAAGTGCCTGTCAAGGGCAAGTCGATTGGGGAAAATCCCCATCACTCCGTAGTCCTCCCATGCCTGAAAATGAAATTGGCACCCGTGGCATTCTCGCCTGAACGGGCGGCTAAAATTCATTTTGGTACCCTTTTTGATATAGAAGCGGCACATTGCTAAACAGCGGCCGAAATTGCTAGTCTGTGGCAAATTAATGCTGTTCTTATATAGAGGGAATTATTCGCTTTGCTCACTGGAATACTATGCCTGGCAGTTTTTCTGGTCATGGCTATGTTTATGTATGCCAGGCGAATTTCTGCACTTCTGGCCCTGCCTATTATGGCTTTCGCTATCGCCCTGATTGGAGGCGTCGAGCCCAAACATATCGTTAAAGATGTGTTGAGCGCGGGCTCCCTTAAACTGCACGCCGCCTACACCACTACTATGTTCGGCGCCATGTTGGCCGAGCTGATGAACAAGCACGGCATGGCCCGGGCTCTGGTGCGCTGGGTAGCTGAGTTTGCTGGCGACAATCCTTATTTGCTGGGCATTTTGCTCACTGCGGTGACCGCCCTTTTGTTTTCTACACTGGGGGGCCTCGGCGCTGTAATTATGGTAGGTACCATCATTTTGCCGGTGATGCTTTCCCTTGGTATCCCGGCCCTGGCAGCCGCTGGGCTTTTCCTTTTTGGCATTTCTCTGGGGGGAATGTTCAATCTCACTAACTGGCAGCTTTATACCGATGTCTTAAAGGTAGAGCAACCGGCCATCGTTTCTTTTGTGGCACCATTTTCGCTGATTATCTGTTTTGTGGTTCTGCTTTTTCTGGCGATGGAATTAAAGGATCGGCGCAACTTGAAATTTCTTGGACTGGGAGCGCTTTTGCTAGCCGGTCTTTATCCGCTGGTGGCAAACTTTACTCCTGCTGGAGTGGCCGCTAAAGAACCTCCAGCGGTGTCGTATATGGTGGCAGGTGTGAGCTTGCTTGCTCTCAGCTTGTTTGCCGCCTGGCGCCACTGGCGTAAGAGCGCAGACCTGCCAGGCATTGCTTTGCTGACGCCTATCATTCCTTTGTTTTTTGTCTTAGTTTTTCGTTGGGAAATTATCCCGGCCTTTATCATCGGCCTGGTTTACGGAGTGCTCACCACCTGGTGCAATCAGTCGATTAATTTGCTCACCCGCTCAATCATCGACGGTGTCAGCAACGTCATTCCAGCAGTATTACTCATGATGGGCATCGGTATGTTGATAACGGCAGTGATGGATCCCAAAGTTTCCGACGCCATCGCTCCGATTATCAAAGCTGTGGTGCCAGTGATGCCGCTTGCTTACATACTGGTTTTCGCCCTGGCATCACCACTGGCTTTGTACCGCGGCCCACTCAGTCTCTGGGGCATGGGTAGCGGTTTAGTTGCCCTCACTGTCAAAGTGACCACACTGACACCTCAAGCTGTTATGGGCATGCTCATGTCTGTCGGTCAGGTACAAGGTGTGTGCGACCCTACCAACACTCAAAATATCTGGATTGCCACATACCTTGGTGTGGACACTCAAGCGATATTGCGCAAGACCATGCCTTACGCACTTGTGGCCGTGGTCATGGGTTTGACCCTTTCGGTGGTCAAAGGTTTTGTGCCATGGTAAACACAAATAATCGCGTCCATGTTGAGCGCGAAAATCTCAGCAGCGATACGCTTTATCGCATTGGTATCGATGTTGGTGGCACCTTCACTCACGCTGTGGCCATTGACTCCGCCTCCGCCAGTCTGGTTGCTAAAGCCATGGTGCCCACCAGTCACCGCGCTGCCGCCGGTGTGGCCGCAGGCATTGTCGAAGCTTTGCATTTGCTTCTGCAGTCGGCCAAAATTGCTCCGTCTGCAGTCAGTTTTATTGCCCACAGCACCACCCAGGCTACCAACGCACTACTCGAAGGCGATCTGGCCCATGTGGGCATTATCGGCATGGGCACGGGTACAAATGCCATTCTCGCCAGGGCTTCGACTAATTTAGGGCGAGTGTCGGTAGCGGCAGGTTGTTATCTGGAGACAAGCCATCGCTTTATCGACACAGCGGTGATCACACCAGATCTGGTGCGCAAGACTATTCTGGAATTAAAAGAGTTAGGGTGCACGGCCATTGCCGCCAGCGAAGCGTTCGCTCCCGATCAGCCGCAAAGCGAACAACTGGTGCTGAAAATTGCCGCTGAACTGGGCATACTGGCCACCGCCGGTGCTGAAGTGAGCCAGCTTTATGGCCTTAAGGTGCGCACACGCACAGCGGCTATCAATGCCGGAATATTGCCCAAGATGATTGAAAGCGCTGACCTTACCGAAAAGAGTGTGCGCGAAGCCGGCATCAGCGCTCCGATTATGATCATGCGCTCTGATGGTGGAGTGATGGATATTGCCGCCATGCGCAAACGTCCTATCCTTTCTATCTTGTCGGGTCCAGCTGCCGGTGTGGCCGCGGCCATGATGTTCTTGCGCATCTCAGATGGCGTATTTTTAGAAGTAGGCGGCACCAGCACAGACATATCGGCAATCGCCAATGGCCGCGCTCTAATTAGATCAGCTGAAATTGGCGGCCACCGCATTTATATGCGCACACTCGATGTGCGCACCGTGGGCGTCGCCGGCGGCTCCCTCAGTCGCATCGGCCGCGAAATTACTCATGTTGGCCCGCGCAGCGCTCACATAGCCAATCTCGCTTACGCCTCATTCAGCCCGCCTGCGGCCGCCGGTGAGACATTTACCGTAGAGACTTTAAGTCCACTGAAAAAAGATCCGGCCGATTATCTGGCTTTGAGCCGCACAGGTTCTAGTGATGGTAAGTTCAGCGTCACGCCCACATGCGCCGCCAATTTACTTGGTCTGGTACCAGAAGGTGATTGTGCCCGGGGCAATTTAGAGACTATCAAACAAAGCTTCACCGCTCTGGCTGCGCATTTAAGGAACGGCTCCGAAGAGCAGTTGGCTGAGCGCATTCAAAAATTGGCCTCGGCTCAGTGTATTCCTGTAGTGAAAAAACTGATTGCCGAGCACAAACTCGACCCTGAGCTGGTCACCCTGGTTGGTGGCGGCGGCGGTGCGGCGGCAATTGTTCCATACGTCGCCAGAGAGATGTCGTTGCGCTTTCAACTGGCCCAACACGCTGATGTTATTTCGGCTATCGGCGTTGCCATGGCCCTGATTCGCGAAACAGTAGAGCGCCAGGTGGCCAATGTGGCATCGGCCAACGAAGCCATTCTCGCCATGCGTCAAGAAGTATTTGATGCCGTGCAAAAAATGGGCGCGGATCCTGCCACCATTGAAGTGCATGTAGAAATCGATAGTAAAACTTCTATTGTCAGAGCCACCGCCAGCGGTGCGACAAAACTGGCTGTCGGGGACGCCCGGGTTGCACTGACAGGAGAGGAAAGAATTGCTCTGGTGGCCGATTCTTTGCGGGTAACAAAGAGCGATGTGGAAAGCCTTTGCCACAATGAATATTTTGCCGTCTTCGCCGCCCGGCGCAAAGGGCATAGCGGATTATTAAGTCTCTTTTCCGCCACCAGACAGGCGCTGCGTGTGCTCGATAAAGAGGGCTCTATTCGCCTGCAAGCGTCCAGCGGAGACGCCTGGGCCGCAACCAGAGACGAGGCTGAAGCCGCAGTATTGAGTTTAATTGAGGCTCACGCCACCTGGGGTGACGCCGGCAAGACTATTCCCACCATGATTTTATTTGTGGGCGCCAAAATTATTGATCTCTCCGGTTTGCTAGATCAAGAACAGGTAATTGCGCTGGCCCGCGCCGAACTGGCCAATGTGCCTGCCGGTTCTACTGTCGTAATTGTTGCCAAGCTTGCATAAATGGATAATCGCTTCAATTTAGAAGACGAGCTTTTTAGCCGGGGCCTGGCAGAATTCAATCGCCGGGATTTTTATGAATGTCATGAGACTTTAGAAGAATACTGGAATACTTTGCCGGCAGATTTGCCTGAGCGCCAGATAGTTCAGGGCATCATTCAAATTGCCGTGGGTTTTTATCATCTGGGTCGCGACAATGTCAAGGGAACGCTCAAGCTTTTTACCCGCGGCAATGGTCGCCTTCTGGCCTTTGGCACTGACGATTGCGGCCTCGATTTAGCCCCGTGCACTGCGGCCGTGGCGGCCAATATCGCTCTGCTTGAAGACGGTTGCCCCTTCGACGACAGCCGCCTGACAGTGCCGCTAATCGGCCATATTTAGCTTGTGTAATGGCAAATTCAAAACTTACCGCCGATACGTTGTTGAATTGAAGTCAACCAGCTATTATCAGAGTTTGGGCTTGCTATAAATCAGGCCTCGGTAACTGGCACCATTTCAAAGACTGATTACTAACTGAACGTGAAAAGCAACACTATCCTCGTAGTCGATGACGAACAAGCGGTCACCACTTTATTGAGTGAGGTGCTGAAGAAAGCCGGCTATGCAGCCAGTGTGGCCAACGACGGCTTCAAAGCAATCGCCGCCTGTAAAGTGCGTACTCCCGATGCCATCATTCTCGATTTGCATATGCCCCTGATGGGCGGAATGGAAGTCTACAACCGCCTCAAGGCCGACGATAAAACTTCAGTCATTCCCATAATTTTTCTGGCAGCCCGCGACAAGCCGCTGCCTACATTCACTGGCGATGCCAGCAACGAAGACATCATTTTCAAACCAGCCGAGGCTAATGAACTGCTTTCGCGGGTCAAAGCAGTTTTAAAAGAAAAGGCTTTGCGCGACGAATTGCGCCGCAAGGAAACTCAGCTCAAAGAATTATCGCTGACCGATACTTTGACTGAACTGAAAAGCGCCCGCTACCTTGATGAGTTTATGCAAATAGGCATTCGTCAGGCCAAGCGTTACAGTGTGCCATTCTCACTGGTGATTATGGAAATTGATCACCATCAGCAATTGCTCAAGACCGGCCAGGCTAACTTTGACACCGTAGTCAGTCAGGTGGCCCAGCTTGTTGCCAAGCAGATGCGCGAATCAGATATTGTGGTGCGCACCAACACCGCCGAATTTACCGTCGTGCTCACGTGCACCACCAAAGAAGGTGCCATTGAAGTTGCTGAGCGCTTGCGCACCTCGGTTGCCACCTCACTTTTTGCTGTGGGCGCCGAGTCACAGGCGGTGACAGTTTCAGTGGGAATTTGTCAATTTGCCAAACATATGGACGATGAAGGCAAGCTTTTGATGAGCCATGGCCGCGCCGCTGTAGATCACGCTCATAGCAGCGGCGGCAACATGACTCTCATGGCCGAATAGCAACTGAGACGGTGCGCTGATGCTGGCATATTTAAAAGGCCAAATTGTAGTCAAAGAAATGTCCGGCGGCCCAGTAGATAGATTGGTGCTGGATGTTAACGGCGTGGGCTATGAGCTGGCTGTAGCTCATTCGACTTTGCTTTTGCTTGGCCAACCGGGTGATACCGTCACTGTGCACACGTCGGTCGCTATTCGTGAAAACGAGTGGACGATTTTTGGTTTTCGCGATAACAGCGAGCGTCAGCTTTTCAATCTATTGCAGTCTGTCACCGGAATCGGCCCCAAACTGGCCCTGGGTCTCGTTGGCACTCTAGGTATCGAAACTCTGGTCGAGGCTGTTTTAACCGAAAATCAAAAAATGATCTCGCAAGCGCCTGGCGTGGGCACAAAAGTAGCTCAGCGAATTATTTTAGAGTTGAAAACTAAAATCGAAGCCTTCTCGCAAACACTGGCTAATAAGACCTTTGAGCCAAGCACTTCAGGCATCGGCAAATCAGCCATCTTTGAGGAAGTGACTGAGATTCTTGGTAATCTCGGTTATACCGCCACTGAAATTCATAGTGCTCTGAAAAAAGCAAAAGAAACCGGACTGGCTGCCGACAGCGCTGAAGAACTGGTGCGTTTCTCACTCAAACATTTGAGTGCGCCTCAGGTTGTCTGAGCCTGAGCAAACTGGGCCAAAGCCAGGCACCACCGGTAGTGTTGGTGTTAGCACAAGTAATAGCAATAACATTCTTATGCGCCTGAAAGCGGCTTTGATTTGCACACTGATTGCGGCAGTTTTTGTTTTGACTCCGCCGCTGGGTGTGGGCAAACCGCTGCCGCGCACATTTTTGCAACAGGCCCAATATATCTTTTATGCTATCTCTCTTATTGCCGCCTTTCTTATCGGCTTCAAGCTTGACCCGGCCAAAATGGCCGCCTGGCTCAAGCCGCGCACACTGGCCCAGTGGAATGAGCGCCTCGGTTATCTCACTTATTTTAGCCTATACCTCACCAGCGCCCTTCTATGTATGCGCATGAAGCTCGCGCTCTTTGGCCCCTATGAACTGTTTTATCCCCTGGCTTATGTTGGCCTGGTGCTGACGGTTTTTGGAGCATGGCTCTTCATCAAGGGAGCGGCCGCGGACAAAGCTAAAGAAAAAGCGGGGCAAAAGCCGGCTCAAATTGCCTATCCTCATTACCTCGGTATCATAATTGGTGCTGTTGGATTGGCACTTTCTCACCTGACATGGTTTCCACTGGCAGCAATTCCAGGAATTTTGGTTTTCATGAAGTGGCGCATCGCAAAAATTGAGGGCGCTCAAGAACGCCTGCCTGACCAAGTTCCAGCGCCTCGGTTTAAAATTATTCCTTTTGTTTTTTAGAGCAAAAGCGTGATGGTTAGCGTTTCTTTATCTCTACATTAAATGTCAAGCATTGCTTCCTCTTGATATGGCCTTACAATCGAAACAAGGACAAGCGGATTCACTCCTGATGCATGGCTTCAAAAGGACGCTGAATAACTGTTTAGACGCTTGAAAGAGAACTTCCGCTCTACGTATATGTGTTGCGTATCGGCGGTACGAATTTCCCCTGGTTGGCCTGTAAGGAGAGCAATTAAAATGAACGAGACTACCCTCTCAAATGATGAAAGACGATGCCTACAGATGTGGTTCAGGCAAGCAATTGCCAAACTTGAACTGGAGGAAGTGACTGACGTGATGTTGAAAGAATATCCGGTCGAAGCTGACGCCCAGGGCGCCCACCGCACAACAACCTCGCGCAGACGAGTATCCCGCTCTAGACTTACTTCTCATTTGAAGGAGTTGATAGTCTAAAAGCTATTTTCAGGCCAATAAGCTTTTAGAACAGGAAGGCTCCAGCCTTCCTGTTCTGTTCTGGCTTTAAATTTTGAGAAAATCGGCAAATATTGGCAAAGATATTGAACTTTTGGCTTTGGTTGGACGTAGTAATAAGAGGGAATTACTTAGAATTAGAGTGGCTGAGTGAAAAATCTCAGTCAAGCGCTATTTGGCATTGCCGGGAGCTGTTATGAGTCCTCGTCCGTACGTACCACTGCACCTGCACACCGAATATAGTCTGCTCGATGGCGCCACCATGATTAAGGATCTGGTGAAGAAAGCCAAGGCCGAAAATATGCCGGCAGTAGCGATTACTGATCATGGTGTCATGTACGGTGCTGTTGAGCTGACAAAAAAGTGTCAGGAAGTAGGCGGCCTCAAACCAATCATTGGTTGCGAAGCATACATTATCGATGGTGACATCAAAGACAAATCGGCCAAGCAACCGCTCTATCACCTGACTATGCTCTCGCGCAATAAAGAAGGTTATCGCAATCTGGTGCGCTTAAATTCACGGGCGCACTTGCAGGGTTTTTATTACAAACCACGCATCAATAAAGAGATGCTTGAGGCGCAAAAAGATGGCTTGATCATTCTTTCAGGCTGTCTAGGAGCCGAGCTTTGCCAGCACCTGCTCAAAGATGATTACAAAAAAGCTTTAGAAGTAGCCGACTGGTATAAACAAACATTCGGCGAAAACTATTACATTGAAATACAAGATCACGGCATGCCCGAAGACCGCAAAGTCAACCGCGCTCTTGTGCAAATTGCCCGTGAGTTGAAAATCAAATTGACTTGCACCAACGACAGCCACTTCACTAATAAGCAAGACGCCAAGGCGCATGATTGCCTGCTTTGCATTCAGATGGGCAAAAACGTCACCGACTCTAACCGCATGAAATTTACCGGTTGGGAGTACATCAAAAACGGCGACGAGATGGCTTATCTTTTTCGCGATCACCTCGATACTGAAATTATCGAGGAGTCGATTTTAAGCACCCTTGAAATTGCCGACAAAGTCGAGATGGTTAAGTTAGCCAGCGAGCCGCGCTTGCCTAATTTTGAAGTGCCTCAGGGTCACACTGCCGAAAGCTATCTCAATCGCCTGGTCTTCGACGGCCTGAGAGAGCGCTTTCCCGAGTGGAGTCAAGAAATTGAAGATCGTGCTTTTCGCGAACTGAAAGTAATCGAAGACATGAATTTTGCTTCGTACTTTTTAATCGTTGCCGACTTCATTGATTACGCCCGCAAAAAAGACATTCCTGTTGGCCCTGGTCGAGGTTCAGCAGCGGGCTCCATTGTCGCCTATGCTCTCGGTATCACCAATATCGATCCACTGCGCTACAACTTACTCTTTGAGCGCTTCTTGAACCCAGAGCGTAAGAGTATGCCCGACATCGATACCGACTTTTGTATCGAACGCCGTGGCGAAGTAATTAAGTATTGCGCCGAAAAATACGGCGAAGACAGAGTGGCGCAGATCATCACTTTTAACCGCATGACCTCGAAGGCCGTAATCAAAGATGTGGCCAGGGTATTGGAATTTCCTTTCGGCGAATCGAATAAACTGGCCAAAATGGTACCGGTGGTGCGCGGTAAGCCAACTCCTCTTGATGAAATGGTAGAGGAGCACCCGGAGTTTAAAAAGGTCTACCAGACTGATGATTATGCCAAGCAAGTAATTGATCTGGCGCGCAAACTGGAAGGCTGCAACAAAACCTTTGGTATGCACGCCGCCGGCGTTGTCATTTCAGATGTGCCGATGGAAGAAATGATTCCACTGCAAAGAAACAATGACGGCACCATCATCGCTCAGTACTACATGGAAGACGCAGCCTACGTCGGTCTTGTGAAGATGGACTTCCTTGGTCTGCGCAACTTGACCATGATCGATAAAGCTTGCAAGCGTATTAAAGAAGTGCGCGGCATCGAGATTATTCCAGACAAAATTCCGCTCGATGACGAAAAAACTTTCCAGACAATTTCAAATGGAGATTTAGCCGGTGTCTTTCAGCTAGAAACATCCGCCGGTATGAAACAAGTGGCGCGCGACATGCGCCCATCTAATATGGAAGACATTTCTGCTCTGATCGCTCTTTATCGACCTGGCCCACTCGATTCAGGCATGATCGATAAATTCATCGATTGCAAACACGGCAAAACCAAAATTACATATCAAACGCCTCTGCTTGAGACCATTCTCAAACCTACTTATGGTCAGATTGTTTATCAAGAACAGATCATGCAAATCGCTCAGGTGCTTGGTGGCTACAGCCTTGGCCAGGCAGATCTGCTGAGACGGGCTATGGGTAAAAAGCTGCCTGCCGAAATGGAGAAGCAGCGTGCTTTGTTTGTGGAAGGTTGCGCCAAAAATTCGGTCAGCCCGGAAATCGCCAACAATCTTTTCGACATCATGGTGCAATTTGCCGAGTACTGCTTTAACAAATCACACAGCGCAGCCTATGGCGTAGTCACTTATCAAACCGCCTATTTGAAAACACACTATCCTGTGGAATACATGGCGGCGGTGCTTTCATCAGTGTCGTCAGATACCGACAAAGTGCAAGGCTACATTGCCGAATGTCAGGCCATGAATATCGACATTCTGCCGCCAGATATGAACGTCTCGGGATCTGACTTCACCTCAGATGGTGGCGCTATTCGCTTTGGTCTTTCTGCCACCAAAGGCCTCGGTGATGCCGCTGTACAAGCCATTGTTGCTGAAAGAGAACGGGGCGGCATCTTTGCCACCATGCAAGATTTTCTTGACCGTATCGACTTGCGCCTGGTCAATAAAAAGTCACTAGAATCTTTGATCAAATCGGGAGCCTGCGTCGGCCTCGGTATGAGCCGCAAGCAAGCTCTGACCAATCTTGATTCGCTGGTAGATGCCGCCAACCGTAGGCAGACTTCCAAAAACACCGGGCAAATTAGTTTGTTCAGCCTGGGCGAATCGCAGGGAATCAATTTAGAGACGCCTATGGTTGGCGATCCTTCTGAGTTTGGTGAAGGCGAGCTGCAAACCATGGAGCACGAGCTGCTGGGATTTTACGTCACCAGCCATCCGCTTAAGCGTATTGCCAATCGTTTGCGGTATCTGACCACTCACTCGGTTAAAGAGATGAAAGAGTCGCCAGATGGCACCACTGTCATTCTCGGTGGCCTGGCTAATTCCATTGAGAAAAAACTGACCAAGCAGAACAAACTGCTCTGCATCATTCACCTGGAAGACCTGACCGGCAAGGCTGAAATTGTTCTATATAGCGAAGCGCTGGAGAAAGTTTCTTCTGACGTGCTTTTGCCTCAGTCGCTGCTGCTTGTAAAAGGCAAGGTGAAGAAGAACGACGAGAGCACTTCAGTGATGGGCTCCAGTATTCGTCGCATCGGTGACGCGTCTATGGTTGACGTTATCTTCAGTACCAATCAGTCGTTCTCCGACTTGCACAGACTGAAAGATTTGCTGATTTTGCACAAAGGCGAAGATCCGGTTTTGCTGCACTTCCCTCAAGGCAAGCGCTCCTCGGCCATTCTCGTTGGCGCGCAGTTCTGGGTAGATGCGGCCTCCAGTCTGCCCGCCGCCATCGAAACCAACTTTGCCGAAACGGTCAAAGTGCGCGTCAACAAGATCCATATCTAGCTTGGCCCAGCCTGAGTCTGAAGCAAAGTAAAGAGCAAGTTCGCCCCTTAAGAGCAATTTTGTTTACAGCCGGAACATTTCCTGTAGAATACGTCTTTCGATCTATCTTCATTATGGAGGTTGATGCACCACACAACGCCCAACTCCCAGGCCCTGTCTAATCTTAATCTGGTGTAGATAAGCGTTTCGTGTACCCCGCAGGAAAGAGAATATAAAGCAAAAGCCAAGGCTCCCGCTTCTTAAACAACTTCCTGAACTTCTCGGATACCAATTTCATTGCTGCTCACCTAGAGCAGCCCAAGGGGGAAGAAACATGTTTGGACCACATTTGATCCTTGAAGCTTATGGCTGCCCAAAAGAACTTTTGGCTGACATGACACTAATGAGTCAAGCTCTTGATGCTTATCCAGCAAAGCTTGATATGACTAAGATTATGCCGCCTTACGTCTTTACCTATCACGGTGCTGTAGAAGACGATTGGGGAGTAAGCGGAGTAGTGTTGATCGCCGAATCACATATCTCGATTCACTCTTTCCCAGAAAAAGGTTTCGCTACACTCGACATTTTCTCTTGTCGTGATTTCAACGTAGACGATGCCATTGAATACTTCGCTCAAATTTTCAAGCCCGAAAGTTATGAGAAACAAGTATTGATGAGAGGACGCGAATTCCCACGCAGTCTGCCTAAAGCCGCAACTATTGTTCAGGCTGAAAGAGAGAGACTGAGCGTAAACGCAGTCTAAGCTGCAAGCGCTAATTGATTTGTTCATTCAAACTGAGCGTTCAAATTGTACCGGCCGAGCAATCGGCCGGTTTCTTTTTAGGCCGAAATAATGCGAGAGTAGACCGCTGCCTCAACATTGCCGCCGCTGACTACAAGCAGTGGTTTGTACCTGGGTGAGTGCAGCATCAACATACTGTCTTGGTCCTGGCCAATCAGTGCCGCCAGCGCCAGAGCGCCCGTGGGCTCGCATTTGAGCTGGTTGAGAAAGAGCCGCCGCACAGCCTCTTCAATTTCGCTCTCGCTGGCCACCATGACGCCAGATAGACCGGTTTTTAAAATCTCAAAATTGTGCTTGCCTAGAGCGAGGGTGCGGGCGCCATCAGCGATGGTGGCAGGCTCAAAATCGTTGGCGATAATTTTGCCGGCAGCCAGTGAACGCCGACCGTCATCACCAAGTGCCGGCTCAGCAGCGAAGACCTCTAGTTTAGAGCCTTTCGCCCGCAAGCCCTGAATGATTCCAGCAGTGAGACCGCCACCACCCATAGGGGCAACCACACAGTTAAAATCATACTGGCCGCTCTTCTCAAGCTCGGCAATTTCTTCACCTAACGTTGAGTTGCCGGCAATGACACGCAGGTCGTCGTAGGCACTGAGCACATCAACGTCGTCTATTTGAGCGCCCAGCTCAGCCACTCTTTGAGCACGGCTGACCACGCTCACATCTACAAGCTCGACGCTGGCGCCAAAACTTTTTACCGCGGCCACTTTTACCGCCGACGATTGATGCGGCATCACGACAGTGCAGCTCTTGTTGAGCAGGCTGCAAGAATAAGCCAGGGCGGCGCCGAAATTGCCGGAAGAGGCGGTCAATAGATGACTGCTGTTACTTGAGAGTGCGGCACAGTATGCCGCGCGAAACTTGAAAGAGCCAGTATGCTGGAATGTTTCGCTGGCGATGAGCAGCGGCCGGCCCAGTTGCTTTCGCAAGGCCAGCGGGGCAATTAGCGTTGTGGCGCGCACGGTTTGCCGTACACGCCACATATTGCTTTCTATTTCAGTATTGCTTTGAGCCAAGACTAAAGAGTGTTCTGTTTTTTACCGGCGACTTTCTTTGCAAAAGGATTGAGATTGAATTTCGGTAAAGACAATCCACCTTTTTTGCCTCTTTTAGAGTCAGGCACCAGTTCGTCATTCACGCCCAGTGGAACGTTAGCTGCAGCTGTCTTAGGCGCGGGATTCGATTCTTGCACCAGATCATCTGGTTGAGCGATGGCGGTTCTGCTTTCAGCGGCCAGACCATCTGGTTGCGAAAGGGCTGATGGAGCTGAAGCTTTAGCTTTTGGCGCTTTAGCCGCTAGCTTGGCTTTGGTCTCGGCGCTTTGTTTAGGGAATGGTTGAGGCAGACCGTTGTTGGCCACCCGGCTTTCACCTTTTTTGAATAGATGAGGCATGTGGGCCATTTTACCCATGCTGCTACCGCCGTCTTTGATTTTCTCGCCGGTGGCTTTAAAGCCATGACCGACCATAGAAGCACCTTTAGCGAAGAAGCCGCCGGACGCTTTTGCACCGCTGGCGATGCCGCTGCCGATTTTCTTGCTACCGTTGACCATGCCGCTTGTGGTGTTTTTAAGAGTCTTGGTGTACACATTGCCATCGTTTGAAGGAGCGGCGGCGGTCTTGGTTGTTTCAACTACTACAGTTTCCTTTGCCACTGCAGTTTCTTTGGCTACTGGAGTTTCAGGTTCTAGATCACTTAGAACACTGTCTTTTTGAGGAGCTGCTTTTTGAGCTTTGGCTACTTTTACTTCAGGTTCGCTCTTTTCAGATTTTTTACCGAAGCCGGGCAAACCTACTTTTGGCATGCTGATGTTAGGCATACCGAAACCGAATACTTTGCCGCCTTTGCCCGGTGCAGAGCTTTTAGACTCGGCGATATCGTTGCCTTTGACCACTTTCCCGTTGCCGCCGCCTGGAGCAGTGACATAAGTAGTCGGGCTCAAAGTTGCGTCTTCCACCACTGTGGAGCTGTTTAATTGAGCAGCGTGAATCGGTGGCAGACCCTTTTTGGCTCTGGCCTTATTGGTTTTTGCTTCGATTTCTTTAGCCGTGGGTGCTTGAACGCCGCTATACGGATCGAGCATGGAAGTGGGGCCGGCCATGGCTGCACTCGTGCCTGCTATTAATAGACAGACCAGGCATACGGGTACGTACCGTTTTGAAGCTGTCATCAGTGCCATTCTCCCTGTGAGCGGAATTCCAATCTAATCGATGGTAACTGAGAAGTTATAGCACATAAGTTCTGGTAGTAAGGAGCTCCTTAAGGGCCGCTAATTGGCCCCCTTGGGTAAATTACAAGGGGATCGGGTTTTATTAAAATACCTACGGTTTGAAGTTCAAATGTTTATAATTTCAGTTCAAAGGTATTATTGGATATAGATGGATCAGTCTTTTGTGAGCTAATTAGATGACAACTTTTCAGACAGACCCGGTAATTTTCATATTCATCGTGCTTGGATTCAGCACTTTTACTTTTCTTGCCCTGGGCGCACGTAAGGCCTTCTTTGAGCCTTACTCAGGCCCAGACGAGACATAAAACTGCCCTGGCTTTAGATATTCAGCGCTCAGCTCTTTAATTAGACTGGGCGTTTGTTTTGACAATTTCTACCGAGCACGGCGCCTCTGTCAGAACAGCCTGCGAAACGCTGCCCAGAAACAGCTTTTCGATGCCCTGGCGACCGTGCGAGCCCATCACAATCATGTCTGCGTGCCACTCACGGGCGCATTCGACAATTCTTTCTTTGACATTGCCTTCCAGAACTTCGCTACTCACAGCCTCAGTGCCCGGCTGCTGGCAGCTTGTCGCCAGCAAGGCGGCGGTTTCTTCTACCAGTGTTCTGGCCTCGTTCAGACGTTCTTGCTGAGCTTCTAGGGCCAGCGGCACATAGCCTGAATGCCAACCGGCCAACTCAGGGTGAAATGGTTCTAATACCGTTAACACTTTGAAAACTGTGTCAGCAGGCCAGACCCGACCGGCAATCGAATCGATTGCTAACTTAGAGCAAGGAGAGCCGTCCACTGCCAGCAATACTTTCATTCTTCGCCCTTGAACCTCAAGCGGAAATGGCAAATCAGTCCACCTAATCCAATCATAGCAACCAAAATCACTACGCGATTGCCGATGCGCGGAAAGCGCCATATTTCAGGTACCGTTGAAATCAGAGTGAGCAGCGCCACAACTGCCAGGAGGCAAACTATATAGAGCAAATTGTTTTTGACCGTACTGAGCTGCCTGGCGCCAATAAACTTAAGCTGCAAAATGGTGGCAAAAAGATTCGCCCCCAGGCCAAGGCCAACCACAAAACCACCCTGCACCAGAGCCAGACATAGAAGTGCCAACGGTTCAAAGCCGGTGGTGTGAAAGGCAACTCGAGCGGCGCTAAACAATATGGTGGAATATAAAAGGGCGCAGGCCACAGCGGCGAAAAATTTCTGCCGGATGCGCCTGAGGCTGCCGCCTACCAGACCAGGAATTATAAGTTTGGTCAGCCCAGCGGTAAGCAAAAGCAAAATGAAAAACCTGCCCACCGGCCATTTCTGGTTGATCATTTCGCGCACAAAGAGAAAAGGTCGGCGCAGGGCTGGGTCGAGCATTAGCGCTGCGGTATCGTGCTGTACTGTGACTGGTTGAGCCGTTGCCGGCAACAGCGTCAGGCCCAGTGCTAGAAAAAGTGCGATCAAGTATTTCATGCCGGCACTTCTTTTTCAGTAGCTTTTTCAATTAGCGGTTTCAGCGCCAGCAAAAGCAAAAGTGAAATCAACCAGGCCGTGATATTGCAAAACGATTCGTCTAGAGTGCTGCCGTAAGCGGTCATGGTCGCAAAAGCAAGGCATGATGTCGACAGTAGCCAGAGATCGTGTTTGCGCGCAGACGCGCCAGCATGCACTGGTATCGCTCCTTGTGCAGCCAAGTAGTTGTCGCTGCCTTTTTCAGCCATGACCGCTTGCATAATGCTTGCGGTCAATTCTTCATGCCGGGGTACTGCCAGCGTGGGTAGCGTTGAAGCCGCTTCAAAAAACATCAAATTAGCAGAGTGATAATCGCGACAGTTCTGACAATGAGAAAGGTGAGCCTGACAGATGGCCGGCAGCGAGAGGCTAGCTGCATCTGCACCAGAGAGTGACGTGTCGACAATTTGATCAAACAAACTGTCGAGATCTTCTTTGATTTTATTACAGACCATTGACATTGTCGGCTTTCCCCGTGGTGAGAATCAGTTTGCGCAAGCGTTCTTTGGCCCTGAACAAAAGTGTGCGCACCGTGTTTTCGTTTTCTTGCATGGCTTTGCCTATTTCATCGTAACTAAACTCATATTGATAGCGCAGAATAAATGCTTGTCTGTATCGCAAAGGTAAAAGACTCAGTGCTTGATTGAGTTTTTCGACAAACAAAATTCGCTCAACATCAATGCTGGTATCGCTGGCTGAAATCGGCTCCAGATAGGGTTCTTCGCTCATGATTTGTTCAAACGAAACCGTTGATTTGACCTGGCGCAAATAATCTAAAGCGCTGTTGGTGGCAATTTTTACCAGCCATGGCCGCACTGCTCTATATTGTTTTTGATCGAACTGGCGCAAGTTGCGAAATGCTTTGAGAAAAGCATCTTGAGTGAGATCTCGTGCCACTTCTTGCTCGGTTACCATACGTGCCAGAATATTGAAAATGAGATTTTGATGTCGCACCACCAGCCTCTCAAAGGCGTGACGATCTCCTGCCAGAGTTTCTTTCACGGCAGCGAGATCATCAATGTCACCTTCGGTGCGCCCTTGCATATTAGAGAGCTGTTCCTGATTCAATGGCTTTTGTCAGCCGGGGCCGATGTTGCGCGAATTTTTTCAAATTTTCTTTTTGTTCACTTGTGAGCATAGCGCGAATTTTCAAGAATGTTTCCAGGCGATCGTCCATTAACTTCTCGTGCATAACCCTCAAGCTCGCCGCTTTGTCGCGCAGGCTTTTGTCTGACTCGGGCGAATTTTCGAGGCTGCCGGCCGCGTGCATAAAGTCTTTGAGGCCGGCTCTCAGCGCAGCTCGCTCGCTGCTATTGGCCTCGCGTCTTTTTTCTACCAGGGCGGTAATTTCTTTTTTCTGAGCAGCAGTGGCATCGATGCGCGTACAAAAGCGTTTGATTATGTGTTTGACTATCGCTTCTTGAAATTCAGGATCGGCCTGCTCTAAAGCTGTGTCTGCTTTCCCCTGCCCGTCGTCTGCCCAGGCACTGATTAAGGCTGCGCCGGATGCACAAGCGGCAATAGATGACACCGAAGTAAGCGCCAGTTTATGCCAAATTTTGATTTTCATAACCCTCTCCCGCAATAGTGTTTTGGTCCTGCACTATTCATTACGAAAGCGGCGCGAAAAAGTTTCAGGTGAGCTTTAAACTAGCTTCAAACTAATTTTGCCAGTTCGGTAAGCGGTACGGCAGCTTCAAAATCGACCTGACCCAGTTTGGTCGTAGGCAGCACCAGCTTGATATTGTCGCCCGAGCGCTTCTTATCTGCTGTCATCAATTGAACCAGTTTGTCTTTGGCCAGGCCCTTAGGAATTTCGTGAGGCAGCTCGGCCCGAATCAGAATTTCTTTGACGCGCTCAAGGGCATCTTTGCCGATTTTTTTCTGCGCTACGGCATACTTGGTTGTCTGCGCCATGCCTATAGCAATGGCTTCACCGTGATTAAGAGCGCCGCTGCTGTCGCTTGTGGCGGTCTCCAGTGCATGACCTAATGTATGACCCAAATTGAGCACACGTCTGATGGAATTTTCTTGTGGGTCGCGAGCGACAATGAAAAGCTTCATCTTAATGCAGCTGGTAATCAGCCCAGAGAGCACCGGATCGTCATACTCCACCACATTGCGCAGCATGTCTTCGACAATATCTATTAACGCCCGCGGGCCTTTTTCGTAGTCGCAAGCCCTAGCGGCGGTATCTTCAATTAAAGCGTATTTCAAAATCTCAGCCAGGCCGGCAGTGAGCTCGCGGCGGGGCAAACTTTCAAGCACTTCTTGATCGGCCAGCACCGCTTTGGGGAAGAAAAAAGTACCGGCTAAATTTTTGCCCGAAGGTAAATTGATGGCATTTTTGCCGCCAATGGCGGCGTCTACTTGCGCCAACAGTGATGTCGGCACCAGCACCAGATTCAAACCACGCATATATGTAGAACAGGCAAAACCGGCCAGGTCTGAAAGCGCACCACCACCCAGAGCGACAATGGTGTCCTGGCGATCAAAACCGCGAGCCTCTAAGTGCTCCCAGATGCGCAAGAGCCATTCGCTGGTTTTGCAATTTTCGCCATCAGGCACTTCTAAAGTCGTGACCTGAAAATCTTCAGAGGGCAGAGTGTCGAGCACGTCTCTGAGCCAGTGCACAGCAGTTGACGGTTGGCAGAGCAAAAGCACCCGGCGACCGGCACCGATTTGGGCCAGTATGGCCGATAATTTGTGCCTTGCACCGGCACCCACCGCCACTCTCGTCTTTACCTCGAGAGTAGTGTTCCAGTTCATTGTGATGACTGGCCCACGATGCTTAGACTTATGGCGCATCTGCTCTATCCTTCTGATTGAGATTTTGACAATAGGAACGGTAGTCTGTAACTGAGGCTGAAAGCTCGCGCATACTGTCGGCGGCAAACTTGTCAATAATGGAATTGGCCAGGGTCAAGCATACCATTGCCTTCGCCACAACTGAAGCAGCAGGCACAGCGCAGACATCGGAGCGCTCATAGTGCGCCTGACAGGGTTCAAACTGGGGAAAAGTGACCGAGGGCAGGCCAGCTTTGAGGGTGGGAATAGGCTTCATATATGCTCTGACTATAAGTCTTTCACCATTGGTCATGCCCCCTTCCACCCCGCCGGCATGATTGGTCTGTCTGACCACAGGTAAGGTTGATTGACGGGAATTATCCACAGCAAACATAGCATCGTGCACCTGACTACCTGGTCTTTGAGAACCGGCAAAACCATCGCCGATTTCCATGGCTTTCATAGCTTGAATGCTCATCAGGGCTTGCGCTAGCTGACCGTCCAAGCGGCGGTCCCACTGGCTGTAGCTGCCCAGTCCCACTGGTAAATTATCAGCCAGTACTTCTACTCTTCCGCCCAAACTGTCCCCGGCGGTAAGAGCTTGTTTGATAGCGGCTTTCATGCGCTCTGAAGTTTCAGGGTCGATGCAAAACACTTCAGAGCTGCGTGCCAGCTCGGTGATTTGGCCATTGGCCATGGCGCTCACTGATGCCGGTGAAATTACATCGGCTATGGCAATGACGTGGCTCGCTACTTCAATGCCAAGTGCCCGCAATAAAAGCATGGCAAAACCACCGGCCGCCACCCGAGCAGCAGTTTCTCGCGCGCTTGAGCGCTCGAGCACATCACGCACATCGCCCTGAGCATATTTAAGGGTGCCGGCATAATCGGCATGACCGGGGCGAAAGCGTTCGATATTTTTTGCCGCCATCTGCGCAACGGCTTCATCACTGCCGTTCGGCTCGTCGACTGACATGACGTGGGTCCAGTTGGCAGCATCTTTATTGTGAATGAGCAGACTAATTGGCGCACCGGTAGTGATACCATGCCGCACTCCGCCTACAATTTCGATTTGGTCAGATTCAATTCTTTGCCTGCCGCTTCTGCCGTAGCCACTTTGCCTGGCAGCCAGTTCAGCGTTCACGGCAAGCTGATCAATCGTTAAGCCAGCTGGAAAGCCCTCGAGAATCGACATTATTGCTTTGCCGTGGGATTCGCCGCCGGTAATTAAGCGCAGAGCTGGCATGAAAGTAATACCTGTTATTGCAATTGGTGCGATACTAACATTTTGGCAGTCCACTTTTAATAGGCTTCTTACGTGTCGGCAAAACTGTATTTAAGTGGCAATTTAGAGCTTCCGGGCGATAAATCGATTACCCACCGGGCTCTGATACTCTCATGCTTTATCAAAGGCGAAATGCTTGTTGAGGGCGCTCTGCTCTCTCAAGACATACTTTCTACCATCAGAGGGGTACGCGCTCTTGGCTTGAAAATAAAGATATCAGGAGCCGGCCCCTCCAAGCACACCAATCTTTTAATTCGGGGCGGTGGCATCGAGACCATAGCTCTTGGCAAAAAGCCTTTCGTCATTGACGCGGGCAATTCGGGCACGACTATGCGCATCTTGTCAGGAATGCTGGCCGGGCGACTTGGAGTATTTAGTTTTGACGGTGATGCCTCCTTAAAGCAGCGCGACATGTCGCGTATGCTCGACCCGATTGTTTCAATGGGAGGCCAGGTAACTTATCAGGGCACAGCCGGCAAAGCTCCGTTTACAATTACCGGCGGCAATTTGACCGGTGGCGAATTTGATCTCGACGTCAATTCGGCGCAAGTTTCAACAGCTTTAATATTGGCCGGACTTTCAGCTCAGGGTAAAACTTCAGTAAGCACCAAGGCCAAAATTCGCGACCACACAACGCGCATGATGACTCATTTGCGCTTGCCTTTTGAAAGTGAAAATGATGGCTTGAAAATTACTGTTGAACCTCTGCAAGGCGATCTGCGCGCCCGCGATTTGCAAGTGCCGGCGGATCTCTCTGCTGCCTCCTTCTTCATGGTTGCTACGCTTCTTCTGGAAGGATCTGAAATTGAACTGAGTGATGTGGGAGTAAATCCGGGACGCAATCTAATTATTGATGTGCTCAAGGCCATGGGCGCAAATATTGAAATTACCAATGAACGCAATTTTGGTTTAGAGCCGGTTGTAGATTTGAAAGTTTCTTATACGGGTTCACTTAATGCCACCAATATTGAAGCCGAGCATATTCCGCGCGGCATTGACGAGTTGCCGATAATCGCTCTGGCCATGGCTTTTGCTAAGGGTGATTCGACCGTGCACGGTGCTGCCGAGCTGGTCGAAAAAGAGTCGGACAGACTTAGTTTGATCGTGCAAAATTTAAAATTGCTTGGTGTGGAAGTGACACGCAATGGCAGTACATTTACGGTGCACGGTACCGGTGCCATCAAATCTGGTGCCGCACCTAAGACCGGCGTCTGGACTACCGCCGGCGATCATCGTTTGGCGATGATGGGTCAAGTGGCTAAGCTTGTCACTCATGGCGAATTTGAAGTCGAACAGCCTGAATGTGTTGATGCTTCGTATCCGGGCTTTATGATCGATTTGCGCGAGCTGACCTGCGAAGATTAGGGCATCAAAATTTTCTTTTAGTTAAAACGCACCTACCTTAGGCCGAAGAACGCAACAAAAGATTTCGGATGAATCGTTCCGACGCATTTTCTAAGGAAATCTTGATCTAGAAAGTAGTTAGTTTCTTCGATGTCGAATTCATCGATTACAAAGCTAAGGACTATCATTTGTGGCCCTCAATGCTGCTTCACCGCAGGTGGTGGCGCTGTGTAATTTGCGAGATTTTTCTGTTACAGGCGATCAGCTTGCATGAAGAAAAAATGAAAATTCCGAGGAGCCAGTTGCATGCAATCAGCAGGTGAAAACTGCCAAGAATTACAAGACCCCAGAATTCAAGCATCTTCTGATGCCTCGTTCTGAACTTTTATGTTCAAACCTGCATGCTACTTAGAACCGCTCCGCGCACCGCAACTTCTATTTCGGCCACGTCGATTTTGCGCATTTCCATCATCGCTACGAATGCGCGCTTCGCTTCATCGCCACCTCTGTACATGGCGTCAGTTAGCACGCGCGGACTAATCTGCCACGACACGCCCCATTTATCTTTGCCCCAGCCACACTCGCCCTCGGTGCCGCCGTTGCCGACGATAGCGTTCCAATCTGAAAGGAGAATGCTTCGCTGTGCTTAAACGAGTCTCCACCATTCAAACCAATACAAGATATGCCGCAAACCGTGAACTCGACCGTAAGCACGTCGCCAGCTTTTCCGCTGGGATAGTCAACTGGTGCGCGCATTATTGCACCTACTGTGCTGTCAGGAAACGTCCAGGCCTAGAAGCTCGCGGCCTCCTCGGCATCTTTCTCGTACCACACGCAAATTGTGTTGTTGTTCATCATCAGTGGTCCTCACTGTTCTGTTTGCGCCGCGCTAATTGGTTACTGAACAAAAGTTTTTATCATGAATTGTTCCGCGCACATTCGTCGAGGCAACGAATTTAATGGTATGTGTAAAAGCGGACGATTTTTTACCTTAGCAGAGACTCTTACCTGCTCGATTCACACGGTATCCCATCTTCTCGCTGGATGGCTCGCTCTGCTCAAATGTGTGTCATCATGGTATTTTCCTTTGGAATACTGGCTTCGCCGCTTGCGCGGTTTTTAAAACCGACCATGAAGCCTGGTGAATTCTTTCAAGCAGCTGATATGCCAGCGGCTGTTCGCAATGTCGAGTTTAACCTGACGGATTTTCCCGCTGATTGGACGTGCAGGCCGTTTGAATTTCAAATGAAATATGTTGTGTTCAATCCAGAGCAGGAGCAAATTCGCAAAATACCGGGCTTTGCCGTGCGGATAGCACCGGGGAATATCGTTGCCTTTAGCCGTCTCTGTCCAAATGGCCGGGGTTGCATTCTAAATTACAAAAGTGAATCATGTTGCGGGTGTATAGAAAGCACAGTCGAACAGTGTATTTGCGCCGCGAAAAGAAATCATGCGATTTTGGTTTGTCCCAGCCATCAAAGCACATTTGATTTGACACAGGGTGGACGCGTGCTCGCTGGTCCAGCTCCCAGGCCTCCACTGCAGTTTGATGTAATTCGACAGGGCGACGTCATTTCCATCAACAGACTTGAGGTTGGAATCTCGTAAACTACATTGCCACTAATGGCTCTCGAAAAAATTTAGCGCCATCAAGGTCACCGGCAAAGTATGTTCAGACCTGTCATAGTGTTGATACACATGCGGCTGTCTTTGATTAATCGACTCAGCCAACCGTTCGGATGTTACTTCTACCACCGGTGCTGTTATGAATTTCGATGATCCGCAAAATTTGATTTTACGCAGTTTATCCGAAGGCGTTAGAACAGCCGTGATGGCTGCTGCCGAACCTGTTCACTTCAATTTGCGTGAGCGCGCTTGCGAGCCCAATAGTGACTGCAAATATGTAGATTTCATCGAATCGGGAGTGATGTCGCTTCTAACCGTAATGGACGACGGCACCTTAGTGGAGCTGGCCACTATCGGCCGCGAAGGCATGCTCGGCGTCTCAGTTGCCCTTGGTGTATCTTCAATTGCTGAACTGGTTATTTGTCAGGTAGAAGCATCGGCCTGGAGGGTTCCAGTAGCTGTATTCCAACGCCTTTTAAGCGAACATCAAGAACTTGTCGCAATCTGCGGACATTTCGGCATGGCTCTTTTTGAAAATGTCTCGATCAACACCGGCTGTAATCGCTTACACCCTGTAGAAAAGCGTTGCGCTCGTTGGATGCTGCTCACTCACGATCGCTGCGACAGCGATTCTTTCACGCTTACACAAGAATTTTTGGCAACAATGCTCGGTGTTTCACGCACCAGCGTAAATTTTGCCGCCGGTTTATTGCTCAAGGCGAGAGTAATTTCGTACACCAGAGGCAAGGTTACAGTGCTCGACCGCGACAAATTGGAAGTTATAAGCTGTGCTTGCTACAAGGGCATGAATGCGTGCTACAAAAAAATCATGGGTTTCGAACCCACTAACTCTGTCGCACTAGCGAGTTGAACCGCATCTAGCTGAGTGGGTCTGTGAACCAGACCGTGAACTCGACCGTAAGCACGTTGCCGGCTTTACCGCTGGATACGCCTCCGCGGCTAGCGCGCGTTTTACGTTTCCGGTTTGTTGCCGTCGTGGGCAAATGCATCACCCGGGTGAATCCAGCCGTTTACATAGTTCGGATTGAAATCGAGTGCCTTCTGCATGGTTGCTTCAGTTTTGAATTGACCGGCTTTGAAATATAGCCTAAATAGTATAGCTAGTCCTAACTTCGTAGAGCAGCTCTGGAAAAATCTGACCGCCTCACTTATAACTGGGACAGCAGCGAAATCTGTGGGAGCCAGTTGCAAGCCATAGGACCCAGTGCCTACAATCGGTAAAAAATTGCTTTTTCTATTTTTGGCTTTGCTAAAACGACCGCGAGAATATCGACAACAAAGAACTCACACCGATGAAGTATTTTGCAACGAAATTATTGGCTTATACAGACAATCAAATCAAGGAAGCTATTAAAGGAGGCGCTTTGATTGAGATTAAGAACGAGGTAGAAAGACATGGTTAGTCGCATACTAAAAACGATACATGACAGTGCACAAGACCTGTGCATGTGTTTGGCAAATTAAATGTAGACCACCGCGGCAGTCGAAAAGTGTACCACTTGACGGTCTGATAACTGCTTGAGCGCGAGTAGCGCCCGCCGGACGCTTTCCGTAGACTCGAAGAAGCTATCGGAATTGATGGAGGTGGGTGATGCTAC
>JADYXQ010000052.1 GCA_021772135.1 Candidatus Obscuribacter sp.
GGGAGCAGGAAGGGGAGCAGGAACGGGCGGTGGTTCGTTCGCTAAAAGCCTAAACTTTGGCAATCACGGCGCAGTCAATATGGCAGCGCCTTCTCAGGTGGCACAACCAGTGCCGTTCACAGCCGTGGTAGGAATGAAATCAGCGGGCTTGCAAAAAGAAAGCGCAGTCGATAGCTTGAGCTACAAAAAAGCAAAAGCTAATAAAGGTGAAGAGAAGAGCACTGGCAAACTGACCCAATCACTTCTCGATGCTCTGGAAAAAGCCAGGCAAACAAAGTCAGGCAGCAAGGGACGTTTGCTGGTTTCAATTAATTTGAAGGCCTTCACAGCTGAAATTAAAAAGAAACTGAAAGCACTTGGTGTGGAAGTTTTGCCGGATCAGCCAGCGAGCGAAAATGCCACCACTATCAAAGCTTATGTCAGTGTCGAAAAAATTGAAGCGCTGGCCAAGCTTGATGCGGTCTTGCAAATTGATGTAGCGGCAGAAAAACATTAGAACGTTGAGCATTGTTGGTCAGCAAATTTATAATCCGAGTGAAAATTGACAATTCGGGTATTTAGAGGCACAGTCGCAAGAAACTCTAAAATGGGTAGATTTCTAGTAGCTACTCGCGAGTTGCTCAATGGCCAAAAGAAATCTCCTGCTGCTCTCACTGTCGCTGCTGTTGACGCAATCATTCGGCACTGGCAGCTTTGCCGCCGATAGCCTTTTGCAGGGCGGGGTCAAAAACGAATTGCAACTTAATCCGTCGCTGCAGCTAACTCCTCAACTTCGTGGAAGCACTAATCAAACAACGAGCCCGGGCGCTAGTGACGCACCGGTGCAATATAAAGGTAACGTGCGCCTCGGCCCGCCGCTGCCTGCCGCAGCTCAGACAAACGTACCGGAGCTTTTAGGTGGCAGCATCCGGGGAGCGTCAGGGGGCATGCAGGGCATTATTGTGCCAATATCGTCTTACAATCGCACTCCCGGTGGCGCTGGAGGCGTCATCAATTATGTGCCGGTTAACACCGCTCCAGATCATTATAAAACCATCGGCCGAGGAGTAACGGTGCTTTCTCCCGACCTCGCTGTCTCAGCCATGCCTGACCTGATGCCGGCAGTGGTATCGCCGGGAAGATTCGCCGGCGGCACAATTGGACAGTTCATCCAGCCACAAATGATCGCTCCTGGATTGAATACCAACGCCACCGTCAGCGCTTTGCCCAAAAGCCCACCAGGCTATGTCACTCGCCGCGGTGTGACTGCAGCACCCGGTTATGAAGTGAGCATCAAACTGCCTGGCCTGAGTAAAGAAACACTGGGCGGCAGGTGGTCGGCCAACCAGCCACTGCCACTTAGCCTCTGTGCAGTACCCGGCACACTGCAGTCACAGCGCATATTTACAAGACTCGAACCGGCCGGTGAAGTCGCCCACGCCGGACTACTGACCCAATTGCAGGCCAACCGCACTTGCGCCAGTTGGCCCGACTGGTATCGCGTTCTAGCCAGAGCAATTTATAGCGGCTGGCAAACAGCTGACGTTTGCCCCGGCACCGCCAAAATCGAAATTACAGTCAAGGCCAACCATGACATTAACGGTCGAGTTGTCGATTTCGTTGCCGCTGATGGTATGGAACGCAATATTCCCAGAGAGACTAAATTTAGAGAAACAGCGGTGAAGATTGTGGATCGCACAGGCTATTTTGAAATTCCTGATTTTCCTGACAGTGAGACCAAGCTAGTGGTTTTTGATATCGACTTGAAGCGCACAGTGGATGGGCCCACCGGTGTATCTATTGTGGGTATGCCTGATAAGAAATAGCCCACAATCACAAGACCTTCAATTACAAGATCGTGTTTAGTGCACTGAGCAAAACATCAACCTCAGAGGCTGTTGTAAAAGCACCAAAGCTAATACGCAAAAGCCCTTGCTCACTAGTCTTCAGAGTCTGGTGGGCCAGCAGTGCACAGTGCAGTCCCGGACGGGCGGCAATATCAAAATCTTGATCTAACTTCAGCGCCACTCGATCTGGCGTAATGCCAAGCTTGGCAAATGACAGAGAAAAAACAGGCAAAAAGCTCTTCAAACTTTTAAATCTCTCCCCTTCAGAAGCTTCAAAAAGCCAGTCCGGACGGCCTGATAGGTCTATCGCACCTGCCGACTTTTTCTTATCCAAGTTGGCGAGGCCTTCTAAAAATTTAAGCGATAAACTCTCTTGATTTTGATGCAACGCATTTGCTTGAGCATTCACAAAAGCAACACC
This sequence comes from Candidatus Obscuribacter sp., assembly GCA_021772135.1. Taxonomy (GTDB): domain Bacteria; phylum Cyanobacteriota; class Vampirovibrionia; order Obscuribacterales; family Obscuribacteraceae. The sequence continues at coordinate 2,248 of JADYXQ010000052.1, forward strand.
GGCGGCCAGACCCGCCACCAGATGCGGTGCGGCACTACCTGGTTCAAACCGATCAGGAAGCGCTTCTGGCATAGCGAACGAATCTGAATTAGAGCCTGTGCCGCCGAAGCAGGTCAAGCCCAAGTCTTCACCATCTTTTATATAAAGCAAACCGATACCGGACGGGCCAAGCAAGCCCTTGTGGCCCGAGGTCAACCAAAACGAAACCGCCGCGCTGGCGGCTAGATTTTCAACTACATGACCGGCACTTTGAGCGCCGTCGATCATGAGTGGTACGCCCCGCTTCTCTAATAGTGAAGCCACCGGTTCAAGCTCAAGAATTTGCCCACTGACATTGCTTGCTCTTGTAAATACGCACAAAGCCGGCTTGTGCAAGTCGAGTAAGTCTTGCAGAATTTTGAGATCAACCAGCGCTCCCAATTGGCCAGGCAAAAGCCCCGCTATCACGGGGGGGACTACAACAATGTTGAGGTTCAAGCGCAGGGCGATGGCTGTCAGAGGCCGCATCACGGCGTTGTGCTCAAACGAGGTCACTAGAACACTATCGCCGGATTGGAACCGACCAGCCGCCACCATGCCGTTTAAGACCAGATTTATGGCTGCTGTACAGCTACTGGTGAAAATCACGCGACTGCTGTCTTTGACGCCAAGATATTTAGCAATGTCGCTGCGACCTTCAAATTGCAACCGTCCGGCGTCAAGGGCCACCCTATGGGCACCTCGCCCGGGGCTGCCACCTTTGCGCAACGCCTCACTAGTAGCCTGGTAAACCTGCTCTGGCTTGGGATGCGACGTGGCGGCGTTATCAAAATAGGGGCTCAACAGATCACCTCAATAAAAGGCATTAGACGGTTAGAGATGCTAGCATTTTCTTCCGGGGCGTTTGCCTTGATGAGCTGGCGTTGGTTAGTAAAAATGATCAAGAAAAAGAGATTAACTGAGGCTATAGCCATTTCAGGAGGCGCAGGCATCCTGTTATCGGGTCTGTACGCGCTTTCTTTAAACGTCTCAGACTGGGCCCCCTGCCTGGCGGCGCCGCCAAAATCGCTGGCTGGTCCGGTAACGGTCAAGCATAGCCCTGCTTCATCCGAGACCGCCGCCCCTCTTGCGCATCAGGTGCCTGCCGAAATTATGCAGTTGTGGCAAAGTCCATCGCCTGCCTATGCAGCAGCCACAGGCAAAATCGGTCTGGAAAATAGAGATTTTTCTATAAATAAGTTACGCGGTTTTTTCCAGAACAATCCCGGCAACAAAACCGAGCGCCTGGCCGCTTCATACGCCCTTGGCCGCCTTCTTGCCCACAGCCAGTTTGGAGCCGATCAAAACGAAGCAATGACGCTTTTTGCTCAGTCGCAAAGTATGCCTTTATTGCACATTGCTTCGCTGTGGCACACGGCCGAAATATTGACAGTGCAAGGCGACGAAAAGAAAATACGCGAATTTGTCGAGCGCATTTTGCGCGACCCTGCCGCCAAACCTGATGCCCAGGCCCGTGCACTTTATGAGTTGGCGCAATCATTTATGCGCGAACAAGATACCATCCATGCAAAAGAACTATTTTTGACCCTGCGGCAAAAACATCTTGGCACCGAATACGCCACCGCAGCCAATTATTATCTCGGCCAGATGGCATTAACAGATGCGGGTGCTGGAGCCGATCCTAAGCAAGCCATGACTTACTTCAGCGATTATCTCAAAGACAGTGTTAACGGTCGCTTTTCTGCTGAAGTGGCCGACAAACTTTTAGCGTTCGGCTCCAAAGGTGCCCTCCTGACGGCGGCAGATTTAGAGCGCATTGGCCTGGTCTATTATCGCAAAGGCGACTACGCCAAAGCTTTAGATGCCTTTGAAAAATCAGGCACCACTAATAACCAGTTTCGCAAAGCTCAGTGCCAGGCAAAATTGCACCGCAAAGCAGAGTCAATTGCCGCCTTACTTCTCGCAATTAAGCAGTCACCTGAATCCACCTATTATGATGATTTTGCCGACGTAGTGACAGGGCCGCTCTCCCGGGCAGAAACGGCGCAGGTGTGGAAGCAAATCCTCGCCCTCAAGCCAGTTAAGCTCGATCATGCCCTCTGGAATATCGCTGTGCGCTCTACCGACCAGGAAGCCAGGCCGCTATTCCGTCGTCTAGTCGATCAATATCCCACCTCTGAACATGCACCAGAGGCGATGTGGTGGATGTTCTGGCACAACTTGAAGAATATCTATCCAGGTGGAATAGCCAAAAATAAAGCCATGGCTATTGAGCTCGCCAACTCTGCCGAAAATACGGCAAAGGTCTATCACACCCATAGATCCGCCGCTCGTTTTCTTTTCTGGGCCGGAAAAATACATGAGCATTTGGGCGATCACGCCAGAGCCAGAGGCCTGTATCAACAAGCTTTTGCCAGGTATCCGGCCAATTATTATGGCCATCGGGCACAGGCACGCCTGGCGTTTTTGAATGCTCCGGCCGATAAGCGACGCGATCGCGGCTGGTCTACCACTGCGGACAGACCTAACAGCACGACAAATTGGAATTGGCCTGAACCACCGGCCCTTTTCGACATAGAAAAAATTGCCCGTTTCGCCGGACCGGAAGTGGCACTGCTGGCTGCTGCCAGACAAATGGACGAATGCCAGCAGGCCTTAAATGCCGCTGCCGGAAAAGAAGGCGCCTCCCTTCACGATGACATGGCCGGTTTCCGCTCATGGCTTTTACTCAATCAAGGCCTGATTATGGAAGGCATTCGCGCTGCCGGCAAAGATTTAGACGGCAAACCGAGCCGCTCACCTTTGTGGCAGATAGATTATCCGTGGGCTTATGCCGCTCGCATCAAAGAACAGGGCCAGCTGCGCAAAGTCGACCCATATTTAATTCATGCTTTAATTCGCGAAGAGTCTCGTTATTTTCCCAGAGCTTTAAGCCGTTCGCAGGCAATGGGTGATGCAATTACTTCCTGCCACCGCCATTGGTGTCGCTAAACGCATCAGCGTACCAATCGTAGAGAAGGATGATATTTTCATTCCTGACAACAATATCAAACTTGGTACCGCCTACCTTGAATACACTTTAAAACGCTTCAATGGCAACGCCATGCTGGCTGTAGCCAGTTATAACGGAGGCCCAAACGCGGTCAAAAGCTGGGTAGATCGCTTCCATGCGGCAGGCGGCAGTGACTGGGATTATTTCGTTGAAGAAATTCCCTATCGCGAAACCAGAGACTATGTTCGCAAGGTTTTCGGCAGCTATTTTGTGTACGAAAACCTCTACTAAGGGTATAAGTACGGTAAGCTCTAAAGATAAGCTCTGAA
>JADYXQ010000321.1 GCA_021772135.1 Candidatus Obscuribacter sp.
TCCTCTTTGTATGTGTTTTTGGTTCGCACCTAAACCATACCAGGCTAGTCCTGGAGGGGATCGCCACATATTTCAACTAAACTCGGGACAAGCCCCTTTTAAGCATCGTTGCTCTTTGTATTAATGAGGCACGACGAAACTTGACTTTTTTATGCTCCGGAAATATATGCGATCAGTTCAAAAGCTGTAGATAACCCAGCAAGCAGTACTCGACAGACGGTCTATAGGCCCGGAAAAGCGCATCAACACTTGATTCAAACGGCAAGCGAATAGGCAGTTCAGCTTTCCCAGCCACGGATATACAGTAGTGGTATCACTAGTGATACCACTTAATCATAGCCAGACGCCATCTAGCTTACCTTGTGGACATAATGCGAATATCAGCAACATGCAAGACACTAAGCCCTACCAAAACAACCAAGATAAGCTGCTGATGAGCTTAACCCAAACCCGCATGAATAGTCGTTCTCTCTAGAGATCAGTAAAATATCGCCTGACGCCTAGCACATATTTTTTGCAATGCAATAGGTGTATATGTCCTCTAGATCCCTAGTATCTATACCGTTCCCAGGCAAATGCGCTTAGATCGTTACCGTGCTTGCCATTGCGCCTTTCGTAAAATCCTTTTATCTCAACTTCTTCGAAATTGGGTATTTATGCCCCTTTTAGACCTTTACGATATCGACTTTCATGTGTAAATTGAATACATGTTGAAGGTGGTTGATAAATAAGAGTAAGCCACCCAAAAGCAGTTACCTATTGTTAAGACCGTAGACAAAAAAACGGATTGGACTGTAGGAACGAATTCTTCTCAAGTAGATTCTGCGCCAGAGTGTAGTTTCCTTGAGATGTACCTTCGCGCCCCAAAATGCACCCCCTTGTCACCAGAGGAATCGTATATGCCCAAAAAGGTCCTGATTGCACTGCCTCCTGCCATGCTAGAGCAAGTCGATTTCATCGCTCAGTGCGAACACCGCACCAGAAGCGACCTGATTAGAGAAGCTCTGCGCCGGTATCTCGATAATTTCAGAAGGCAACAAGGTGGGGCTCACCTCTCAGTCAGCACGATGGAAGTTTCGGAAAATAGCTACTCCACAATCGGAGCCGCAACCACTCCCTCATCTTCTTCAACATAAGATCAGGCAAATAACCAAATACAAGGCCGCTCCTACTTCGCAGGGGCGGTTTCTTTTTGCATTTAAGGGGCTACACTAAAGAGCATTAACGAAAATAGGCTGCGCCAAACAACAAAACTATGCTGCACAATCTTGACGAAGAAGAACGAATTAAAGGCATCCTCACTGTCTTAGACCACAACTTTAAAGTCGTGATTAAGATCAACGAGGTGATTTCGCGCCTGACCGAGAAGCGCGTCACTTTAGAAGAAAAAATGATCCGCATTTATTTTCACAAGCTAGCTGCCAATCTGGTTAGATGTGGCGCATCGTTCCATGAGCTTCTGGCTGAGGCTTACGGCGACAATACAACCAGGAACGAACAGAAGACTAAAATGATAGTGGAGCGTGCAGCCGGTCTGCTTTCACGCGCAGCTGCGCTAGAAGAGCTCCTAGCGGCCTCTGAATCAATAATCGACGACCTGATTAAAATTCTTCGTTACGACTTGAATTTTCTCGAGCAATACTATGAGTATGGTTTTTATAACAAGTTGACAAATGAGAGCGATTTGTTTGGCCGTTCTGAACAGCTGCTAGAAAGTATCGATAAGAATAGTTCGACCGGTATCGCCTAGGCTTCGCACTCAAGCAGGTGAACGCCGGCCCCGCCTATGCTCAACCGCGGAAAAGGCGAAAAAACTTGTCCAAACCTGTCCACTCAGCCGGCGTATGCACCAGATTTGCGTAATGCTTTTTCTGCCTTTTGGCGCACTTGTGGATCTTGATCGTCACGCAAGGCATTTTTCAAGCTCTCGACAATTGGCTCCAGGTGTAGATCGCGAGCGGCATTCTTGGCAGCATCTTTAGAATTACTATTTTCCTTGAACTTTGCCAACATCTTACCCAGGGCTTTAGCGGCCTCGCGGCGTACAAGCGGATACTGATCTTCCAGTAATTCGGAAACGGCCGTAGCTATGGCCGGGCCCGGATGTTGGTAGCGCTCCAGAGTAATGGTCGCTTCCATGCGCACCCATTCATCACTATTGCCGAGCAAGGCAAGAATGGAATTGATATAGGGTTTGATGGCGCCTGGTTTTTCTTGAAACCAGCGCAATGCCACCAAGCGCACGTAGACATTTTCATGCACCAGGGCATCGGCAAAAAGTCTGCTACTGGATTTTAATAATTCTTCAGTCAGCCCAATGCGAAACGAACGAGGTTCAAAGCCGGGATAGTCTTGTTGGATGATCAAATTGGTGACAAATTCCACGAGGGAATCTAAATCGCTGGAAGAAGAAGTGTTCATTTTCAATAAACCGATTTACTAGCTAAAGATTGCCAACGAAGCGCAGAAATCTGTCTGAACTATTTGTTACTGGCCAAACAAACCCTGGAAGGGGTTGAATCCCGGAGGCAACTGGGGAGATTGACCGCCACCACCAAAAGGATTTTGTCCTGGTGAAAGGCCGGGGAAACCTTGTCCGGCTCCAGATTGGCCTGGCTGCATCATCTGCATCATACCAGAGTAAGGATTAGTGTTCGCCACCTGCCCTTTAGTGACGTAGCCGTACATAATGATTTTTTGCTGAAACTTGCGGTCACCGCCGAACACAACTTGCGCTGCCTGTACATACATTTGCTGCGAGTTGACTTTAGTGAAACGTAAAACTGATTCTTCATAACGCTTTCTTGGCTGGCCTGTTGAGCGCATAATTTCATTACACTCGGCAACTATCTGTTGTTCAAGTACATTTGGTGCCAATTCCCGCACCTGGTTTTTTAAAGTACGTTGCACAAATTCGTTGCCGGACAAACCTTTAGCAAATTGACTTGACTGGATATCGCCGAATGAAAAAATCACTGACACCGGCATGCTTTTCGCCATCTGCTGCATCATGGCTCCCATGGGACCCATGTTGGCAAAACTCTGACCGCCAAGCATCTGAGCCATTTGTTTGTCGGCACCGATTTCTCCGCCGGGCACCTGGAACATAACTTTCGCCGGAGCCAGAACAATTCCACCTTTGACGTCCTGAGCGAACATAAAGTTGGTTGAACCTTTAGCCCCGTTCTTGAAAATCTTCAGGACTTTGGATGATTCTTCAGGATCGATTTTGTAGCAAATTGGATCCTGCTCCACTCTCCAGACAGTTAAATCGCCACCCCAGTTGCCGCGATAATCTTGAGGAAAACTTTTGGCCAGAGTGCCTGAAAACATAGTGGTTTGGCTGGCACCGGACTGCAGAGATTTGTTTTTCTGCATTGAAAGATCGAGCTGGGGAGTCATCGCTTTCAAAATTACAGGGAAGCTCGCGCCATTGCTGGCGGTAATCTGCTCAATTCGCCCGTAGAGTTTCGTCGTGGTCGCCTGCGCTTGAATTTTTGCCGGAGCGGCAACTTTACTGACGCTGCCCACTGCAGTGGGAGTACTAGTACTTTTGGCGGCGCCTTTAATAACGGGGCTGACCGAAAGCGGCTCATCACTGGTCGGACTTTCTGCTGCTGCTGAGGGCGGAGGCGTCGCTGACCCTGCTGCAGTGGAAGTTGTGCCGGATTTTGACGGAGCCGAGCTCGAAGCGCCAGTACCATTAGATGCACCGCTAGTAGTATTGACAGTAGTATTAGTATTAGTAGTACTACTAGCAGTAGCGGTGGAAGCGGCTGTGTCACTGGCAGTTGTAGTACCGGCTGCTGATGAAGAATTGGCAGCTCCGGAGGACGCGGGATCAACACCCGTGACCTCAGCCGGTAAACCTGTCTGATTCGAATCGCCATCAGCTGCCAGCACCGGCAGCGCAAAAGTGACCGGCGCTATGGAAAGGACAAGGCTAAGTGACAATGCTGCCGTGCGCTGCGAAAACTTTTTCATAAATCCCCACCTGTGACACCAGCAATGTGCCCAATGCCCACAGATTTAACTCATGGCGGAGTCTTGTAAATTAAGCGCGGGCCGGAACGCTGGCACCAAGAATGCTATCTACTTTGTCCAGGGTGTCTGCGCTAAGTTTAACCCCGGCCGCTTTGATGTTCTCGTCGATCTGAGACACCTTAGTAGCTCCGATAATCACGCTGGCGACATTTGGATGACGCAAGCACCACGCCAGAGCGAATTGAGACATGGTCAATCCTGATTCAGAAGCCAGTGCTCCCAGGCGTTGCACTTTTTCAAGTGTTTCGTTGGCCATCAAATTACGGCCCATCATAAATACGTTAACTTTGCTGTCTGCTGCTCTTGAATCCGCCGGCAACGGCTTTTCAGGCAAATATTTTCCGGTCAGCACGCCTTGAGCCAGAGGAGAGAAGACAACCTGTCCGACTCCGGTACGTTCGCACGCTGGAATCACAGATGACTCGATATTGCGCGTCAACATGTTGTAACAAGGCTGGTTGGAAATCGGCGGCACCGCGTTTAATTCTTTAGCCACGCGGTGGGCGTCTTCTATTTGTGACCCACTCCATTCGCTCACGCCCCAGTACAAAATCTTGCCCTGACGTGTGAGGTCGTCCATGGTTCGCACCAGTTCTTCCATCGGCACTTCGGGATCAAAACGGTGGCACTGATAAAGATCGATGTAATCAGTGCCCAATCTTTTAAGGCTGGCATGGCACTGGTCAAAGACATGCTTGCGTGAGAGCCCTTTGTCATTTGGACCTTCGCCCATGGGAAAAAAGACTTTAGTAGCCAGAACAATGGCATCGCGCTTAATTGTTTTGGTTGCCTTGCCCACGACTGTTTCAGAAGCACCATGCGCATAAACATTAGCGTTGTCAAAGAAATTAACGCCCTGCTCAAATGCATGTTGCACTTGTTTAATGGAGTTCTTCTCATCAACGGAACCGCCGTGAGTAAGCCAGCTACCCAGCGATACTTCACTGACTTTTACGCCCCATTTCCCAATTCTGCGATATTGCATATTCGTTATTTATCTTCAAGCGGCAACAAGAGGATCGTGATCATACCAGGGATGGAAACGACAAAGCTGAGCAAAAAGAAATGAGGATAACCCAGCTGCTCTTGCAGCTTGCCGCTGTAGATGCCGGGTATCATCACTCCTGCCGCCATCAAGGCAGTGGCAATAGCGTAGTGACCAGACTTATATTTTGGATTAACTGTTCGCAGTAAAAAGACTGTGTAGGCCGCGGTGCCAAGTCCGTAAGCGAATTGTTCAATTGCGTTACAGACTGAAACCAACAAAACGTTCGGAGCCGAGATGGCCATGTAGTAGTACAACAAAATCGCGGCATTCTGAAATATTGCAGTAGGCATCAGCGATTTTTTCAATCCAAACTTGCTGACAACAAAACCACCTACGATACCGCCCAATAAAAGGAAGCCTACGCCAACTCCTCCATATATAAGACCGACAGTTTCGGTAGAAATGCCAAGACCACCGACCTTTGGTGCATCAAGTAAAAATGGCGCAGACATCTTGAGCATAAAAGCATCGCCCAGCCTGAAAATCAAAATGTAGAGGACAATAGGAACAATCGCCTTTTGCGTAAAGAAAGTGCGGAAGACTGTGAGAAATTGATTGACATCAAGCTTGGCTTTCTCTTCCGGTGGAGCCTCGACGGCGCCCTCTATAGTTTCGCTTTTTTGCGACTTTGGCAAAATGAAGAAATGGCACACCGCCAGTATGGCAAAAATTATGGCACAGAGGGTGAACACTGCTGCCCATCCGCCCTTTACTCCGAATGATGGATTATGAGCTAACCATCCAGCCATCATTACTAGACCGCCTTGACCAAAAAGCAGGGCAGTTTTGTAGAAAGTATTTCGAACGCCAACAAAATATGACTGCTGTTTCTTGTTTAAGACTTCGAGATAGTAGCCATCGCAAGAAACATCTTGAGTGGCTGATACCACAGCCATTATCGAGAAAACGATGATGCTAAAAAGTGCTACATCTGACGCGCTCAGACTGAGAGCCAGCGCGACAGAAGTCAACGCCAGAATTACTTGAGTGCAGACAATCCATATTCTCTTTTTACCAACAAGGTCGACTAAGGGCGCCCACATAAATTTGGCTACCCAGGCCAAATAGAAGTAGCTTGTCACTTTGCCGACAAAATCGTTGGACTCGCCCAAATTCTTATAAAATATCACTGAGACAAGAACGACAAGTGTGTATGGCAGGCCAGAAGCGAAATACAAAGTTGGAATAAAAATTGCCGGCTGTTGTGATTTCACATCCTCACCATCTATCTAGAAGCGCAATTATTGTAGCGTCCTGGTCAATGGAAGGCGTGAGCTGAAAGTGGAAATCGTGCAGCAATCAGCAGAGGCTTTTGCGTGAAAGCCCGTAAAGCATTACTGACACACCGTTTGCGGATAGACAGAAATAAAGCACTCTCTGCCTGGCTATCTGGGAGGCTATGTCACGCCGATATCACTCAGACATTTTTTGTTCAATCAGTCCGCAAAATTTATCTGCAAAAATCCAAAACTGTTGAACTTTCGATTGAATTTCGCCGTTAACGCATAAGCGTGGAGGAAGCGCTTATGCAAGGAAACAAACAAAAACCGAAGGTGGTCTCAAAGATTTTGAAGCTTTGGCGTTCCTTTCGCCGCCGCGTCAAAACAGACTGTCATGCAGCTGACCTTATCTTTAGAGCATTAATTGCTGCCGATTTGCTCTCCTGTCCCTGTGGCTCATGTCACTTTAATCGCGAGAGCGGTGACCGCTCCTGCTTCTGCACTGAGTGCGGACTGCAAATATGGTTTACCGGTAATCTGTTTTTTAGAAGGGCAAAACTATTGCGCATATCATATGCTGCAGCGTGGGAACTCTTGCACAAAGTAAGGCTGGTGCTGGCCATTGGAGGCCGAAGAACAGTCGAAGAGCGAGCAGCCAATTTTTCAAGCGCAGGATGAAAGCAAACAACAGGCCGAGGTTATAATCGAAGACCTTAGTGATACGGAGGCGGAGGTCTACAGCTGGTTGGATGACAAACCAGTTTCTATTGACACCTTAGTATCAAAAGGAAAATTGTCGATTGGGCAGATCATGGGGGCGTTGGGAATACTGGAATTAAACGGTTTAGCAACAGCTTTTGCCAATGGATATTATTCACGCAAACCGGTCATGCCTAAAAGAAGTCTCATAGCGAATCGCGCACCAGCGACCGTGATCAGGGGAATCATTGGCAGTATTAAACAATTTCATGGCGGAGTCAGTCGCAAATTTATTCAACTTTATCTAGTGCCAATCTGGTGCGCGATTGAAAAAAAGCGCTGGGGAAATAATGCAGTATTATTCGCCTGCCTGAAACATCCACCAATTAAGCGTGCTGACATTCTTGCCTACGCCTCCCCAGCTAATTTAAAACTGGGCTTCTAAGCTCCTGCAATTGCTACATTTCCATTAAGACAAGCATCAACTTAAAGGCCTTTTCGCCATTTACATGGCGTCGCAGCCTACATTTGACGCACACCGCCAAGTTTCCATTCTTATGGTAGTACAGCGGTAGGCGGCTCTTGGAAACGAATTTCGCAAGAGAAAACTAGTACAATTAATGAATTAAACAAAGCTATAAGAGAGACTGCAATGGCTGAATTGAAAGTATCTGATATAAAAAACGTCTACGAAGCGCTGCCCAAAAAGCATGCTGATGCTCGTGAGAAATTTGGTCGACCACTAACTCTCGCAGAAAAGGTGCTGACCTCGCACCTCGATCACTGGCCTGCAGAAGAAGTTAAACGTGGTGAGACTTACGCGTTTTTACGCCCTGACCGCGTGGCTATGCAGGATGCTACCGCGCAAATGGCGTTGCTTCAATTTATGCAAGCACAATTGAAAACTGTGGCGGTACCAAGCACGGTGCACTGCGATCACTTGATTCAAGCAAGAGTTGGTGCTGAAGCAGACATGGCTGATGCGCTCAACGAGAATAAAGAAGTTTACGATTTTCTTGAATCGGCCAGTAACAAGCACGGCATCGGATTCTGGAAACCTGGCGCCGGCATTATCCACCAAGTTGTTTTGGAAAATTATGCGTTACCGGGCACCATGATGATTGGCACTGATTCACATACTCCCAATGCCGGCGGCTTGGGCATGGTGGCTATTGGTGTGGGTGGTGCAGATGCCGTTGATGTGATGGCTGGTGTAGCGTGGGGATTGCGTTGGCCTAAGCTGATCGGCATCCATCTAAAAGGCAAACTGAACGGCTGGACTTCTCCTAAAGACGTCATTTTGAAAGTTGCAGGGATTCTAACTGTTGCTGGCGGCACCGGAGCCATCGTTGAATATTTCGGCGAAGGCACCAAATCGATCAGCTGCACAGGCAAAGCCACCATAACCAATATGGGAGCCGAACTCGGCGCTACCACATCAATTTTCCCATACGACGAGCGCATGGCAAAATATTTGCGCATCACCAAGCGCGAAGAATTTGCGGCCCTTGCCGATCAGTATAAAGATTGTCTGGTAGCTGATCCAGAAGTAGTGCAAGATCCACTGAGTTACTTTGATCAAGTTATAGAAATTGACCTCGATTTACTGGAGCCCTATGTAGTTGGCCCCCACACTCCAGATCTGGCTCGACCAATTTCTGTTTTTGCTGAAGAAATCAAAATTAAAGGCTATCCCGACAAACTCACTTACGCTTTGATCGGCAGCTGCACTAATTCCTCTTATGAAGATATGAGCCGGGCGGCACACGTTGCACAGCAGGCGTCTGATCACGGTTTGAAAGCCAGTTGCGGATTTTTAATTACGCCAGGTTCAGAACAAATATATGAAACCATCGAGCGTGATGGCCAATTAAAAACCTTGGAAGATATCGGCGGAACTGTTCTAGCGAACGCTTGCGGCCCATGTATTGGGCAATGGCGACGTGACGACATCAAACCTGGTGAGTCCAACTCAATCATCACTTCATTCAATCGTAATTTTCAAAAACGCAATGACGGCAATCCAGAAACACTGGCATTTATTGGTAGTCCTGAAATTGTCACGGCCCTTGCTTTGTCAGGGTCGCTTTCGTTCAATCCCATGAAAGATTCAATGAACGGCAGCGACGGCGTACCATTCAAATTGACACCGCCGGAAGCTCCAGAACTTCCTGCCCGAGGATTTAAATCTGAAGATAACGGCTACTTACCGCCAGCTGCTAACGGCGATCAAGTAAGTGTAGTCGTCAATCCGAAATCTGACCGGTTGCAGCTTCTCGAACCATTTGCTGCCTGGGATGGCAAAGATTACGAGAACATGCCAGTACTGCTCAAGGCCCTTGGCAAATGCACCACTGACCATATTTCACCTGCTGGCCCCTGGCTGAAATACCGCGGTCACATCGACCGAATCAGCGACAATATGTTTATCGGTGCTATTAACGCCTTCACGAAAGAAGTTGGCATCGGACTCGACGTTGTTGACCAGGATCACCAAAAAACCTACCCGCAAGTGGCCCGTAATTACAAAGCCCATAACCGGGGCTGGATGGTCATTGGCGACCAGAATTATGGAGAAGGCTCAAGTCGTGAGCACGCTGCTATGTCGCCACGTTTTCTTGGTTGCAAGGCCGTGCTGGTGAGAAGCTTTGCTCGCATTCACGAAACCAACTTGAAGAAACAGGGCATACTTGCTCTCACTTTCGTAAATCCAGCTGATTATGACAAGATTCAGGAGACTGACACTCTAGCCATTCGCAGTCTGGGTGGGCTTGCACCGGGTAAAAATCTTCAGATTGAACTCTTGCACGAAGATGGTAATTGCGAATTAATTGAAGCCAAACACACCATGACCGAAGAGCAAATCGGGTGGTTCAAGGCTGGTTCAGCCCTCAATTTGATTCGCGAGAACAGTCAGAAGAAACAAGCTCTAAAATCGTAGGCTTACTGCACCACTGCGCTTGAACGCTTAAAGAAATCGATTAGGGTCGCGGTAACCAGCTCACGGCTGGTAGTGATCAGATCAGAGTGGGCGCTGGCAGGCAAAGAAAGTAATTGCTTTGGCTGCGATGCTGAGTCGAAAAGAGTCTGCGCATGGTGGAAGGCCACGACCTTATCGAGTTCACCATGAATAATTAACAGCGGCGGATGAGATACCGAAAGGATTTCGCGACTATTTTTGCCGGGCATGGGAAATAACCAGGACGGATACAAATTTAGTGCGCGGACAGTTTCCCCGGCGATATTGCGCAAGGAGCTGTAGCCAGACTGCAGAATCAATCCAGCCGATTTTCTTTGGCTGGCGATATACGAACTTATTGCCGCACCCAGCGATTCACCGTACAAGAATATTTTGTCTGGCGATAAGGAAAATTTATTGACGATGAAATCGTAGGCTGCCAGACCATCCTGGCAAACAGCTTCTACATTTGGAATGCCGGTACTTTTACCAAATCCGCGATAGTCGTAAACAAAAACTGAAACGCCGCTCTCCAAAAGCATTTCACACAAAGCGGCACGGATCGTGATATTTCCCGAATTTCCGTGGCTGAATAATACCAACGGGGCGTCAGCATTCGGATGTTGAAAATGCCATCCATGCAGCGTTTCTTTGCTGGCCATAGTGCCGTAGCTGTTGAAATAGAGCTCGTCTGGTATCACGCCCATTGCCACAGGCAAGTGCTCACCATCTTCACTGGGATAAGCCAGTGGCTTGAATAGTAATGGGCGGTAAAGGTATTTGTTTACTCGCGGTGACAGCATCACGTAAGCAAGCGGAGCAAGCAAAAAATAAAGTAGATTTTTGGATTTCTTTAAAGGCATTTTGGAGTCTTCTATTGTGTGCGCTACAAGATTTTCTCTAGTAGCTGCACGTCCAACCAGCGGTCAAATTTGTTACCAACCTGCCGCAAACAGCCGACATCATCAAAACCAAACTGGCGCATCAATTTAATGCTTCCCAGATTTTCACTGCAAATTAGGCCGAGAATGGCATGATACCCGCAATTCTCAGCAGCAATCATTAGTTCTTGCATCAAAGCCTTGCCGAACCCACGCTGGAGATGGCTGGGTTCGATATAAATTGAGGCTTCTACAGTCTTGCTGTAAGCGCAACGCTGGTGATAAAAAGACAGAGAAGCAAAGCCAACAATGCTTCCTTCCAGCTCAGCCACAAAGACCGGCAGGCCTGCCTCAAAATGTTGTCGGAACCAAAGTTCTCTTTCGGCCAGAGTTTCGTTTTCTAATGCAAATGTAGCTGTCGATGTCTCAACATAATAGTTATAGATACTAGATATGGCCTGGCAATTTTTAAATTGGGCCGGAAGGACCTGAAGCATCTACTCTAAATTTCCCGATTCAAAAAATTGGTGTCAGGCAACCAATTTACACGAATCAGCTGCACCAAGTATATAGCCTCGTCGCGCCTGGTCGTCCGCGTAAAACGCAACCGCACTGGCAACTTCCATAATCAGGTCTGTGGGCGCAAACTCAGTCAGGCGCATCAGCATCTGTTCCACTTTCTGCCATTCATCAGTATTAAGAGGGATAGCGTCGTCAAGCCTGCGCGTAATAGCCATACGCTCCAGAGATTTCGCCTGGGCCTGCTGGTCAGCACTATTCTTTTTGCTGTTTCTTGGCTTGCGAACTTTGGCGTCCATAAAAGCGCTCCTTACTAACTGCTCAACCACGTGATTGAATCCACTATGAAAGACGGAAATTTAGGCTAACAAGTTCAACTTATTCGCCATCGTAATTTGAGACGCTGGCTTTCTGACGAGGTTCCCGTCCGCGAAACCCACTTTGACATCTGGCGTTTCATAGAGACAAAAAAGTTTGAGCGATATCGGTCAAACTGCCAGAGCAGCAACAAGCCACCCACACAGACAAACAGCGCTTTACAAGTGGCCAAATTATGAGCGGATTATTACCAAAATAAAAATTCTCTATAGCCACCACAGGCATGGTCTTTGAAACGCAGTTTTTAAAACCCCGGGCCTGATACAAGCAAGTTGAGCACTGCCAAAGCAAAATTGGCTGGCCGAGCAAAAGCGCTCAAATTAGAGGAAACACGGGTCATATGATGTTTCAGATCGCTATAATTTGTTATGTCCGATAGTGGACCACAGAGGCGCTCCGAGCATTGGCCCAACGAGCCTGCCACTGGTCCGAGCATTCCAGGAAAAACGTTCATGACCCAATCTCAACTGACAGATCTGCCTGAAAACAAACTGCCAACTTCTAACGATGTACCTGCCTATGAAGGCACAACAGAACGGAAGGACAACTGGTGGGTGGAGCCGGCACTTATAGCATTTGTTTTCACAGCCTTTGGCATCTATTCGATGTTCCGCGCCTTTGAAAATAATCTGTACGAAGTTGGTCCATACCTTTCGCCATTCTATTCACCAAATTTGAAACAGTATGTGCCGTGGTTCCCGCTGTCACCCGCTTTCTTGATTCTCTGGATTCCTCTGTCGTTCAGAGCCACTTGCTACTACTATCGCAAAGCTTATTACCGCTCCTACTTCCTTCATCCGCCCGCTTGCACCGTTGGCATGTTCAAAGGCAAAGGGTACACCGGTGAACAGTCCTTCCCATTTGTGCTGCAAAATTTGCACCGTTACGCCTTCTACTTCGCAGTACCAGTGCTGTTAATTCTCTGGGTCGACGCCTTTAACACCGTTTATTATGGTGGCGCTTTCCACATGAGCGTGCTTACTGTAGTGATGTTCGCCAACTGTATTCTACTTTCAGGTTATACATTCGGCTGCCATGCCTGCCGCCACCTGGTGGGCGGCAAGGAAGATTGCTTCTCATGTCCGAAAAACGAGCAGAAGTTGAAACCGGCCTTCCAGGCCTGGCAGCTCGTCACCAAATTTAATGAGCGTCACCAGCAGTGGGCCTGGACATCACTGATTTCTGTGGCCCTGACAGACCTTTATATCCGTTACACCTGCGTCGATCCCAGCCTGGCATTTCAAATATTTTAATTATGACTGAATACGAAACTAGAGAACACGATGTATTAGTAATCGGCGCTGGTGGTGCCGGTTTGAGAGCAGCAATCGAAGCATCCGGGCAGGGCGTCAGCGTCGGCCTTGTCTGCAAATCGCTGTTAGGCAAAGCGCACACAGTTATGGCCGAAGGCGGCGTGGCTGCGGCACTCGCCAATGTCGATCCTAAAGACGGTTGGGAAACACACTTTAAAGACACCATGAATGGTGGCAAGATGTTGAACCACTGGCGTATGGCCCAGCTGCACGCTCAAGAAGCTCCCGATCGCGTTAAAGAGTTGGAGCGCTGGGGTGCGGTTTTTGACCGCACTAAAGACGGCAAAATTCTGCAGCGCGCTTTTGGTGGCCACACCTGGAAACGTCTATGTCACGTGGGCGACCGTACCGGCCTGGAGATGATCCGCACCTTGCAAGATCGCGGTGTGCACCAGGGTATCGAAGTCTACATGGAATGCACGATCACCGAATTAGTTAAAGACGGCGACAAAATCGCCGGTGCTTTTGGTTATTATCGCGAAGACGGCCGCTACATATTATTCAAAGCCAAAGCGATTGTGCTGGCCACAGGCGGCACGGGCAAAGCTTATACGATTACCTCGAACTCCTGGGAATATACAGGCGACGGTCACGGTCTGGCCTATGACGCCGGCGCCGAACTAATCGATATGGAATTCATTCAATTTCACCCTACCGGCATGGTCTGGCCACCAGGCGTGCGCGGAATTCTCGTTACTGAAGGCGTAAGAGGCGAAGGCGGCATTTTGCGCAATAGTCTCGGCGAGCGTTTCATGTTCAAATATTTGCCTGAAGCAACGAGAAATGACTATGCCGCCGATGAGGCCGAAGCTGTTACCTGGGTCAATGCGGCATTAGCCGGAAACCGCACAGAGGCGCGCCGCCCGCCGGAACTTTCCACTCGTGATAACGTTGCTCGCGCCATTTACACCGAAGTCAAAGAAGGTAGAGGCTCGCCCCATGGTGGTGTCTTCCTCGACATCAGCTATCAAGATTCCGACCGGGTGAAAAAGAAGCTGCCCTCAATGTATCACCAGTTCAAAGACCTGGCTGACGTAGATATTACAGCCGGCCCCATGGAAGTGGGACCAACCATGCACTACACCATGGGTGGTATCAGAGTCGAAGCCGAAACGCAGATGTCTCGCGTACCAGGTTTGTTTGCCGCCGGTGAATGCTCTGGTGGCATGCACGGTGCCAACCGCCTGGGCGGCAATTCGCTCTCAGACCTTGTCGTCTTCGGTAAACGAGCTGGGGCCGCAGCAGCCGACTATGCTAAAGCTATGCCCACCAGTCTCAAGATTGATGACAAATTCGTCAACGCTGCCATCGCTGAAATGGAAGAGTTCTTCTTGCGTAAAGAGGGCAAAAATCCATATGACGTGCACAAAGAACTGAACAAGATTATGGGCACCTATGTGGGCATCTTCCGTGAAGAAAGCGAGCTTGCCATTGGTGTGGCCAAGTTGGAAGAGCTAAAAGCCGAGATCAAAAAAGCCGGTGCCAAAGGCAGCAAAGCTTTCAATCCAGGCTGGCACATGTGCCGCGATTTACGCAACATGATGATCTGTTCTGAAGCCATCGCTCGTAGTGCCTTGTCCCGAAAAGAGAGTCGTGGCGCCCATAGCCGCCTTGATTTCCCCAATACCGAAAAAGAATGGGGCACGAAAAACTCGGCTTGTAGCAAAGATGAGAACGGCAATATGAAACTCGAGCACACTCCCCTGCCGGAGATGCCGCAAGACTTGAAAGAAATTTTTGTAAAAAAGGAGCCTGTTAATGCCTGAGTCTAGCGGTACAGGTCGGCAAGCGACCCTCAAGGTATATAGAGGCACCAAAGATAAAGGAGAATTTCAATCTTATAAGGTGCCAGTGGAAGCAGGCATGGTTGTACTTGATGCCATCCACTATATCCAACAAAATTTCGATCCCGAACTGGCTGTGCGCTGGAATTGCAAAGCTGCCAAATGCGGCTCGTGCAGCGCTGAAGTGAACGGCATGCCTTCATTGATGTGCAAATCAAGAATGGATCAATTTAAAGACGACGAAGACATTTGCGTCCAACCGCTCAAAACATTCCCCATCATCAAAGACCTGGTTACAGATGTTTCGTGGAATTATGAGGTGAATAAAAAGATCACCCCGTTCTCGCCCGCACCAGATGCCGACTGGACAATTTATCAGGAAGATATCGAGCGCGTGCAAGAGTTTCGCAAGTGCATCGAATGTTTCTTGTGCCAGAATGTCTGCCATGTCTTGCGCGATCACGAGCGCAAAGATAATTTCATGGGGCCCCGCTTCATGGTGCGCGTAGCCGGTCTGGAAATGCATCCATTAGATGAAGCCAACCGCCTAAAATATCTCAAAGACGAAGGCCACATCGGCTATTGCAACATCACAAAATGCTGTACCGAAGTCTGTCCTGAAGACATTCACATTACCGACAATGCCATTATTCCTTTGAAAGAACGAGTGGTAGACGAGTTTTACGATCCACTGGGCAAGTTTATTCGCAACCTTTTAGGTGGCGGGAAAAAGACAAAGGCCTCAGTACAACCAGTTTCGATTACTCCGTCCAAGTAATCGCTCTAAATTTTGAAACAAATCATCTATTGAGGCGCAGGTTCGGCCGGTGCTGACCCATCAGCTGGTGCCGCAGCAGGGGCCACTGTAGAAGTCCAGGTCTGTTTGACTTTGCCGTTAACAAGATTTTTCAACTCAAAAGTTTTGATACCGGCCTTTTCAAAATAGGGTTTGACCGGGTCGACAATGGCCGTGTGAGTATTTGGGTCGGCCAAATTGACTTCTGCTTCGGCCTCAACAGCCCCTTCGCTGGCTTTGTCTACATCGGCGCCGCCGCGCTTCCATTTAAAGGCAGTCTTACCACCGGTAGCGGCCACGCCCTCAGTGATTTTACTTTCCACCAGATTTCTCGCATCCAGATAAGTCATCTTGGCAATCGGGTCTTCAACTTGCGGCGGGCGAGTCAAAAGTTGGCCCACCCAACTATCTTTCAATAAATAACCGGCAATACCAAGAGTAACCAGGCCAACCACGGCAAAAGGCATGAGGTTCATGGTTGGTTTCTGCGCAGCGCTTTCACCACCGAACATTCTGCTCGATCCAAGCTTGACCCTTTGTTTAGCGCCGCATGAGGGGCAAACCAGTTCATGGCCGTGAAGGGGGACTTTGCAGGTTGGACAATCGTGCATAATAAAAGCTCTGTGAGGATATCGCTATTAATCTAGCATCATGGCAAGCATATTGGTTTAGCTTCTTATCTCAGGAGAGCGACTTATGAATTCTCGACCCCTTTTGCTGACCGCAACTCTCCTGGCTGGCGTGGTTTGGTCTGGCGGGCAAAGCTCGCCTTCGCAATCAATGGGAGCTCAAGTGCCTGTCACATTCAGCGGCGGTTTCGACACCGATGGTCGCGATCACGGGCGTCCGGTTGCTCTGATTGCAGGCGCACTGGGAGTGCCTGATGACGTCTTCCGTCAGGCTTTCAGCCATGTGCACCCTGCCCCTGCGGGAAGCAGGCCGAGCGAAGAGCAAGCGCGCCAGAACAAAGATGCGCTGCTCAACGCGCTCAGACCATACGGCATAACTAATGAACGTCTGGACGAAGTCTCCAACTATTATCGCTACAATCGCAGCCGTGGCGAGTTCTGGCCCGTAAGCATACCAGCGGCCTACGCTCTGGTTAACGATGGCATGGTCAAAAAATTCGTTGTAACCGCTGGTGGTGCCGGCTTCAACTCGCCTCCCACTATCGCCGTCGCCGGCGTATCTGTATCTAACTCTCACAGCAAAGTGAAGCTCTCTTTCGGCCCCGATCTGGCTAAAAATGGTGCGGTTACATCAATTGAAAATTGAATTTTTAGGGCTGGAAATAGCGGCGATCGGACTAAAAATTTAAAATTTGATCCTGGCATATCATTTTTATTCTTCTTCGCCGAAGCTGCTGTGCATAATCTTAGATGCCCGATCGGCGTCAGCGGCGCTGACCACGCAAGTTAGTTTCATTTCGCTGGTGGCAATCATTTTGATATTGATGCCGGCTGCGCCAAAAGAATTGAAAATCGTAGCAGCGATGCCAGACTGCCCTGCCAGCCCAGCACCAATTAAGCTGACCTTGGCAATGTCAGGATCGGAAATTACTGATGAGGCGTCGAGATCATCTTTGATTGATTCTAGAGTTTTGATTGTTTGATCAAGATCGCTTACGTGCACGGTAAAAGTAATGTTGTTGTGACCGGCAGTAGGATGAAAAGCCTGCATGATCATATCGATAACGATATTGTTTTCGGCCAGGGCCTGCATGATGCGGCCGGCAATGCCTGGCTTGTCCGGTACGTTCATGATGGTCACGCACGACTGGTCTTTGTCCACAGCCACGCCGCTTATGCTGCGGTAAATTTCCATATTTTCACCATCCCCTTCATCAATCACTGTGCCTTCATGATCAGGCTTGAATGTATTGCGTACACGCATGCGCACTTTATACTGTCTGGCCAGTTCCACCGCCCGTGGATGCAGCACCTGAGCCCCTAATCTGGCCATTTCAATTACTTCGCCATACGAAACTCGCTTGAGCAATCTGGCTTCGGCAATGACATTGGGGTCGGCGGTGTAAATACCATCTACGTCAGTATAAATATCGCAAACATCGGCGCCGATAGCGGCAGCTAGAGCGCACGCCGTTGTGTCACTGCCACCGCGGCCCAGGGTGGTGATGTCACCATCGGCGGTGACACCCTGAAATCCGGCCACCACTAAGACATCGTTATGCTCTAGAGCCCTGTTCAAGTTTGCGCTATTGATATCAACGATACGGGCCTTGCTGTGCACCTTTTCAGTGAAGATGCCAATCTGACTGGCAGTGAAAGAACGCGATCGAATGCCCAGTTCTTGCAATGTCATGGCTAAAAGAGTAATAGATATTTGTTCGCCGGTAGACAAAAGCGAATCGAGTTCACGGCGATCAGGGCTTTTAGCGCACTGGCTACCGAGCTTGAGCAAATAATCGGTAGTATCACCCATGGCCGAAACAACAACGAGAATTTTTGCGCCTGCAGTCAATCGGTCTCGCACAATTTCTGCCACATGTTGAATACGAGCGAGATTTTTCACCGAAGTGCCGCCGAATTTGAGCACCGAAACTGAAATTCTTTCTCGCTGAAGCGCCGTGGTACTGCTAATTGCAGCTATTTCGGCATTATTCACAAGTTGCCACCAGACCATTTTTATCTACCGTTAAATCTAAAATTTGCGGTATGAGCTGCCGTTTTTGCGCCCAATCACTCAAGTAAGTTTTGATTTCAGCCTTGTGTTTCTCATGAACCACGATCAAACTGGATGAACCAGCACCACTCAGTACACATCCTAGAATCGGCATGGTAGCAAGATCGCGGCGCAGGGCGGCCAACTCAGGCACCAGATGAATGCGATAAGGCTCGTGCAACTGATCACTGAGCGCTTCTTTAAGAATATCATCGTCGCCTTTGACCACCGCTGCAACCAGAAGCGCGGTTCGTTGAATATTATTGACTGCCTGACTCATCTCTACCCTGCGAGGGAGCACGCGCCTGGCCTCCGCGGTAGATAGTTCATAACCGGGCACCACCACCAGAGTGTGCCATTTGTCTGGCCAGTCAAGGCGAGAAGTAAGTGCCTGATGGCCCCTTTTACTGTAACCGGAGACGATAAAACCACCCATTAAGCAAGCAGCCACGTTGTCCGGGTGTCCTTCTAATCTAGCGGCCGCGGCTAAAATTTGGTCACGGTCAGGGGGCGCACTGCTACTGAAAGCTTGAGCAGCCCACAAAGCAGCAAGAATTGCTGTGCTGCTGCTGCCCAATCCCCGAGCAAGAGGAATATCGGTTTCGATGGTGATGCGTAGGCGTTTAACTATATCCGCAGACTCTAAAGAAGCGGAGGCGGCGAAATAATCGAGAAAGACTTTATAGATCAAATTTTCTTCGCTATTGCTGAGGTTCTGAGCCAGAGGTCCAGCAAGTGTGATCAAAGCTTGCTGAGCACTATCGTGCACAAGTTCAAAGGTGACGGTGGTGTAGACAGCCAGAGCCAGACCTAGAGTGTCGAAACCTGGTCCCAGATTAGTGGTGCTTCCGGGTAAGCGCATGGTCAGCCTGCGCAATTTATTAGTGTGAGTCTTCATTTTAGAGTGCCATGACTTTTTTCAAAGGTGCAAGGTCGGCTTCTACAGGCGATAAATCAACCACTGTCACTTTCTGCGCCGTGTCCGGATCTTTCAGACCATTACCGGTGAGCACACAAGTGACAAGAGAGTGAGGCGGTATCAAACCGCTTTTCAGATGTTTAATTAAACCAGCCAGAGAAGCGGCACTGGACGGTTCGCAGAAAATTCCCTCGGCGCTTCCAAGCATTTTATAAGCAGCTAAAATTTCGTCATCGGTAACCGCATCAATTTTGCCATTCGACTCTTGCTGGGCCTGTACTGCTTCTTGCCAGCTGGCCGGATTGCCGATGCGAATGGCTGTGCCTATGGTTTCCGGATTTTTGATGGGCTCGCCGCGCACAATGGCAGCCGATCCTTCAGCCTCAAAACCATGCATGCGTGGGGCGTCAGAGGTAATTCCCAATTCTCGATAAAGTTTGAAACCGCGCCAGTAAGCGCAGATATTGCCGGCGTTGCCTACGGGAATGCAAAGATAATCAGGCTGGCGACCGAGGTGCTCAACCACTTCGAAGGCCGCCGTCTTCTGGCCCTCCAGGCGGTATGGATTAATCGAATTGACTACGGTGACAGGCGTCACTGCCGCTAGCTCGCGCACCAAATCTAGTGCTCTGTCAAAATTGCCTTTGATGGCAATAATTTGAGCGCCGTAATGAATGGCCTGGGCCAACTTGCCCAGAGCCACATAACCATGAGGGAGGAGAACATAACATCTGAGGCCGGCCTTAGTGGCAAAAGCGGCAGCCGAGGCACTGGTATTACCGGTGGAGGCACAGATAACTGCCTTAGCTCCTTCCTCTACTGCCTTAGATATGGCCAGAGTCATACCTCTATCTTTAAAACTGCCTGTAGGATTAAGCCCTTCCAATTTAAAAAAGAGCTCTAAATTAGGGTAACCCAAAAGTTTAGGAATGTTGACGGCTTGCACCAGCGGGGTATTACCTTCACCCAGCGTGACCACCGGAGTAGCGGCTGTGACCGGGAGATGCTGGCGATACTTTTCAATCAAACCGCTTTTTTTGTACGTAGTTTGCATCACTTCTTCCTACTATTTATTTTACTAAGCTGGTTTATAAATGCGAATGGCGCTAACCACAGAGTCAAGAAAAGCGCACTGCTTGAGCTCAGCCAGTGCCGCATCCATGTCACTACCAACGACACCGTGAGTGAGAATGACGATAGTGGCACGCCCGGCAATCACTCCACGCTGAATAATGCTCTGAATGCTAATCTGATGGTTGCCGAAAATTGTGCCGATGGTGCCTATTACCCCCGGGGTATCGGCTACTGAAAGGCGTAAGAAATAAGGACTGATCCAATCACCAGGCGAGGCCGTGGCGGCCCATTCGCTGGTGATGCTGGGTTGGAAATAGCTGGCAAAATCAGGCAGTTTGAGAGCACTCTCTAAATTGATAATGTCACCTACCACCGCTGAAGCGGTGGGCAGGCTGCCCGCTCCAGGGCCGACCATAATAATTTCACCAACAGCGTCACCAGTGACCAGAATGCAATTATTTGATCCTGATACTGCTGCCAGTGGGTGGCTCAATGGCACCAGAGTAGGATGGACGCGCACGGCAAGCGCTCCATTTTTATCACCTGGTCTGGTATTGCGGGCAGTGCCGACTAATTTTATGCGATAGCCGAATTCTTTAGCTAGAGCCAGGTCATCAGGTGTGATTTTGCGAATACCTTCGCGAAAAATATCAGCCGGTTTGACAAAACGCTGAAAAGAAAGCGCCGCCAGAATTGACAATTTATAAGCCACGTCGTGACCGTCCACATCGGCAGATGGGTCAGACTCAGCGAAACCGAGGCGTTGAGCTTCGGCCAGCGCGGCGTCGTAGCTGAGCCCTTTTTCTTCCATATTGGACAAAATAAAATTGGTGGTGCCATTAAGAATGCCTGTTACGGCAGAAAACTGATTGGCTCCAAGACCCCTCTGAATTGTCGATATAAGAGGAATGCCGCCTGCCACAGAAGCTTCGAAGAAAATCGTTACGCTTTTTTCGCGCGCCAGTTGAAACAGGCTGGGACCATGCTTCGCCAGTACTTCTTTATTAGCGGTGACTACATGTTTACGTTTTGCCAGCGCGCGTTTGATGTATGAAAGAGCCGGTTCTTCGCCGCCCATGACTTCTACCAGAACTTCAACTTCAGGGTCATCAATTATTTCGGAAACATCAGAAGTAATAGGGCATCCAGGATTGGACAGACGTTCTTTATCAAGGTCACGCACAGCAATCTTTTTCAATTGCAAATGTTTGTGCTGATTTAAAAGTTGCACCACTCCACTGCCGACTGTTCCCAGTCCGATCATGCCGAGCACCACACGTGCCATAAGTTAAACCCCGATTATCTAGCTCAGGGGCCAATTATCGCTGATTTGCATTGTTCAGAGGTCTTAAAAGTTGAACAGTAAAGGCCGCTGTTAACAATAAGAGCTAGAATTACTGTATGCCAAGCCCACCGACAAATAGCTCGCTTTTTTCAGTGGCCATAATCGGCGGTGGCCCAGCCGGTCTGATGGCGGCCGAGGTGCTGGCCAGCGCGGGTGCGAGCGTTGATGTATATGAAGCCATGCCCACACTTGGTCGCAAATTCTTGCGTGCCGGCCTCGGCGGACTGAATATTACTCATAGTGAAGCATTTGTAGATTTTTGCTCACGTTATGGTGATAAGCAAAACGAGATGCAGAAATTTCTCGATGACTTTCCTCCAGATGCCTTGCGCCACTGGGTGCACGAACTGGGAATCGAGACATTTGTCGGTTCTTCCGGCCGCATTTTTCCTAATGAGATGAAAGCCGCACCGCTTTTAAGAGCTTGGATCCACCGCCTGCGCAGCGTCGGTGTGCGTTTTCATCTCAGTCACCGCTGGAGTGGTTTTGATGGCAAAAAATTATGTTTTGCCACCCCGAAAGGCGAGTTTGCCATTGAGCCTGGTGCGGCCATATTGGCCCTTGGCGGGGCCAGCTGGCCGCAGTTAGGTTCTACCGGCAGCTGGCTGCCATGGCTGGAAGAGCGCGGTGTGCAAGCTGCGCCCTGGCAAAGTGCAAATTGCGGCTTTGACGTCAGCTGGAGTGCGCATTTGAGCGAAAAATTTGACGGCACTCCCCTTAAATCGGTGGCTCTTACATTTACCGATCTAGACGGCGTCACCGAAAGCAGGCAAGGCGAGATGCTGGTGAAAGAATACGGACTGGAGGGCAGTCTTATTTATGCTTTTTCACGGCGCTTGCGCGAATCTATCAAGAAGCATGGCCAGGCTACTTTTACTCTAGATCTGCAGCCCGCTCGCAGTGCCGAACGCGTTTTAGCTGACCTGGCGCGCCCTCGCGGAAACCGATCGCTTTCAAGGCACCTGCAAGGTTGCCTTGGTATTGACGGCCTCAAGCGAGCTTTGCTCTATGAAGTGATGAGCCGCCAAGAGCTAGACGATATGGCCGCACTGGCGAAATATATCAAAGCTTTGCCCATTACCTTGCGGTCCACCCGGCCCCTGGCTGAAGCTATCAGTACCGCCGGTGGTGTCTGCTTCAGCGCTCTCGATAGAAATTTGATGATCAAAGCCCTGCCTGGCATTTTTGTGGCCGGGGAAATGCTCGACTGGGAGGCACCCACCGGCGGCTATCTGCTCACTGGTTGTTTCGCTACCGGAAAGCGAGCCGGGCTTGGTGCCTGGCAGTGGCTGACTGAGCAAAATATTATTTCGGAACCTTCTTAAACTTAACCGCCAATGAATTTCTGCGTGCCGTCGATAGCTTCTTTTGACGGGGTGCGGATAGAAGTTATGGCACCTAATGCGATACCACCAAGCAATCCACCTAGGTGAGCGAATACGGCAATGTGGGGAATGAAGCGATCCATCACCAGTTGAGAGAGTGCGATGATTCCCATGAAAATCAAATAGCGCTCACGTAACGAGCCAGGAAGTATCGCCTTCAACTTGTAGATACCAACAGCCACGGCACCGAATATGGCAAGAATTGCTCCTGAGGCACCTACGGCAGGAATACCCGGGCTGAGAAATAAGTGCGCCAGACCGGAAAGTACACCGCCGACAAAATAGATGGCTAAAAATCTATTGGTGCCGAAAATATTTTCAGTGATGCGGCCAAAGGCATGGAGACCAAGCATATTGACGCCCAGGTGAATGGCTGAGCTGTGCAAAAACATATAAGTGACCAGGCGCCAGTATTGTCCGTGTTTTATTACGGCATCAGAAAGTAGTCCTCCCTCGAAAATAGCTTGGCCAAAGCTCGAGGTCAGCTGCAAATAATTCTGCGGATTCGAGAGCAGAAATACGGCGATATTGGCAAATAAGATGGCGTTGACCACAGGTGAGCTGCGGCGTGGTGCCAAAATTTCTTGAATAAAAGCACCGCGCTGAAAATGGGCCCAGATATCTTTAACTTCAGCCCGACAGTCCTCCGGGCTAAAAGCTACGTCCTGACCAGGTTGACCTGAAAGAGCGAAATTTAAGCGCTTACGCAGAATTGGCACTTCGGTTTTTGTCAGCGCCTGCTCAAAGGCCGCCTGGGCCTGAGCGACTTCACCTTCTTTTTGCAAACAGCGGCCGGTCCAATAAAGAGAGAGCGCTTCGGGCAGAGCGGCATTGGTTTCAGCGGTTATTGCCAGCAATTGATTGACATAATTTCGCGATCCACATAGGGCAAAGAAGGGCAAAAGAGCGTTGGCTAAAAAATCGAGCGGTGTAATTGATTCATCAAAGCGAGACTGCCTCAAACATTCGGCTGCTTTGTGATAAAGACCAAGCTCAATGTAAGCGCGCGACGCCGAAAAATAGAGCAAAGGCGAGGCTTTGCGCGCACCGAAGCGTAGACCTTCAAAATCGTCCACAACGCTCTGCCAGTGCCAGCAGATAGAATTTCCCATCAACCGATATTGAGTGGGCACGTCCCTCAGCCCGGCCGGCAAATGTTTGTAGTTCTGCCATTTGTCTACAAGGGCTTCGCCGGTGGTGGCATCTTCACTTGAAAAAGCAATGTAGCCAGTGACCATATCTTTCCAGAATTGGCCTGGTACCCCCCAGAATACATATGGCAAAATCTTGCCCCACCTGGCCATTTCTGTAGTATTCATGCGGCTCATAGAGCGCTTTACCTGGCCGAAAACATACCAGGCGGGCACATGGAAGATTAGAAAAAGAAACCAGCCGGCAATTTGCGCTACATAAATATTGCGCAAGAGAATGCCATAGCCGATTGCCAATAGAACCAGTACGCACTGAAAAATCAGGCCTTTCCCCCAGGCGAAAGGGGCCATTGAGCGAACACCCAGGGATATACCAGTTAAAATGATCAGCGGCAGCAAGCTGTAATAATCGTGCAGACTCATTGTTGGCAATCAGCCGCTATAGCCTTGAAGGCCGGCAAGCGCGATCGCCTGGAAGGAATTGCTTTGACGAATCGCTCGGTAATTAGCTGCGGCCGGGTGATGGCCGAGCCCACAACAACGGCGTAGGCTCCGATTTCAAAAGCTCTGGTGAGCTCTTCCGGTGTCCAGACGCGCCCTTCTAAAATTACCGGAACGTTTAAATGATCAACAAATTCTTTTAACAAATCCATGCCCGGGCCGTGATCTTTTGGCAATTCGGTTTCCTGTGTGTAACCAAAAAGCGTAGTTGAAATTAAGTCGGCTCCGGCCTCACAGGCCGCTATCCCTTCACCAAAAGTTGCGCAGTCAGCCCAGACAGGGAGTTGGAGCTCGCTATGTATGCGTTCAATTGTTTGGGCTAGAGTCTCATTGTCAGCGCGTTTGCGCGCTGTGGCGTCCAGGGCGATAAAGTCTGCGCCAGCTTCAGCTAAGGCTGCCGCGTCATTGAAGCTGGCGGTGATGTAGACCGATGTCAGTTTATCGGCGGCCGGGATTTCTGATTTTGTCAGACCCACAAGAGGCAGGTGACCGTCAAATAGTTCGGTAGCGGCCTTCCTAACATAGCGAACATTTTCTACTCCTTCTAATCTCAGAGCCCTGGCACCGCCGTTAATGGCAGAAAGCGACATGGCCAGAATGTGCTCTGGGCGGTTAAGAGGCTCTCCAATGCTGGCCTGGCAAGATACCACAAGAGCGCCGTCGATTGACTGAAGGCGTTCTTGAAATGACTCCCGAATTTTGTACATCAGCACTTACTACTGAACATTAGGGTTGAGATTAAGACAGATGAATTTCGGCTGAGTCATTTCGGTCAAGGCGTAACGGATACCTTCTAATCCAAGACCTGATTCTTTGCGGCCGCCGTAAGGCATGTGGTCGGCTCTAAAAGTCGGGGCATCGTTAACCATGACGCCACCAGCATCGATACCACGAGCCAATTTGAAAGCGACGTCCACATTGGCAGTGAAAATACCGGCTTGAAGACCATAGCGGGCATCATTGCAAGCGGCGATGGCCTCGTCTACAGTGTCGTATTTCATCACGCTGACAATTGGGCCGAATACTTCTTCGGAAATTACGGACATTCCTCTTTTAGTTTCAGTAAGAATGACCGGCTCCACCACATTGTTGCCGCATTTTTTGCCACCGCTCACAAGCTTGGCGCCAGCCTTGACCGCTTCTTCCACCCACTCGATGGTTTTATCTACCGAGCCGCTATCTATTAATGGGCCAACATCGGTGCCGTCGTCCATGGGATCGCCCACTTTCAAGGCTTCTGTCAGTTCTTTAAACTTGGCTAAAAATTTGTCGTAAGCACTTGTCTGCACATAGACCCGTTGCACCGATATGCAAATTTGTCCGGCATGGGCGTACCCGCCGCGGCAAGCCGCCCTGGCAGCCGCTTCTATATCGGCATCTGAATGTACCACGATACCGGCATTGCCACCGAGTTCTAGAATCACCCGCACTCCGGCATGCACTTCGCCGCGCAGTCTCCAGCCCACTTCTTGCGAACCGGTGAAAGTAAGCAAGGCTATGCGGCTATCGCGCACCAGAGCATTGCCCTTAGAACCGCGGCAGGGAGTCACGATAAGGGCACCATCAGGCAAACCAGCCTGCCTGAGCAGCTCAGCCAGCTTGAAACTGGAAACGGGAGTCTGAGAAGAAGGCTTCAAAACAATTGTATTACCGGCTGCAATAGCCGGTGCCAGCTTATGTGCCACCAGATTCAAAGGAAAATTGAATGGTGTCACCGCTGCCACCACACCAATCGGTTCGCGCAAAATCATACCGATGCGCGATTCGTTGCCTGCATTGGTGTCCATTTGTAATTGCTCGCCGTCTAAACGCAGAGCTTCGCGACTGGCGATAGCGAAAGTATTGGCAGCGCGACTGACTTCAACCCGTGCGTCTTTAATGGGCTTGCCACCTTCAAGTGCAATGGTTTGAGCCATGTCTTCGATATTGGCCAGAATTAGTTGTGATGTTTTAGCCAGAATTTCAGAGCGCGTGTAAGCGGGCATCGCTTTCATGACATTTTCAAAAGTGTCTTTGGCGAGGCCGATGGCGGCATCGATGGCCCTTTCATCAGCCTGACCCACGACTGCTACCACTTCCCCACTGAACGGGCTTTTCACTTCAGAAAATTCCCCGCCTTCAAAACCTTTTATAGACAGCGGATACTTGACGATTTCTTTCAACATTTTTTTGCTCAGACATTAGAGGGGATTTATAAGTGGTGCCTTAATGGACAATCTCCATGGCGATAACTATATGACAACATGTGACAACTTGTTTAGAAATAGAACGAAGTTTGAAGTATTCGTAAACGGCCGGAGGCGGCACACTTCCCCCTTGGCAGCCGGCTCGCTCACCTGAAGCTCCAGCGCTGCCCAAATTATAACCAATAAGAGGCATATCTCACGCGTATCGAATAAAACCACATTGAGGGAGCTTTGCCTCGTGAGGTTTTCAATGGTAGACTGCACATCGGTTGAAATAATTGCCAACGCCGCAAGCGCCAGCGTTCCCAAAACCACGGAAGCATATGTTTAAAAAAGCCCAGTATCAAAGCCTCAAGGTAGCGGCGACAAGCGCACCGACCCGGCCAGAAGCTAAGCAAAAAAGTCTAACCACTGCAGCACTGCTGGCAGTATCGCTATCCTTTATTATGCCGTCAGCAAATTTTGCCGCCGACGTGCGTACTAACCTCAACCATTCGGCCAGCACTGTTGTGGCCTATGAGAGCAGCAATTCTTCAGACGCTAAAAGACGTCTTCTGCAGCAAGAAAAGAACAAGCTCGAAAAAGAGAAGCGCGAATACCACAACAAAGCCCAGGCCATTCGCAAAAATGAGAAGAAGGCTTATGAAAAACTTGGCGTCATTCAAAGAGAATTGACTGCCACCACCGGTAAGCTCACTAATACAAAGAATCAAGTCAGTCACACTGAAAATAAGCTCAACGAAACTCAAGCCAAATTGACCACGGTCAAGACAAAAGAAGAAGGCTTGAAAGATTCGGCGGCGTCGCGTTTGCGCGAAATTTATGAAGGAAACCGCCTGAGCTTTGTGGAAATGCTCTTTCAGGTCGATAACCTGCAGTCGCTACTCGATCGCATGTACTACCAGGAAAGGGTAGCCGAGCAAGATAAAAAATTGATTGACGAATTGCGTCTGCGCGAGACCGTCTTATCGGCCAACAAGCAACAGCTTGGTGCTCAGAAAAATATGCTTTCCGAAATGGTTTCGCAGATTGCTGAAAGAGCCATGGCCATTGCCAAAGAAAAACTCGATCAGCAACAAACTGCCGAACGCTTGCGTAATCAGCGCGCTTTTTATGAGCAAGCTGAACGCGAACTGGCCAACGAATCGGCTCGCCTGGAAAAACAAATTTTCGTCATGGAAAGCTCTAATCGCAAAAAGGGCGGCCCAATCTCAGTTGGTTCAGGCAACATGTGCATGCCACTACGCGCGCCTGTGACCTCGCCATTCGGTTGGCGCAAGCACCCGATTTTCGGCGTGCGCAAATTCCACTCGGGAGTTGACCTGGCCGGTCCGAACCGCTCAGCCATTCACGCTGCCGATGGTGGCAACGTTCTTTATACAGGTTGGTATGGCGGCTACGGAAAAGTAGTGATCATCAGCCACGGCAACAGCATGGCCACGCTCTATGCCCACCTTTCGCGCGCCGCTGTCAGTGCTGGTGATAACGTCAGCAAAGGCGACGTCATTGCTTACGAAGGCACCACCGGATTCTCCACCGGCCCACACTTGCATTTTGAAGTGCGCGTCAATGGTAAACCAAATAATCCAATGGCTTACGTGCGTTAAGAAAACGGGTTCAGCCTGTCTGTGTCTAGGCCGGCGGCATTTTTGTTGTCGAGGCAGAATTGCTGTAAATAATGGAAAGCAACAATCACCAGGGCATGGGTGATCAGGCCTGATTTGATCAGGGCCGGAATATTTTTAATGGGAATCAGCCTGATAGCCACTTCTTCAGTGCTATTGAAAATAGGCACTTGAGTTTGCTGGACATTGAGCGATAAAAAAGTATCGCAAATATTGCTTTGAATAGCTGGGTTGGGATGGTTGCGACCGAGGAAAACCAGCTCATCGCCGCAATAACCGGTTTCTTCAAGGAGTTCGCGTCGTCCGGCGATAGTGGAAGTTTCTTCCAGGTCGATCATGCCGCCGGGAATTTCAAGAGTAATCTGCTCGATGCCGTGACGGAATTGTTCAATCATCACCACTTGATAGTCGCTGGTGACTGGAATGACATTAACCCAATCATTTGGTCTGAATACGAAAAAGTCGTGAGTTTCGCTGCTATCACCGGTGGTGCGAGTAGAAACTTGTTTGTGTACTGAAAAAACTCTGCAGTCGGCGATTTTTTCTCGGCCTATTGTTGTCCAGCTGCGCACACGCAAGCTTTGCCGGCTAACTTCAGACTGTGTACTCTGCAAATGTTCTCCGTGGCTCTCAAAAGAGCGTTCATGTTTTTTGATTATCACCACTTGATTATAGAACATAAAACAATTGCCCACCTCTTTCGTAAGGAAAGTGGCGGGCAACATCTATATCTTCAGACTGAGTGTTCAGGCGATCTTGGAAGCTTTTTTCTTGAGCTCATTAACCAGATCTTCTTGACCCAGTATGTAGCCCCTACGAGCCTGATCATCGGCATAATTGATGATTGATTCAGTCAAAGCATTGAGCATCGACATGGGCACGAATTCACTTACTTGATTGAGTAAGCGTTCGGTGGCAAGCCAATCTTCAGTATTAAGAGGAATAGCATCATCGAGACGAGCGATTACTGTGTAGTTCTGAAGTTTGTCCACTTTAGCGTTCATTCTGTTCACCTTATAACCAGATTTTGTAAGCCAGGAAGATATAGATTGAAAATGTACTTTCAAAAAAGTCAGTGGAAAACAAGACCCTCAGCTGGGGCCTTTCCTTTATCTACTGTTCTTAGAATCCTTTTGCAACGTTCACTTGGAACGCTCATTAGTTTCTCTGCTTTTCTTATGCCCGCTAAACTTCTAATTAACCCTGAAATTTAGTTATCAAGCGAGAACTTTCTTTTTCGCTAGTTTTCAATAGCTTTGCAATTGAGCACGAAAGCCTCTGCCTGAGCCAGATCCGTTACTTCGTTAATTTCCTGCGCTTCAGTCAGCGAACCCAGAATTTGTCCGATTATTGGACCCGGTTTTATTCCCAAGATCCTCATTACATCTTGACCGGACAACAACTTAGGCAGGCGCTTGGATGCTTCTATATAAGCCGGATATCCATCCAATAGTTCAACCATGCAGCGCTCCAGTCGCTCCCGATCCACACCTGTCAGGCCGGGCCCGCACGTGGCACCGAAATCAGCAAAGGCAAGCATCATCAGCTCAGGCACTTCTTCACCTACTGTGCGGTAAAAGCGGTTCAGGGCTTTGGCAGTAGGCGTGCCTGTGTGAAAAAGATGACCCGGACGCAAGTGCCAGAGCACCAGCCGTTCTACAAAGCGAGTCAGGGTCTTGGACCACTTTTCTCGCTCTGCCAGGGGGCGCACCATTTCGGCACCTAGTTTGTCATGACCTATAAAAGTATGGCGACCCTCGGGCGTAATTTCCCAGGTGCCGGGCTTGCCGATGTCGTGGAGTAGTGCCGCTACCTTTGTGGCGGCGCGGCGGCTGATGCCACCGCTAAGCTCCTGATCAGCCGATTGCCTGACCCAGGCCGGCAAACTCAGCCAGCGCTCTTCTAATTGTGGAATCGTCTCCACACTGTGATCGAACAAGGCCAGGTGATGAAAACTGTTGGCGGTTACTTTACGACACTCCTTTAGTTCGGGATAAATCTCTTCAAGAAGGCCAATCTCGCCCATTTCAACCACCAATTTAGCCACGTCGGGGCAATCCATCATGGTGAAAAACTCATAGGTAATACGTTCACGGGCCACTTGCTGTAAAAGGTGAACATGCTTTCTTAAATACTCTTTGGTCGGTCCATCAATTTGCGCCCCGAGACAGGCAGCGAAGCGATAAGCCCGAAGAATGCGCAGCGGGTCATCTTGCAAAACTTGTTGGCTAACTGCCCGAATTACTCTGTTTTTTAGATCGGCCAATCCGCCGGTAGGATCGAGAATTTCGTCTGCATGTTCTTCATCGAAAACCATGGCGTTGACGGTGAAATCCCGCCTGTGGATGTCAGCTTCGATGCTTCCCGTTACTCCGGCAAAATCCAGATAAGTTAGAACCGGTTCGTCCAAAACAACTCGACCGATATCGTTCAAACTATCCAACAAGACAAAATGCCCGCCCAATTTCTCCGCCGCCATTTCGGCCAAAGCGACGGCTGGGCTTGCCTTTAAACCACTAGAATCAACCACGGCAAAATCAAAATCGCGCAGATTTTTAGACGATAAACGTGGTCGTGGCTGAACACTATTTACGTTCAGTGAATCGCGAACGTAACCGCCTACCAGGTACGCTTTACAACCAGCTACTCTAGCCAGAGCAAAGACATCTAAAATCACCTGATGTTCAAGCGGATTGCAGCCGGGCAGGAAGCTGACTTTTACGCCCATGATTAGGTTGACCGCCTCAAGAAGTAGTTATCTGGTCTTTTTCGGCTTTGGGCATTTTAAAATGACCCAGTAAGTAGACCAGACCACCAACCAGACTGGCCAGGGTGGTGAGACTGAGCCAAATAATGGCATAGGTAAGCGCAGGGGCCCGGTCAACGCCGGCCAGAGTGAGAAAGTAAGTGTAGGCCCACTCGCGAATACCAATACCGTTAAAGCTTGGTGTAATAAAACCAAGAACGGCTACAGAAGGATAGAAGACAAAGTAATACCAGAGCGGAATGTCGGTCAGACCGAGAGCCAGGCCGATGGCCACGTGACACATAACAATCACTATTTGCATGATTACAGATAAGCCAATGGCAATGGCCATCAGCTTCTTGTTGTGCCAGTAAACTGCTGCCGGCGAATTGTTTAATTGTTTGGTGATCCAGTTACCAGGCCCTAGTAGGCGCAGCGCCAATGTGGGCAAGAAAGGCAGAACGGAAAAGAGGCCAACGGTGCCCAGTAAAATCGGCAATTTCAGCTGCAGTGGCAGAGTATCGCCGCCGGGGCCGCAAAGAATTCCCACAGAGGCAAAAAGGAAAAGCACGGCAATGCCGATGGTACGGTCAGCCAGCACTGAGTAAAAGGCGTGAGAATATTTCCCCGTGCCTTTCGAAAGGTAATAACAGCGGCTGAAATCCCCACCGACAGTTGATGGCAGGAATAAATTGAAAAAGATGCCGACGAAACAGAATTGCACCATCTTGAGCAAGGGTTGATGGAGATCTACGGCGCTGGCCAATAGTTTCCAGCGATGGGCATTGAGAAAAGTGGAGCCGAGGAAGAGTGCCACAGCGACTAAAAGATACCAGGGGTTGGCTTTGAGAGCGACGTCTACTGACTTGGAGAGGTCAACTTTGCCAAAGAGGAACAAACTGGCGAACAACACCACCGAAATGGCTATCTTCGCCCGCAGCTTCACCGTTTCAGAAATTTTGATGGAGTTGAGACGAGCGGTTATAGACTGGCGTTGCGGCGGCATTTGTTCGCCGTCGCTGAAAGAATGACTTGGTCGTGATTCCAGAGAAACCGAAGTGGTTGGATCTTTCTCCAGGGTTGCGCCTTTGGTTCCCTTATTGGCCGACATTCAAAAGCCGCCTCCAATTAAATATAGATCTTGTCTAATTCCGTTCTAATTACGTCGAACCTAATGATAGGGCAAATGCCAAGGTACTTGAAACCTAAAATAATTAACTTGGCACAATTAGTAGAAAAACGCTGCCGGACAGGCTGTTTTTATGCACGGCAGGCCGAAAGAAGGGCTACAATTAAAAATTCCCAAGGCTGCTCATAATTCGCTTACAAATTTTGTAGAACCCCAGTAATGCAACTTAAGCCATGCAAAAAGAGTAATACAAAAGGTCAACCATGTAAGCGTAGTCCAGGCGAGCCCAGGGCATAGTGATCTAAGATTTGAGTGAGAGCGAAGTTTTCGCAGGTACAAAGTTTTCTCAGGTAGAGGTAGAACGTTGGATAGGAAAGTAGTCGCTCGGGTTGGCATACCTCTTGCATTCTGCCTGGCATTCTTTGGTTTGCAAAGCTGGCTTTTTGCCAACGGTAAAGGTGATGCGATCTCTAAGACGCTCATTGCCGATGGTGCCGCAGATGCTCCACACTCATTTATCGCCCAGAAGGTGCAAAACCAGATCAGCCCTCAAGATCTGTATCGCCGCTCCTGGAAAATGATCAAAGAACAATATTATGACCAGAAGTTTTCCGGTCAGAACTGGAACCGCTGGGAGCACCACTATGATGGTAAGCTCAAAACCAGCGACGAATCACACAAAGCTGTGGAAACAATGCTGGCCAGCCTGGGTGATCCTTACACCAGATTCTTAGATCGCGAAGCGTTCTCCGAAGAGAAAGACCAGATCGAAGCCCACCTTTTTGGCGTGGGCATGCAGCTCGGCATGAACAAAGAGCACAAAGTTGTTGTAATCGCTCCCATCGAAGGTACACCGGCTTACAACGCCGGGATGCAATCCGGTGATGAAATTATTGAAGTGGACAACAAGCCTGTTAAAGGGCAATCACTTGATGTAGTGGTCAAGCAAATTCGCGGGCCCATTGATACCAAAGTTTCCATCACTTTTATGCGTAAAGCCGATCGCAAAAAAGTAAATCTTCAGCGCGCTGAAATTCCAATTAAAGCTGTTGGTACTGCTGAAATGCTTCCAGGCAATATCGGTTACATACGTCTTGAGAGTTTCATTTCCAATAAAGCCGATAAAGAAATGGCCAGTGCACTAAATAAGGTGTCAAAGGCCGACGGCGTAATTCTTGATTTACGCTCCAATCCAGGCGGCTTGCTTTCCAATGCCGTGCAAATAGCCAATATGTTTTTGGAAAAGGGTGTAATCGTCAGCACCATTGACGCTGAAGGTTATAAGCAGTCGCAAGTATCTGCCGGTGTGCCCATTAACACGCAACCACTGGTAGTGCTCATTAATGGCGGTTCGGCCTCAGCCAGTGAAATTCTCAGCGGTGCCCTGCGCGATAACGGCAGAGCTAAACTGGTGGGTGAAAAATCATTCGGAAAAGGCCTTGTGCAAGCCATCAATCGTCTTGAAGACGGTTCTGGAATCAACGTCACCATCGCTAAATATCTCACTCCTAACGACACCGATATTCACAAGACCGGAATTCTCCCTGACTTTAAAGTTGAGCTCAAAGAAGACGATATTAAAGATTTAAAAGGTCCATGGTGGGTTGACCCCACGCTTGCTAACTTCAAGCGCGGTGCCTCCGACGGTAAAGATATTCAATTGAACAAAGCAATTGAAGTGATGAAACAAGAAATCAGTAAAACTTCCAATCACACTGCTCAGGCTTCGCCCACAGCTGGAACTTTCAAAAAACCGTAAGACCTGGCGGCACATCAATATCAGCAGTCGATGCCTTCGATGGCACGGCCAT
The DNA here is from genome assembly GCA_021772135.1 of Candidatus Obscuribacter sp. GTDB lineage: Bacteria > Cyanobacteriota > Vampirovibrionia > Obscuribacterales > Obscuribacteraceae. Next base: position 34,196 of record JADYXQ010000321.1, read on the forward strand.
GATGCTTAAGCTGAGTGGTGGCAGATATGGTGCTGGCTTGTTCCATCAACCAATCTGGTGCTCGCCGACCGGTGAGAACCAAAACACTCGGATCCTTTCTGAATTCGAGCTGGCCCTTAACGTCGTCCCATTGCACTAGGCCAACCCGGGCCACGTCTAAAAGCTCATCGCCAATCACCAGATCGTCGCCGCGCTGCAAACCGTCAGCTAAAAATTGCAGACCCTGGGCCGCGGCTTCTTTGTCTTCCGGCAAAATGCCGTTTGGAGAACTGTAGAGACGAAAACTGCCCTTAGGGCCTGTTCCCAAGCGGTTAACGCCGGTGTAATTAATGGTCAATTTACCGAAGCCTTCGGCATTGGTTTCGGCCAACACGCGCAAGCCGCGGCCTTCTGACGAGTTTGCTTCCAGCTTATCGAAAAAGACCAGAGTAACATTCATGCCTTTGCTCAAGGCCCGCAAGGCCAGGCCAAAAGTGGCGGTAGTCTTCCCCGCACCGGTGCCGAGATAGAGGCGAATCTTTTCCACACTGGGCTTTTCGAAAACCGGATCAATAGTTGTCATCGGAGCTCCAGAGACGTCAGCTTGGTACCACAGGTGTCGGTTTGCCATCTTTATCGAGACAAACAAAAGTCAGTTCGGCAGAGGTTACTTTGACCGATTCATGACCTCTAGTAGACTCTACCTCTACCGAAACGGTAACTGAAGTGCGCCCTACTCTTAAGGTCTTAGTGTAGAAGCTGACCACCTCTCCTACCAGTACCGGCGCTTTAAATTCTACTTCTTTGATTCCTGCGGTGACTATTCTCTGGCGAGTGGTTTTGCCCACTTCTACGGCACCGGCTAAGTCGATATAGCTTAAAATGATGCCGCCGAAAATTGTCCCGGCATTATTTGTGTCTTTGGGCTGCAGCACCACGCGAATAGCCGGGTCTCTGCGCTCTTTTTCAGTTTCAGATTGAGAGGAAATATCAGTGGACAAAGTAGACTCCTGGGGCTAAAACCGCCCTCCATCCTAACACTTCAATTCAGAGTCTTGAGCTTGGCAATGTGATCGTGGTGATAAATAAAGTGTGACTTTGGCACAACAAGCCCGATTTCAGCAGCGACAAAGTCAATAAAAGCGCAGCAGTCGCGGCTGCCCGTTCTGAAATTAGTGGCGTCCCAGCGGGCACAGGCCGCCCTTGAGCGCTTATAAGTAGCGTCGTCTACCAGCACAACCAACTTCTCTAGATTGCGATCATTGCCCGTTGAAGCGCGGTCGTCCACAACGCCCTCCACGGGAATAGATAAAGATAGAACGATGCTCCAGAATTCTTTGGGACAAATCCCAAGAGTATCTTTTTTAGACCAAACAACATAAGCATGACCAGGAAAGCCATGAGGATTGTTGGCCAGGCCGGCGCAGAAGAGCATGGGCTGCGTTGCCACTGTTTTGCCCTTGCGTAAATCAACAATTTTATCGGCGCCGCGAGGCTGGAGGTAAGCCACCCCCCACCACAATCCATAAGCCGCAAACAGGCTTACGAATAAAGTGACAAGCAAACATCCCACAATACAAATTTTGAGAATTCCGCGCATATATAATCGCAGTCTACAGTCTTACTATAATTGGCTCATCGGTAAATCGTGTGGGTAGAAACACGATATTTGTGGCCTAAAAGACAGACAGAGGCTTGGTCCTGTAGACTTTGGTGGGGCGAAAGTTCA
>JADYXQ010000322.1 GCA_021772135.1 Candidatus Obscuribacter sp.
AGATACTTTCAGCCATGCCTAACGTTGAGAAGTGGTTGGCAGGCGCTTCTAAATCTAGAGAAGTAGTGGAGAAACACTATCCTGATTTAGACCACGACGAAAAGCACAGCGTTATTGTTCAAGAAAACGTTTTGATGCAATTGGAGAATGTGCGCTCACTGCCGTGTGTTGCTCGCAAGATCATGAAGCGCGAGATCGAGCTTCACGGCTGGGTCTACGATATAGAGACCGGTGACGTCTTTGTTTACGATTCTATTGAAGAAGAGTTTCTGCCGATTCGCCATGGCGAAGATGGCAGTCTGGAGCTAGCCGCAGAGCAAGGAATGACCAGATAGACTCTTCACTAGGGTGCTTACATGGTGATCATGCGAATGTAAGCATTATCATTATCTGCAACCACGCACTCGACCTCATTATCGATCAAAGTCACGGGGCTCCATTAACCCCATTTCATCCAATTGACTAGCTGGGCGCGAAAGTACTAGTCAATACTTCAACCTGTGATAAAGTGTGAAACTCATCTGTGACACACTGGCCTGTTCAATGAAAAAAGGGTTTCTCATTCAATTTACTAACAAAATAATCGTCGTAATTATTTGTGTCATGCTCTTGCAACCTGCGCTCTGTGCCGGGGCTGTAATTCCAAATGATCCACCTCTTATTAGAATCGATGCGGAAATCTTTCAAACAGCAGATCTAATTGGCGTCAGACAAGAAGCAGAGCAAATCCTTGCGGCAGGAAGCAGTATGCCGAATTCCGACGTGGATAGGCTACAACTGAGACACGATCGCGCGCTGGTTTTGCGAAAAATTTTTCTGGCAATTTTACAGGTCGAAGAAGCCAAAAATCGTCTTGAGACGGAAATGTCTTATGCCTACGATCTTTCAGCCAAGCATCAACGCAAAAGCGATACTGTTAATCAATTCTTCAACGTCGCCAACTTCATGCAGTTCGGTGTTCTTTATACTATCGAGCCCTTTCTCCGCATTCATCATCGTTTCACAGAATCAGCGACTTTAACTTGTATTGGTGCCGGTTTAGGGATGCTACTTCCTGTACTCAACATCGCTTACAATAAATTCGATCGAGTTTCAAACATGGCTCCACCAGCCTTTCTGGAACCGTTTCTCGACGGAAAACCAGTAGATGGATCTAATTTACCGCCTTTAATTACCAAGTATCTCGCGACTTGCGCACCGGGCACCACCGTGAGCAGAAGAGAGGCTCTCAACGCTATCTGGAAGCAGCGCTATCGAGCTGACCTGGAGAAGAAAGAAACTCTTGCTGGAATCGATGATGGCAAATCGAAGAGCCCCTTTGTTTTGAAAAGTCGCATTATTTTACTCTGGTCAATGTACACTGCCGTGCAGGGTCTTGACAAGGACCTTCTTAACTTACTGAACAAACTGAGAAATGGTCATGAAGTAAATTCTCAATCTGCCGGCCTCAAAATGGCAAAACTAGGTGGCGGAGCCGATGAGGCAGCGCGCTTGCTTCACCTGGAGCCGCTTCTGGCTGAACTAAATTCGGTTAATACAGGCAGCGAGCGAAAAACCGAATTGCAAATAACTTTGATGGAAACAATTCTCGCTGGTTATCTCGACATGCACACCGCTGGTGACGCCTGCCAAGAAGAACTCAATTATCAATATGATGTAGTTCTTGCTCAAATGACGGCAAGGCGCGGCAAGTTCTTGCAAAAGACTTACGAGGCCAACTTTATTCAGAGCGGTGTACTGGGAGCCTGTGCTGGCGAGAGATATCTAAGCCATCACGGAAAAACAGGCAACGAGCTATTTATCGTCTCCAATTCTTTAGGCATTGCCATCACTACGATTTCACTTCTAGCCACGCACGGTGGTTGGCGTAAAAACGAAAGAGGACCTAATTCACTTGCCGACTTTTTTGAGCTGAGAACGTCCGCTTTTTCTCCCCTGGTACAAAATTTTCTTAATTCCGAGTCTCCTCAAAGAAACGACGGCCTCACCAGACGGCACCGCTTGCTTGAGATTTGGAAAAAACAAGTTGCAGCAGGCGTCGATCTTAAAAAGTCTAACAATCAAGCAAAGCTTGGCAGTATGCCTGGCTCCAAATGGGACACCATTAATCTTGTCGTCAATCGCATAGCTTTGCTTACCTCGCTGCGAGAACAATTTTCAGAGTTTGACGGCGAATTAAGAGATTTACTTGTCAGAGGATGGCCAGACAATAGTGTGGCCGAGACAAGTAGCGCCAATTCGATCAAGTTGGGCAAATCTGCCGGTGCTGCCGCTAAATTACTGAGGGTGGAAGGCTTAGTTGATGATGCTCTTGGTGCCAACAATGAAAGTGCCAAAATTCTCATAACCAGAAAAGTATTGCAAGGTTTCCTTGACACTGATGCCGATGCCGGTGTGATCAGCTATGAAATATTGAAGGAGTCACAGGTTGTCGATCGCATGAGCCGGCAGCGAGACCTGGCTATTCAGCTGACAAACATATTGAACTTTTACCAAATTGGCATTCTTGGTGTAACCTCAGATTCAATGGGTCTTTCGAAAAACAAAAATGTGGTACTCGCCGGCAACCGCCTCAATATCGTTTCCGGCTATTTGATATCTTGCCTCGCTCTCACTGCTCTGGTGGAAAGACATGGCGGCTTGCGGCCAGAAAAAGCTTCACCTAATGCCTTGAGCACCGCATTTGGTGCAAAATCTGAATACGTCAATCTCTCACCACTTATGGTGAATTATCTAAATACAGTTTCTCCGATTTCGGTGAGCCAACTGACCAGACGAGAAGAGCTGATCAGATATTGGTCGGAATCGAAAATCCTCACCATGTCTGTTAAAAAAGAGTCGAACATTGAGAAGCTTTCTGCTGAAGGAAAGAAACACCACTGGTGGGATGAGAACATCAAGTTGATTCACAACAGAATCGCTATGCTGTACGATCTGCGCGGAACCCTGCGCTCGAGTAATGTTGGATTTGATCAGTTGCTCAGGGCAATCGACTAATTTTTGGAAATCTGTTAAGGAGAAATGATGTCACCTAATTTTGACAAGGACAAGTTTACGGAAATAAAGAATAGTGACGGACTTTCCCGTCGATCTTTTTTAGCAGGTGCGGCAGCAACGGCTTCAACATTGGCTCTCGGCCAAGAAGCAAGGGCAAAATCATCAACATCTAGCGGCTCCCGCCGCGCGAAATCGATGCTTGTTAAAAATGCCCTAGTGCTTGTTACTATGGATAAAAACCTTCGCGAAATCAAAGACGGTGGCATGTACATTGAAGACGGATTAATCAAGCAAGTTGACAGCTCCGACAAGTTGCCGAAATCGGCCGAAGTGGAATTAGACATGAAAGGCCAGCTAGTTTTGCCCGGCCTGATTAATACCCACCAGCATCTCTACCAGCACCTCACTCGCGTAGCTCCGGCCTGCCAGGACGGTAATGTCTGGAACTGGCTCAAGGTACTCTATCCTATGTGGGCAAGAATGACCCCTGAGTCAGAAATGCTAGCGGTGCAAGTTGGTCTGGCTGAACTGGCACTCTCCGGTTGTACAACTGTATTCGACCATCAGTATGTTTTCCCTAACGGATGCAAAATTGATGACGCCATCGGTGTTGCTAGAGAAATGGGAATTCGCTTTCACGCCTCTCGCGGCAGCATGTCGCTTGGTCAATCGAAAGGCGGCCTACCGCCTGATAGCTGTGTCGAAAATGAAAGCGCAATATTGAGCGATTGTCAAAGAGTAATCGACCGCTATCACGACATCAGTGCTGGAGCAATGACACGCATCGTGCTCGCTCCTTGTTCGCCTTTTTCAGTCACCGATGATCTCATGATCGAATCGGCAAAACTTGCGAGAAAACATGATTGCGGACTGCACACGCACCTGGCTGAATCTCTTGATGAAGAACGCTATTGTTTGAAGCGCTATGGTTTAAGACCAGTTGATGCCATGGAAAAATTAGGCTGGTTAGGCAAGGATGTTTGGTTTGCCCATTCGGTGCACATTAACGATGCGGAAATTGCAAAATATGCCAAGACTGGCTCAGGTATTGCTCATTGCCCGTCTTCAAACATGAGGCTCGCTTCCGGGATGGCACCGATTAAAAAGTGTCGCGACGCCGGCGTTAGAGTTGGTTTAGGAGTCGATGGTGCTTCCAGTAATGACTGCTCACATTTGCTCACTGAAGCCAGGAACGCTATGCTACTTGCCCGCACACTCTTGAGTCAAAATGCAGGTGGGCCACCTGAAGATAAGAAACAATGGATGTCTGCGCGCGACACCTTAGAAATGGCCACTATTGGTGGTGCCGCTATTCTTGGCCGCGACGATATCGGTTCGCTTGAGATAGGTAAGCGGGCTGACTTTTTCTCAGTCGATACCAATCATGTCGGTTTTGCCGGCGGCAGTATGGTCGACCCTGTGGCATCTTTAGTCTTTTGTGCACCACATGACGCAAACTATACAGTTATAGATGGAAGGGTAATAGTAAAGAACGGCCATATCGAAACTTTAGATCTGCCAATTGCTATTGAGAAGCTGAACAAGGTATCCCGACTGATCATGACAACTTAGCACACCTTCGCCTGAAGCTAGATCAAAGCGCGGCACGGGTCATCATCTCGCCAAACATGATTGATAGACGGCCAGATAGCTGAAAGATTTACCTGAAACAGATCCGCGACCAACTCTGGCGGAACAACCTGGTCGCATTTATGGCGGCGTTGATATGTGCGTATACGAGCGCCCGAAAA
>JADYXQ010000323.1 GCA_021772135.1 Candidatus Obscuribacter sp.
CGCTGAAGACCCGCATGCCGCCTATAAACAAGAAGCACTAGCAGCTCCGGAAGCCGAGCAACAAAACGAAAATGGTCAGAGTGCCTCCGCAGCCAAACCTGATTTCTGTGCCGAGCCGGATCCTGAAAAAGCAGCTGAAGTGCAAAAACCAGCTGCCAGTGAACCTTTTGATCTGCACAGAGAGCAGCCTGTGTTGACCCGCCCGCACGTTGCTGCACCAGATTTCTTTGGCTCTGATAAAGCAAAAGAAAATAAAGGCAGCACCGGCAGTGGTAGCTCCGACAATGTCAGCAAAGTAGCCAAAGCCGCTACTTCAGCTGCATTTGACTTCTTTGCCGACAATAATGCCCCCTCTGCCAAAAAATCATCGAGCGATGGATTTTTCGCTGATAATAAGTCAGATAAAAGCGATCCGCACAATACATTCGAAAGCATGCTTACTAAAAAGAGTAAACCCTCTCAAGCCCTCGATGAAGACTCGCCAAAATCGAAAAAAAGCAAATTGTCGGACGAGCCCAAAAGAGCGAAAAAGGGCATTGTTGACGACGACGACGATGACGATGATGACGATGACGATGAGGACAATGCCAAATCTTCAAGATCGAAAAAAACAGCCGCTCCGGTCGCTAAGCCAAAGCCATCGAAAGTTGACGATGATGATGATGACGATGATGATGATGATGAAATCGCCCACAGTGACGATGAAGACGAAGACATTCCGCAGAGAAGATCGTTTTCTGGTTCACCAGCCAGCTTAAAGGCTACCTCTGGTAAAAGCCTGCAGAAAACCGATCGCTCAAGAGGAGCAAGCAAACGGCCGCAGAAAAATGATGACGATGACGATGAAGGCGGCAGGTTAAGAAGCAAATTTGCCTCAGGTGGCGGTCTGTTCACCCTTGCTGGTTTCCCAGTTGGAATCAAACTGATTGCCGTCGCTCTTGCTATCGCCGGTATGATGGTTTTTGGCGTAATTCATGCCCTGGGCAATCTCGGCCCAGTGATTACCACCGCGCAAAACGCCGCTGACAAAGCTAACGGCTTGCAACCGATGCGACAAGAAACAATCCGGCTGGCCGGGCAATGGCGCATGCGCATCTGGCACAACGGCAAAACTATTGACGGCAGAATGGTCGTCAATCAAAGCGGCACTAAAATCAATGCTAACGGTTCAGATGCTGTAGGTCCTTTTAAGATCGATGGCTTTATTGATCCAGGCAAGAAGACCATGAATTTTACCAAACGCTTTGTCGATGCCAACGGCAGAGAATCAGGGCCGCCTATTTTCTTTGTCGGTTCAATTTTGCTCGATGACATTCCAATGCATGTTAAAGGTCAGTGGGAATTTACCAAAAAGTCCGGTTCAAATTTCGGCTATTTGAATAAAGCTCACACCTCAAAAGTGCAGGGGAAATGGCTTGGACAGCTGGACAAATCAATGCCCATGGAAGAAGGTACCATTGCCGACTTGATTCCGGGCAGCGCCACTACCGCTGCAAGCAACGCAGCTAAATCATTCAATATTTTCGATTTTCTCAAGGGTAACGGCATCTTCGTCTTTGTCGGTGTTGGTGCCGCATTCGTCATGAGCACATTCAGTTTGTTTGGACCAAGCGGTCTGATCAACATCTGGAACACACAACAATATATCCCCAGCCAGGTAAAAGCACAGCACGACAAAATGCGTGCACAACTGGCGAAGGGCGTGAAGAAAGGCAGTCTGCCTCTCGGTCAACGGGTGGAATGGAAGTGGTGGTTCCCCATGCCGTGGGTCATCAAAGATCTGGCATTGCCGCCTGAGATGCGCAAAACCAATCCGCACGTACTAATTCTTGGTCAAGGCGGTAAGGGCAAAACCAGATTGGTTGCGAATATGGTGGCACACGATATCTTGAGCGATGATCGTGCAGTAGTTTTGATTGACTCAGACGGCACACTTATCGACTTGATGACCAGGTGGATATCAGCTCATCCGAAAGCTAGAGAACTAGCCAAACGGGTAATCTTGATTGACCCCACGCATAAGGGCAATACCAGCGCCTTTAACCCGCTGGCTCTGGCTGACATGGGCGATGTGCAAACTGCAGCAGGTTCAATCGTTTACGGCTTTAAGGCCATATACACAGAGCCCCCCGGTTCGCAGTCACAATGGAACGCTCAAACTGCAGACATATTGCGTAACGCCGTATTGCTCTTGATGGCCAACAACAAAACCCTTACCGATTTGCCAAACTTGCTGAACGACAACGACTTCCGTGACGTGCTTTTAGAAAACGTTGAGCGCAAGAAAGACGAGCGCATTGAATTCTCCACACTCCTTGATCAGTGGGGAAGATACAAGAAATTAGCCAGAACCGACCAGTGGATTACCTGGGTGGAGCCAATTCTTAACAGAATTAACCCCATGTTGAGTAATCCGCGCATTCGTTCAATTCTCACCAAGCCTGACGGCGACCATCAAATTCTCGATGTCATCAATGAGAAGAAAATCCTGCTGGTGAAAATTCCTCAGGGCGAATTTGGTCAAGACGCCAACTTGCTCGGTTCGCTTATAGTTAGCGGCGTCAAACAAGCGGCCCTGACCCTCTCATCCAGCGGTGGTGCCAAGCAAAATCCGGTAGCGCTTTACCTCGATAACTTCGACAGTTTCATTGAGAAAGAAACGGTGGAGAACATCACTTCAGAAACTAAGAAATTCAAAATTGGATTCATCGGAGTAACAAAAAGTCTTCAGCACCTGCCGGAAGATTTCCGCAACGAACTAATCATTAATATCGGCACACTGGTTACCTTCGCCCTTTCCAAGAAGGATGGCGATTTGCTTGGCCCTCAGATGTTCCCCATCGACGGCAGAAAAGTAAAACACCAGACCATGACCAATATTTTCAACCGGGTCAATTCCACTCCACAATTCGAGCTTGTCTCTGACGAAGAAAAGCTCAATATCGACAAAGTTGTACGTCAGGAAGAACGCACCTTCTTTGCCTACAGAATGGGCGCCGAAGCCGGTCTCTTCAACCTGCGAAGCCATGACTTTGCCGACGTTCCAGATTCTAAAGTGAATGAGAAATTGATCGAGAAAATGCACTTGGCTTCAGGCAAGAAGTCAATCAAGGCAGAATCTTCGAGCGGATCTAAAGCTAAATCTTGATAAGATACGCCTAGTATCAATCAAATTTTTACTGACCGGCCAAAAGCAATTTACCGCATTTAGTTGCAATCGAACTCATACATGACTCAGGCAGCCAACAATAGTCGCAATATTTGGGAAGAGAAAATTGCCGATCTGCGGCGATACGATCTTGACAATCTAGATAACGACCCGGTTGCTCCCGACGATATCATCAGCTGGGCTGTGCCTGGTTTAACCTTTGTCAGAGTGGACGGTATTTTGCGCTCGTGGGATATCGAGCGAGAAAAGCAACAGCACGCACAGCAAACACAATCTGATCCCGATCCGTCTAAACCGCCAAAACGCATGTATTTGATGGAAGACGCCATCACAGGCTTGTACGGAGAAAAAGCCAACCTAGCATTTTTAGTGATTGGCAGTAAGACAGGCGTCAACTACTATATGGGTATCTCGCAACCGCACATTACCGACGGTGATGGCGGAGACGCACCCGATATCGTCGCCCACAAAAGCTTGAAATCAATTCTACACAGCGTCTACGGCGGCGTGGACGTTTACAAAAAACCATTTAGCTCAGACGATATTCACGAGCTACTGGCGCCGTTGACCAAATACACCGGCATTATTTCCGGCATTCCGGCATTGAAATCAACCAGTGGCGAAACCATTGAGTCTGAGCAAATTGAGAGACTGGCAGCCGGTCTGGCCGGCCATGATTTTGCCTTTCTTACTCTTGCAGTGCCTATTCCACCCATGAATGTCACCAAAGAAGAATTTGCGGTTGTGGATCAAATTCAACGTGCCCAAGAAAACGAAGATCCGGAAAAGAAACGCAAAATCAAATATTATCTCGAACTGCAAGATGCATATTTGAAACACATTCAACTCGGTACGGCTGTAGGAATGTGGCTCACCGTGCCGTATTTCTTCGCCAAGGAAAAAAACGTATTTGTTCGCTTGCAATCGCTTTTAAGAGCCACTTACGTTGACGAATCAAGCCGACCCACACCCATGCGCACCCATGAAGTGCCTGGTTTAGCCAAACACATTCAACAATTCGGCTTACTGCGCAACAAGCGTTCTGAAGAAGTTTTTCAGGGCATGATGGAATACAAATTCTTGAGCCCTCTCAATTCCCGCATGCTGTCGGCCTTTATTCACCTGCCCAAGCGTGAAATGCCCGGCTTCCGCATCAGGCGATCGGCAGAATTCAGCCTGGCTGAAATTGCACCGAGAGATCCCAACCGCGTTATCGCTATCGGCAACATTCTAGATAGAGGCGAAGACACAGGCAACCTTTACTACATTGACGTCGACGCCCTGCAAAAACACACGATCGTCTGTGGTGTTACCGGCGGTGGTAAAACCAATACCTGTTTCTATCTGTTGGGTCAACTCTGGAATTTCGGCATTCCCTTCATGGTATGCGAACCGGCTAAATCAGAATATCGGCACATGATGCTCATGTCTGAATCGTTTAAGGGCATCGGACAAGCCTTCTCGTTGGGCGACGAAACCGTTTCACCTTTTCGTTTGAATCCTTTTGAAATTATCAGAGGGGTCAAAGTTCAGACTCACCTTGACGCTTTGAAATCAGTTTTCAACGCTAGCTTTGAAATGTACTCGCCGATGCCCCAGGTCTTGGAAAAAGCACTGAATCAAATTTACTCAGTACGTGGCTGGGATTTAGTCAACAACGTTAACAGACGTTTGCCACCAGGCATGAACCCTGGCGACGAGGATTGTCCATCAGAAATTTTCCCGACTATGAAAGATCTCTACGAAATTATCGATCCGGTTGTGGAAAGTTTCGGCTATTCAGACAAAATCGGACCCGACGTACAAGCGGCTCTTAAAGCCAGAATCGGCTCACTCTTGATTGGTGGTAAAGGGCAGATGCTCAACACCCGCCGCTCAATTCCTTGCGAACAACTTTTTGGTCGGCCTACAGTAGTAGAACTGAAGATGGTTTCAGAAGACAACGAGAAATCATTCTTGATGGGTATGCTATTCGTTTTCCTCTACGAATATCGAGAAGTTGGCGGTCCGTGTGAACACTTGAAACATGTGATGCTCATTGAAGAGGCTCACCGACTGTTGAAAAACGTGCCCACCGGCGGTGGTGCCGACACGGCCAACCCTGCAGGTAAAGCGGTTGAATTCTTCACCAACATGCTGGCAGAAATTCGTGCTTATGGACAAGGCTTTATCATTGCCGACCAAATTCCCAACAAGCTCGCTCCTGAAGCGCTAAAAAACACTAACTTGAAAATCATGCACAGAATTGTGGCGGTGGATGACCGCGATTCTATGGGTGGTGCCATGAACCTTGATGATGTGCAAAAACGGCACGTTACAGCCCTTGGACAGGGTCGCGCTTTGGTTTACGCAGAGAAAATGGAATCTCCCTATCACTTACAGATTATGTTCGACAAAGAGAAAATGGTGCCACCACCAGACACTCCAGCCGAGTCAGATCAAATCGTGCGCGATGCCATGAAACATTTGAACATCGTGGGCACCTTCGATCGCCACCTGGGCTGCAAGTTTTGCCTGCACCGTTGTGACTCGCAAATTTTAGACACGGCTGTACCCGTAGCTGACGACCAAATTTTCAGACAAGTTTACAACCGCTATATTTTGTCCACCCTGAAAGATTTGACTCAGCTTGTGCACTTCAGAGCGCAGATTATTCACGAAATTCAGCGGGTTATTGGTGGACGTGCCAGAACCGGTAACATTACAGGTATCACCTGGTGTGCGCTGACTCAGGCCACTGAGAGGTATTTCGAGCGCAAAGGTGAAGAAAATTATTGGTTCTATGACCAGGTGCGTGAGCAACATTTGCGCTGGCTGAACCTATTGCGACCAGCATTCCAACCCACTGAAGTAAACAGACGCTTGGATATTTCGGTGTTGCGACAATGGCGTGATGACTTCCTCGAACTGCACAAACGTGATCAGGGTCCGTTGCCGACTTGCGCACCATGCACGTCCAAATGTTTGTATCGCTTCGAAGTTTCAGAAGTTGTCCGCGATCCCAAAATCAAATTTGACTTTAACTCCTCTATTAACCGCAAAGATACTCCGGCTTCAGATTCTGCCGCCTGGTTCTGCAGACTACTGACTGAGCGATTGATTGGTATGCCCGACGTCGATCTGGCATATTGTTTAGCGGCTCACTTGATTAAAGATCAGCAGCTTTCCACCGACGCCCAGCTGGTGCTGCTGCACAAAGTAAGAAACGCCCTGGATAACTTCCAAAACGAAGGCGAGGCCGAAGCGGGCGATGAAGAATGAAGACGAACTAAATCAATCGCAGCAGCAGCAGCAGCAGCCTGATCAAGAAGCGCAGCGTGTAAATCAGCAAACAGTCCAGCAACCGCAGCAGGAGCTGGCTGACAATGGGCCTGAAAGCCTGGTAGACGAGCTGGGTATCTATGACATTTACGAACCCATAGCTGACCTTAACGGCAAAATATTTTGCACCGCCGGACGTGACGCTCCCGTTGCCGAATTTTTAGACGATTATTTGATCATGCACCCTCCTCAGCTGCCATTCTATGAAACTGGCCCTGAAGAGGAGTTTGTACTATTGGTAGACGACCGCGGTATCGTGCTCAATGAGCTCGGAGAAGCAAAAAGAATTCCCACGGCTAAATACCGTGGCTATCCGATTTATTATTTCGGTGAACAAAAGGAAGGCACACTTAAACACTATGCCGCGGTACTGGCCGACGACCAGAATCTCTATTTTATATTCGACGAATCGGGCGAACGGCTAACCACTGACGCAATTTATAAGCTGCGCAACAAATCAGTCAATGGCGAAATATCAAAATTTCCAGGCTTGCACAGTAACCTCGACGACAGCAGTATGGAAGACGATCGCATCGACGCCAGCACCATGGTCGACACCGACTTCAGCCCTGATTAGCTAGCGAACAAAATCAAGCTGAAAGTTTTCTACCTGCCAGATAACGCTGACAATAGTCGAGCCAATTGGCAGTCAATTCGTTAGTGACCATCTCACCGACGGCACCACTGGGCAGGTCGATTTTAATGGTTTTCTTGCGGCCGTCGCGACTGTATTCATGGCGTACCGACGATTCGTGGCCAACTTCGTAGCTGAGCACAGGCGTCCAATCTTCATCGATAAGAACTTGCAATTGCTGGCAGAAGAAGCGCTCACCATCAAGTTCTCTTTCGGTCTTGACCAATCTGCAAGACGGATTGAGGCTCTCAATATCTCTGCTAACTTCAATGGCATTTGAACGTTCATCGAGCGAACGATGACTGAGGTTAGTGGATGGTCTGCCATCACCCGTAGTGCCGGAGGCTTTAGCGGGCACGTTCGTGTTGCCAGTGTTAGAGCTGCCATTAGCGCCTGAACTGCCTCCATTGCCATTGGCTTTAGGTAAAGGCATAGTCGCTTTATCAATATCAACAACGGTCGTTTGCTCGCCATAATTGTCGACAATAATCGTATGCTCTGGCAGTGACAACGTGGTATCGCCGTCAGGAATATTGAAAGTAGTAGCCTGCGATTCGATGGAGGCATCACCTTTCATTTCGAATACATAGCCGCAAGCTGGGCAAAGGTTGGCGCTATCGCTGATTAAACGACGACATCCGCCGCAAGCTTTGGTGGCAACATCAAACAATGATCCGTAGCTGCCTGTAAATTGTTGTGGTTCTCGTGCCACTGGCTTAAACGATGCCGTACCGTTTCTAAAGATTTCGATTTCTTCGTGCGTAGGTATCACCAGGTTGGTACCACGTATAACAACAGCCAGCGGAGCGCCTTTACTATCGGTCTCAGTGGTCAAACCATTTTTGTCGGCAAGTAAGGTCCACAGTGTCACATCATGAAGATCAGGATGTTTCATCGCAATCGAGCGTAAAGTATCACCCAGGCGCACAGAGTATGTTTTCTCATCTCCGCCGTCGGCAGCTTCTCTAATCTTACCGAGCACTTTTTCAATATTAGCTCTACGTTCATCAGCTTTAGCTGACGACTTAGCATCAAGGCCTTGATGACTGGTTCTACTTGATACGTTGTTGAGACGGGCCGTCCATTCGCGCACTTGTTTGGGGCTAGGTAAAGTAAGAATGGTGCCGACTTCAACAGAATATGTTCTGCGGCCGTCAGTCCATCGAACTTCCACACGGTTCTTGTTCATCTCATAGATCAGATCAGTGAGGCGCGGATCGCGCAGTTTTATGCGAGCAATCGAAACCAGAGTGTCGCCTTGGCGCACCACGTATTTCTCTTGCTGATTATCTTTGCGAATCGCTTCTTGCGCCTTTTGCCGCTCTTCGCTCAGTCTTTGCGACTTGGCTTTAGCTTCAGCCTCTGCTTGCTGGCGCAGTGCGAGAATGGTGAGAATTTCATCTGAACGTCGTTTGTCTTCATGTTTGCGTTCATTCTCTCTACGATCTTCTTCTTCATCTCTGCGACGTTTTTCAGCTTCTTCTTGCTGCAATTTAAGATTATTGTCGCGAGTGACACGTTCTTGTTCTGCGAGGGCTAATCTCTCGTCTTCACTACTACGTAAAGCTCTAGTTTGCTCTTCAATTTGTTGATTAGCAAGATCCTGATC
>JADYXQ010000324.1 GCA_021772135.1 Candidatus Obscuribacter sp.
GTCGCGTCAAGGCAAACCAATTGCGTAATCTCCTGGACCTTGTTATCTGGGTAAAGACTTCGCATAAAGGCACAAATGCCGATGAATTAAAACCTGTAAGCAAGGGCCGATTGGCCGTGTGTCGCCCCCGTCTAGCTTACATGGCAGCGCGCGAAACCAATCTTCGCGGTCTCAGAGACGGGCTAAACAATCTTCTTGAAAAAGGCGATGCTTTTAAGACCGGCGGCGATGTAGATAGGCTCTATGAATTCGCCTCGGCAGTGGTGGCATACCATAAATATTTCGAGACAACTAATAATAGAACCAACAACTAATTGTTGATAGGAGAAGTAATTATGAATTTTGTCGGTCGACTGATCTTATCTGGAACGATTGATGTTGTAACAGGTCTGCACATTGGCACTGGCGGTGCCGGTGGAATTGGCCTGGTTGACAATCCAGTAATTAGAGATCCAATTACACGCCAACCGCTTGTGCCAGGCTCGTCTCTCAAGGGGCGCTTGCGTCACGCGTTGGAAACAATTTTAGGTGAGCGACATTTGGAAGTGGTTAGGCTGTTCGGTGGTGCGCCAGAAGAGAAGGATGGCGGGCTGACACGCTTGTATGTTCGTGACAGCCACCTGACTGCAGGCTGTGTAAGAATTCTCGAGTCGCTAGAGACAGACTCGCCATTCGTAGAAGTTAAAACAGAAAACCGCATTGATCGCTCGACTGGCATGGCCGAGCACCCCAGGCAAGCAGAAAGATTACCGGCGGGCAGTGAGCTTGATTTGGAGTTGGTTTACAACGCATACTCAGTGGAGCAGATTGAAGAGGATCTTGAGAACCTAAAGGCTTCTCTGGATTTTGTCGAGGACGAATATATTGGTGGTTCAGGCTCCAGAGGCTATGGAAGAGTCAAGCTACCAATGGCAAAGTTAACATGGAAAACCGTAGAAGACTATAAAAAAGCTTCTGATGGCAAAACCCAGCCGGTAACTGGAAAAGTCTGGTTGACCGAAGCCATTAACTTGTGCGGATTGAAAGCTACAGCGGGGTAAGTTTCGTGAGTATCTATTCCATTGATTTACAATTTCAAACAGCAGTAAGGCTTGGCTGTGCTGGGTTGGACGATCAAAATACAACTTTAACCATACCAGCTGATCGCATGTTTTCCTGGATAGCCCTCGGCTGGTTGCGTCTTTTTGGTGAGGCTGATTTTCAAAAGTCTATAGTTGAAAGTTATTCATCAAGTAAGCCAGCCCTCGTAATTTCTGACGGCTTCCCTCTGGTTGATGGAGATTTGTGCGTTCCAATTCCTGGTTGGATTTCTAAGTTGAGGCCCCACAATAAGCAACATGAATTACCTTTCGATCAAAAGAAACTACGAGGCAAATGGATTCAACTCGATCGTCTGCAAGCATGTATGCGTGGAAGTGAAGTTATAGATATTTCTGCTTTGCACCAGCCGGTCGTTGCTACTCACATTCAGTCAGTCAGAATCGGGCAAGGTAAAGGTGAAGATAGTTTGCCATTTTCTACTGGTGTTGTAGTGCCACGAAATAGCGAAATAAGTTCATCAGCTACTAATATTCTAAACTTCAAGACACTGGTAGAAGTTGAGAACGACGAGCTAGCAGAGCGTTTGGAGTCAGTTCTTCAGTTCGTAAAAGAAGAAGGTTTTGGTGGCAATCGTTCCAGTGGCCTTGGGCAAATAAAAAACGTTGATTTAAAGACAACCAGACCGAAGCATACAGATAGCTCAAATACAGGTATCAAAAGTGGCTATGCGCTTCTCTCCTCATGTATTCCGACAGACGAGATGATCGAAAGTGTAAGCAGAAGCGAAGCCGACTCTAACAGCTACAGCATAGGCACCAGATCTGGCTGGCTGTACGATAAAAATGGCCGTGCGACCGACTACAGAAAGCCATCGGTTTCGATTTTTGAAACGGGCAGCCTTTTTGTGACCAGGCCTAACGGCCGGCTTGCAGATATCTCACAACACGGGCACACCTGTTTCCGTTATGGCGTACCATTTATATTGGAGGGCTAAAGATGCCCGTACTAACTAAGCGAGATATTCAAACAAAGAAAATTGAGGCACAAGCGTGGTCGCATTTGCACATTGGCTCGGGGACGGTGCTGAGCCGTTGGGAATATTTTTTCATCACAGAAAATGGTGTTGACACCCTTGTTCTCCTTGATTACAACAAACTTGCGGACATGGCTCAACAACAGCCTACGCTTGTAGATAATTTGACAAAGGCTGCAAGTGATAACTCTCTGAGTCTGCATAAGTTCTTAGCTCAACATCCTGACCAAACGTTGGCTAAAAGGCTGTCAAAACCGCATTCGAATCGGAAGCTTCCGCCGCAACTTCGCGCTGGCAATCGCACTAAGATTTCTGAACTTCGTATGATGCCCGGATCTCCTAACGTATACATTCCAGGCAGCTCGATAAAAGGAGCACTGAGAACAGCTTATCTGGTCAAAGAAATTCAGGAGGGCAAAATCGTCTTGCCACAAAGACCAAAGCAGGATGAGTCCGAATACAAAAAGACACTCAAGAAAGAGATAAATCGACAGTTTACGGACCTTAATTCGCCAGAAAATAAGTTCTTTCAGAATATTCTGATTAGTGATTCAAAGACTTTAGACGAAGAGAAACTTGGTATTGCGCGAGTGGGCTCTCCTTCTGATGAAAATAACAGACAAGGCGGTCCGCGCCCGCAAATGAGGGGCTCACAGTCTCAACAGGTAGAGGTTTTTTGCGAAGTGCTGCTTTCTCAATTCACTTTCGATTTTGAGGTCTCCGCACGAGCAAGCCTTACTGATGGGAACCTTAAGTCTCCAGTAGAATATTTATTTGAGACTGCTGACCAGTTCTATCGAGATATTTGGATTGAAGAGAAACAGCTTCGAACAGTTGGACTCAGACAAGATCCCCGTTTGCTGAATTTTTACTCGAATGAAGAGATGACACCACCTACAGACTGTTATCTGCTCAGGCTTGGTTATGGCTCGGGACAGCTTGCGACCAGCATACTGAAACCCTATAGAGATCATTACAAGAAAGATTTTGGTGATGAGGCCGATAGACCCTTGCGCACCGGCCCCATCTATCGAAGCGGGACAGCCCCAGCGCTCGGCGACATTGCACCAGCCGATAGACCCTTGCGCACCGGCCCCATCTATCGAAAGAAGCCTGACCTTTTAACTCGTCAGCCATACCCTTTTTCAGCGAAGTGCGCCCTTGCCGATGATGGACTTGATCAGCCTGAAGCCCAGGCAATGGGTTGGGTGCTGATTCCAAAAACCTATTTGAACTAGTCTGGAGCAATAACAATGGAAATGAAGAGATATCAGATAATCTTTGAATGTGACGACGCTCAAGGCAAGCTCTGGCATTCACCGGCCCGCGGTGCTCTAATGCAAGGTGTTTTAATGCAAGCTGCCGGTTCGGACTCTCTGCATAGCGGCACTAGTTCTGTCAGGCCCTATAGTCAATCTTTGGAAAGCATCAGTCGTGAACGCTATTGCTGGACTATAAATGTTCTTGATAGTAATAAATGTTCAACTATCGTCAACTGGCTTGAAACTGGGCCAAAACCGGTACTGATTGAACACTACAATATCGAGCTATATCCAGTCTCGGTGGACGAAATAGCATCAATAGCCTATCTTGATCTTCTGACTGAAAAATTATCTGAGCTCCCTCCGAAGTTTCTGACTATAAATCTCAATACACCAACCGCTTTTAAAAGAGCCGGGAGCAATAATTACTGGTTATGGCCGGAACCCCGACTAATTGCACAGAGTGCGTTGAAACGCTGGAACGCATTTAGTGATTGCTCGAAATTTGAAGATCAAGAATTACTGGAAGACATAGATAAATTTGTGCAGATCCAGTCATACGAATTGCGCTCAAAGAGCGTAGCTATGGACGGTGCGCAATTCAGTGGCTCAATAGGGCGGATGTCATTCTATCTGCAAAAGCAAACCGCCGTCAGGCAAATATTCAATCTTGTTTGTGCGTATGCTCAGTTTTCAGGTCTCGGTATAAAAACGGCAATGGGCCTGGGTGCTTGTGAATCTTCACCACTACCGGCGGTGAAGAAACGGTCAAGCCTCGCGTTGACTGCCAACAAATGAGTTCCCGGAAGCATAGTGGAAATACAGAGTCGCGATTACTGCTGTCGTGCGTTGGTATGCGCGATCCATATGATGCTAATAACAGGCAGTTCCATGGACCGGTTTTAGCTGGCGTTTTTGCTCAATCTCCGGTTTCTGTCTTGCTTCTCTGCACGCCCGGTACGGAGGCCCGTGGGTGCTGTACAAGAGATGAGTTAGTCAGACTCTTCCCGTCGATAGAAGTCGAAATCAGATTGCTTGACTTGAAAGATCCCAGTGATTATCAACAAGTTGATCTTGAACTTAGGAAAGCGCTGAAGGAATTGGCTGTTAGCCGTCGAGAAGTTACGGTTAATCTTAGTCCGGGCACTCCTCAGCTTTCTACAACGTTGAGCGTCCTTTTGGCTACTGGCTTTTTGAATGGTGGCGCCCTCAAGGTAAGCGATCCTAAATTCATCAGCTCTGGCGGCACACCAATGTCACCGCCGACGCTACCGCAAGAATATAAGCCAACAAAAGAATTGTTATTGGATACCGCCTGTGAAGTGCTCATAGAGAGTCAGGCTGATGCAGCGCTGCGAGCTCAAAACATTGATTCTAGCGGTATGCCTATCGTCGAGCATATACTTCGCAGTAACGCAGTGAAACTCTGTAAGAGTTTTGACTATCATGGCGCAAAATTGTTGCTGAAAGAGAGCTCGCAGAGCAAAAAATACAATCGGCTGGCTCGACCACTGATCTCTCTTGGCGAATCTCTTTTCCTGCTAGATATCGCAGGAGCTAAACCGAAATTTGATTCTATCAGGCTAAAACTGTTTGAACTGTGGCCTGCGAAATCAGCAGAGATCGAAAAAATATTGAATTTGCCGGAGCCTGTAATTTTGTTCCTTGTAACTGAGCAGAAAAAGAGACTTCATCGTAACGATGATTTCGCCCGGTGTGCCGGCCTTACCAGGGAAGTATTGATTTCTTATTATCTCAATTTGGAACCTGTGCGTTCAATTTATAAAGCAAACCTAGCGCCGCGTGAACAAGGAGCTAGTGGTCCTGAGTGCCTCATTATAAAAGAACTTGAATTAAATAATCCAGCTCTCTTAAATTCAATAAGAGCCCAAGTCAGTAAAGATCCTAGATTTGATATCGAGCGTTTTCAGCGCGGCGACAGGCTGGAGTTGACGGCATGGAACGGGCTCCTAATCTTAAAGTATGCAGCTGAATGCCTTTTAATATCGAGTGAAGTCGTAGATGTCCTCAATAAAACAATATATTTGGCTGGGATTAGAAATCAGGCCGCTCACAGAATTAAGGTGCTGAACCTTGAGGAACGGAAAAACGTCGAAGTGAACTTCGACAAACTGCAAATGATTCTGCCAGATCAAGGTTCTGGTGCTTTAGCAACAGTTCCCGCACTGTTTGAAACAATCAATGAGGTGCTTAATGAGCTCTTGCTTTATTGGCAGAACTAAAAGGAAAAGCACTAATGACGCTACTGTACGTTACGGAGCCAGGTTCCTATCTAACCAAAGATGGTAACCGCCTAAATATCAAGAAAGACAGAGATTCTGTCATTAAATCGATTGGTATTGACAAGCTGGAAGGCGTTGTTATGGTCGGGCCAGCGAATATGTCTACCGGAGTTATGACAGATCTTCTTGAAAGACAAATCCCTGTTACTTGGTTGTCGAGCAGCGGTAGGTTTTTTGGTCGGCTAGAGCCAACGACTGGCTACAATATTGAGCGGCAAATTCAGCAGTTCAACATTCAGCGCGACGAAAACTTTCGTCTGGTGCTGGCGCGCAGCTGGGTGAATGCAAAAATCTTGAACTGTCGAACGTTACTTCGCCGCTACAATCGAAATCGGGAAATTTTAGAAGTGACGGATGCAATTGCGAGTCTTGAAATTTTTGCTGAGAAGGCAGCGTCAGCATCCAGCATAGAATCGCTCATGGGTTTTGAAGGTTTGTCGGCAAAGCAATATTTCCAAGCTGTAAGTAAGATACTACCTGCGAGTTTTGCGTTTACTGGCCGCTCGCGGCGACCGCCTAGAGATCCTTTCAATTCACTGATTAGCTTTGGCTATACCTTAGTGATGTACGAAATTTTTACAGCACTGACAACAAAGAACTTGCACCCATATCTTGGCTTTATGCATCAACCAAAGCGAGGTCATCCGGCATTGGCAAGCGATTTGATGGAAGAATGGCGTGCGGTTATCGTCGATTCCCTTGCCATTGGAATGCTGGTCGGTGCCGAATTGAAAAATGAAGACTTTGAAGATCCAAATGAAGACGGGGCAGTGTTTTTGTGCCGTTCTGGAAGCAAGGTATTTCTTGAAAAGTTTGAGAAAAAATTGAGAGCATTGAATCAGTATCTGAATTTTGTTGACCATCCATTGACATTCCGAGAGTCACTTGCGTTTCAGGTAGGCGCATTAGTCAGAGCAATCGAAACGGAAGACCCTACAGTTTATCGACCGATAATACTGAGATGAGCAATGCCAATTAAGCATTCGAGACTGAAAAAGAAAATCAAGCAGAAAGGCGGGCGCGATGGTTTAAGAGGTGTGTCTGCCGCTGACGATCTAAATCTCGTTGAATATTGGGCTAATTATGATTCGGCTATTTTAGGAAATCTGGTTGACGTTTTCGCTGAAAGCGAAGACGAATTGGTGAAAACTCTGGCAAATAGAACATTTTTTACTGTAGTTTTGTATGACATATCGAACAATCGAAGAAGAAGCAGAGTGGCCAAAATTCTTCTTGGTTATGGCGACCGGGTGCAGTATTCTGGCTTTGAAGCCCATTTGACCTCCAAGCAAATTGATCGGCTAACGCACCAGATCGAGCGAGAAATCGATCAGTCTGAGGACCGAGTAAGGATTTATCGAATCGCGGGCGCTCCATGTGTGACTTTTTTTGGAGCCATACCGCTTTTCGAGGACGAAGACTTTACTATAATTTGAACAGCCTTCACTGGGCCGTGTCTTATTCGAACTCTGAAAATTTCATAGATCAGTTTTGCTGCGGCGCTCAACCAATTTTCCGATATTGGGCATAGAGTGTAAGAGAGCGCCGCAGCTTACGCCGGGCGGTCTTAGGGGAGTTTGCTGAATGCAAACCGTCTGAAGTAGTTGGAAAATGAGTGAGCGTCGCGAAGTGAATCGCAGAAGCTTGACTGAGTTGACAAAGCATCTTAGCTCTTGCTAAAAGTAAGACCCCATGCGGGGACGGAAACTAGGCTTGGCAATCGCCATAGCAGTGAGTGCCACACTCCTTGCTAAAAGTAAGACCCCATGCGGGGACGGAAACCCATCTGTGGCATTGGTGCTATTCTGCAAAAAAAGCTTGCTAAAAGTAAGACCCCATGCGGGGACGGAAACATATGTCTACGAGATACAGTTCATTTTTTTTGAATGTCTTGCTAAAAGTAAGACCCCATGCGGGGACGGAAACCAGA
>JADYXQ010000325.1 GCA_021772135.1 Candidatus Obscuribacter sp.
GCCTATATTCACCCAACTCAGACACGCAGTTTGTCTGCTCGTGAAGCTGCCCGTATTCAAAGTTTTCCAGATTACTTTATTTTTCAGGGGCCGCTCACTAGAGTTTTTAGAATGATTGGAAACGCTGTTCCGCCATTACTTGCTGAAGCGGTTGGGAAGCCAATCGTCCAAGAACTAATAAAATTGAAACAAAGCGAGCTAAGTAGATCAGCCGTTATGGTCGGAAACTCAGATATGAGGAGCGAAGAAAGTGAACGACTACATCAATTGTCCATTTTGTAATGAGCCGGGCTTTGATTTTATTGGCCTAAAGGATCATTTTGAAGCAGGGTTTTGCAGCGTCTACAACGATACGCCACCAGTGTTATCGCGTGCAAGACCGAATTTAACGACCGAAGAATCAGATACGGCACCACTGGTGCGCGAACCGCAGGAATCTTTCTGGGTTTCGATGGTCACGTCAATATCATGATTCGGCAAACCGATAACGATCCAGATGGTGAGTTCTTGTTTGGTGGCTATAGCAGCGTGTCAGATGCCCTTGATGCGGCGCTAGGAACTCTCGCTAAGCCAGGCCTAAGAAGAGTCAAGTAAATGCTCTCAGAAATCAGCCAGCTCAGAGAATACATGGTGCATCAGCGAGATGCAGCGATAAAAGCTATAGAGATGATGGATTGGATTTTAGTTCAGATTGAAGAAAAGAACATTGCTGAAAAGCGAGTCACAGAGCTACGAGCTATTGCTGAAGAGCAGCTTGAAAGACTGACTGGTAGCACGAAAGTTGAAGAACAATTGCCAGCGGTTCAGAGAGAACCAAAATTCGGCAGATTTATTTACAAGAACGGCGAACAAATACGAGTAGAGGATCCGAAATGAGCAGGTCTGGTTACAGTGAAGTTGAATTTGATTCGCTGGAATCAATATTATCCTACGGTCGTCAGGTTGCGGCTACCAACTCAGCTATAAAAGGCAAGCGTGGCCAGGCGTTTCTAAAAGAGTTATTGGCGGCTCTCGATGCCTTGCCGGAAAAACGATTGATTCCAAAGGAATTAAAGAACGAAAGCGGCATGGTCTGTGCTCTCGGTAGCGTTGCTGAAGCTCGAGGGATTGAGACAAAGGGCATTGACGTCTACAACGTTGGCTTGCTCTCGAAAATGTTTAATATCTCTCCGACTCTAGTGCGAGAAATTGAATTTCTCAATGATAAAAACGGCTATGGACCGACACCGGATCAGGTGCGTTTTGAAAATGTTCGCGCATGGGTTGCAAGTCAAATTATTAATGAGGATTACGTGGCATGATGAGCGACCAGACTTGTTTGAAGGATGCGCGAGAGGCTGCTGGCATCAGGCAAGAAGACGCAGCGAAAGCAATTGGCGTATCTCGACCAACTCTAGTTTCTATTGAACAGGGAGTGCTTACCCACCCATCTTGAATTACCTACCGGTTAAGCCGGCACCCGTAAAGGGAGAGAAATGAAATCCTTCTACCTAGGCGACAAACATTTTGCATCTATTCGCCACCCTAAAGCAGGCGAGAAAGGCGCTTTCATCATCGATATACATGCCCTAGTCCCGAAAGATAAACATTATTCGGTTGGCCATTGGAATATTTCAGTGACCTTTGCAAAAGCCAGAAAACTGCGTGACTGGATAAACGAATTACTCGGTGAATCGGTTGTGCAATCCAGCCCAAAGAAAGAGCAAGCTGTATCAGAGTTCTTTAAAAACCCGATAACTCTTGATGATGAACCAGAAAACATAGAATATGACGCGGATTGGGACAAGAGTTCACGATATGAAAATCACATGGCCGACAAAAAAGAAACTAAAAACGTCTGGCGTTGGTAATCAATTCGTTGTCGTTCGCAAGCCCGGAAAACGCTCACGGATAGTCATTTGGTACGGATTTAAACACTCAGCTTTAAACCGATCTTTCACACGGCAAAAATTTAGAGCGGTTTTCGTTTTGCGAAAACAGCTGCTCGGACATTGCAAAAGCGGAAGGCCGTCAACGAGCTAGGAAATAATTCTCTCTAGAGTGTGACTGTAAGCACTTCTAGGTTCGGGAATGGAAAAGGACGATTACTACAAACTCGCTCGCAATCAAATTCCTGGCAAAAAAGGACCAGTCACTGAGCAAGAATTTAAAGAGTGGTGGATCTGTAAACGCAAAGTCAAATACTTCACTAGAGACGAAGCTAAAGACTCAGTGAAGCGACTCAATCAAAAATTTAAATCGAAAAATAAGGTGTACCGCTGCGAGTTTTGCAAAAACTTTCATGCCGGCACTTTGCACGAAGACAAAAAGAAGAGGAAAGATGGCATTCAATAAAGAAACAGATTGGCTTGGCGTGGACCTTGACTCGACACTCGCCTATTACGAAGCTGGCGACTACACTCGCAAAGGCCCCTATAATTTCGGCGAGCCAATCGAACCGATGGCGGTCAAAGTCAGAGGCTGGATTGCCGACGGCATCACTGTGAAAATCGTCACCGCTCGGCACACTGGTGGCATCGTTCCAGATCATGACAGGCATCTCCAGACGGCAATATCGAAGTGGACATTGAAGCACCTGGGCAAAGCTCTAGAAGTTCAAAATAGCAAAGACGGCTACATGCACGCTCTTTATGACGACAGAGCCGTTGCTGTCGAAAGCAACACTGGCAGAATATTGAGTCCTGAGAGAAGCCTGCATTAGAAAGCGGCGGAATATAACACGGAAGGCGCCTAATGTACAGATTCTAATTTAGCGCGAGGATAGCTAATCGATATACGCACTAGGCATACGAAAGCGCGGTGCTATATCTACGGAGGGCTGAGGCTATCTATTCGCTACACTGGTTGATCATCCAGGATATACCAGTAACATATACACGAAAATATAAAAAATACGTTATAACGGATCTCTTATGATAGGGTATATAGAACAAGCGGCGCCGCTTCAACGACACCGCTTGCTACGAATTAGGGCCCTTGTGGGGCATCTTAGAGAACAGGGCGGGTGGGAGTTGAACCCACATTAACCAGGCTACGAATCCGGGGCTCTGTCCATTAAGCTACCGCCCCACATTCCCTAATTTACCTAACTCATACCTCTGATACGACCGGGTCTTTAGGCTTGGTCTTTTTTGTAAAT
Organism: Candidatus Obscuribacter sp.; assembly: GCA_021772135.1. Classification (GTDB taxonomy): domain Bacteria; phylum Cyanobacteriota; class Vampirovibrionia; order Obscuribacterales; family Obscuribacteraceae. The sequence continues at coordinate 3,140 of JADYXQ010000325.1, forward strand.
ACGCGAATTGGCCCGTTGGCTACACTGATGTCGGGCACGTCATCACTGTGATTAATTTAAAGGTAGCACAACAGCCTGCACCCCACAAGGGGGAGCAAGCTGTTGAATCACAGTGACAGTCTCGCGACCGTTTTTAAGACTGTAAGCGGTTTTGTGTGGTTTTTATATCACGAAATTTTCATTGACTTGTCGGTAAATCTTAGACGCAATTTATCGGCTTTCGGAGACGGCTCAGGAACTAACTCGTTCCCCTACAATACTTTGTCGAACCTGTCAACCACATAACATATCTAACTATATAGCACACAGAGATCCCTGGCAATAGTAGTTATTACTGGGTTTGAGCGTAATACAAACCCAACCTACCCCACAATTGACTTTTAGAAATAGTAGCTTAATAGCTATAACCCAGCCCTGGTTGTGCTCTGTTGCCAAAATGTCGATATTAGCGAGGCCGAAATCATATTAAATGTGTCGCTAAAAGCGTTATATCTTTTTTGAAATATTTCAAGAAGTAGTACCTTGCACCGCCCCGGGCTGTTGACATCAGCTGTAAAAGGTAATTGTAAGGCATTGCCTTGCCCGGGATTACTCAAAAGAAAATGGGCATGTTCACAAAAAGCCGCCCCTTTTTGGGGGAAAATAATGAAATGACTACATGCTCGTTCTGCCAGAAGCAAATTACTAAACCGAAAAAACCCAAGACGTGCCTGAACTGCAAAAAAGACCTTTGCGGCTCAAGGTATTGCGGAGTAATGACCATAGTTGAAGATAAGAAAATCTGGGTCTGCCAAGCCTGCATATCAGAAAAAACGGCCGAGTACCTCGAGCCAAAGACTCAATGATTTGCCGGCTCTAAGAATTCCGCCAAGACCAGTGCGAGACTGTCGACTGCGCCCTGGACGCTTTTGTTTGCGATGTGGCCGTATTTTTCAGAAGTGTAGGCCTGAGTGTGGCCGAGAACTTTTCCTACCAGCATGATGTTGCCAGTTTGTTCGGCGATGATGTGGCCAGAGGTGTGGCGCAGATCGTGGAGATTCACATCGCCAAGGCCAACCGAGGCTCTTATTTTCCTCCAGTCTTTGTCGATTCTAGAGATGTGTGACTTTCCATTCTTGGAGGGGAATACGTATCGACTTGTAGAGCCTTTCTGAAGCTCCAGAAGGAGTTTGATAGCTGGCGGACTTAGTGGAAGCCGATGCTTCTTGCCGGTCTTATAAAACTGCCCAGGAATTTCAATCATGTTTCGATTGAGCTTTACCCACTCCCACTCAAGCTTGATGAGTTCGAAGGAGCGAAGCGCTGTATAGAGATAAAGCTTGATTGCTGCTCTGATTTTTGGTTTCGGATAGGCTTGCAGTGCTGCTCCAAGCTTAGGGAATTCAAAATCCTCAACGAAACGATCTCTGGGAAATTCGTCGTTCCGTTTGATACTTTTAGTTGGATTTGGATAGCCGTCAGGCAGAAAACCCCATTCAACAGCCTTGTTGAACATAGTGCTTACTACTTCAATAACGCGATTGGCAGTCACTTTGCCTTTCTTGCCAATTTTATAGTGAAGGTCTGAAGCGTCCTGGCGTTTGATTTGATTCAGAGGCCGGTTATGCCAAACCTTCAGATGGCCATCAATAAACTGCCTATCTTTGTACCAACTCTTTTTGTGTTCACGCGCATGGCGCTCTATATAGATTTCGGCAAACTCTTTGAATCGCATTGTTGATGCGTGAATCGCTTCGTCAGAGATAAAACTGCTAATCAAAAAAGTTGGATCAATTTTTTGTTTGGCTAATGCCTTCATTCGAAAGACAAGTGTTCGCGCTTGGTCTTTCGTCATGTATTCGGTGTTCGCTATGGTTTTTAAAACCTGCTTGCCGACAAACCAATATTTGATGACCCAGACTTCTGAGCTTCCAATCAGCTCACCGTCTTTAGATAGCACGCCTCTATTGAATCTGCGCCCAAGGCCAGGGCAGTCCGATTGCCAGATAGTCATAGTTGAGGGTAGGTGTCCTTGAGCATTTAAGAACGAAAACAGCACTTTATTCAAATGCGCCACCTCACTATGTTCCGTTAACTACCTTAAAAATACCAGCGTATATGGCAAGTATATAGAAAACACTGTGCAATAATACAGTGTTTTCCCTGAAAACCCATGCAAGACAGTGGTCCGAGCGGAGTTTCGATTCCTCTCGTCCCGACCAAGCAAGAATCTGTCTATAGCAGGGTTTCAGTGAATCTACACAATTCAGCTTTAATACACAGTATATACAGTTGGGGCAGCCAAAACCCTGACTGGTCCTATACTGCGGAAGTATTTCCGCAGGTTAATCAAAAGTTGATTAAAAAACTGAATGAAACGCCCCTGCTGCTAATAGCGGGAGGCATGCTTGATGTCACTACTGGTAGATGAGATTCGCAGAGATGCGACGTATTTGAGATGTATTGCGCTGAGAGAGCAAGGCCATTCTTTTCGCTATGACAATGCAGTCGACTTCAGCGACTTGGAAAAATTTCAATCTGGAATAGATTCTGCAAGATTGCTGCTATTAGGCGTTACTGGTGATTTGGCACAACGAATGTCAGATGGAATCGAGTACATGCAAGGGATGCTTTTTCTAGCAACACGATACTCAATGTCATTAGAGTCAGTTGACGCCTTGCTTTCTGAGCACGGTGTTAGCTTGACGCAATCTTCATAAAACCCAACCCAAGCGCCACCAGGAAGGCAGAGGAAGTAATCACCAGGATTTAATCGTTTACCAGATGGATCAAATAAAGCTTCCGGCATACATACCCCTCATCCAACTCAAGTCACTAAATGCACCCTACCAAACAAAACTTCCAACAAATTCAGACGGCCGGCATATGGCATGGCGGTTGGCAATGACTGAAGGCCAAGACATGTATCGAGATCCGGATTTTCTCGAATGCGTTCGGTTGTATCAGTTTGCGCAGCCGTTAATTCGTCAAATCGGCAGTAGGACAGAAATGTCACTGAGAGATTTCACAAATTTCATATCTAATTTTGAGAATTCACCAAGGACGGACCAGTACTACAAGTTGCTCATTACTCTCTGTGAACGGCTCCTCATCTTGAGGAAATCGACCTTCCATTCTTAAATTCTCAACCTCTCAGAAAATCCAATCCTAGACCGGAAACTTTCCATCAAGAGAAAAAGCAAATGCTTGCAAGGCTGAAAACGAAAATCTCATATTCAGCATTGTCGTTAATGGCTGGGGTCGTTTTGTGTGGGTGTGCGAAAAGCACTGAGATCGCCCCTGTCAAAAATCATGTAGTGACGGCAAAAGAAACTGACAGTCTCATGGAGTCTATAAAAGACGAAACAGGCTTAACAGTTGACGAGGTCAGGCTATTGATTGTCCGCCGTATGCGCGCAGCCTTTCACCAGTTGGGTTCTCAGCCAGCCTATCCAGAAGGTCAGACAGTCGGTCAAATAATAGAAATTGAGCGAGCGGCAGAGGCTGAAACCCTGAAAAAACAAGCCGAAGAAAAGGCGCAAAAAGCACAAGCTGAAGTGGAAAGCGCCACAAAACTGCAAATTATGCAATCAGCTTTATCGGGAAGGGTGACCGGAAAGGGTTTCAAACTTCACGACTTCAATAAAGGCGAGCTATTCAGCTATGTGACGTTGAAGGCGACCTTTGAAAACTGCGGCACAAAACCGATCAAGGCTTTCAAAGGTTCATTCAAATTGACAAGTCAGCTCGGCGAACTGATTCAGGAAGCCTCATTATCCTGCGACAACCTCCCCAGAGCACTCAAACCTGATGAAAATTTTGAAGCTGTTTATTCATTTCAGAATAACGAATACGTACCAGCCGATATTAAGTTCAAAGATACAACTTTGAAAAATATGAAAGTGGAGTGGATACCCACTGTCATCTTATTCGCGGACGGAACAAAGCTTGATCTGGAGGAAGAATAAATGCCTCGACCAACTCCAGACTATATCCCAGAAGAATTGGTCAAGAAGGCTGCTGCTTTAGGCTTCACGCCTAAGACGTATGCTGAGCATCTAGGATTTCGTCCTAACCGATTCTATGGTTTCTTCGGAAAGCCTCACAGTAAACTCAAACCTTATTTATTGATATGCAGAGCAGCAGAAATAAATTTAGACGAACTTGCACAGATTCTTAAAGAAAGTAAATTTGAAAAATTCATAGAAGATCTTCAAGTCAAAACAGGAATTAGTGGTGTTGGGTTACTTGCAAGATCAATTGGTGTAAGTGATGGATTTATATATCAAAGAATCAAAAATCCAGGTGTAAACGGCCTCGGCTCATACATTGAAATGTCAGAAGCTCTCGGCTGGAGTTTGGACACACTGGCGGGTCTTTGCATTCATTAACCCTTTCGTATATAGAATTGATATAGCCACTGGCGGCGATTTTCGTCGATTTCAAGCAGCTAAACGCGCTTGCTAAAGTCTGTATGATTCTGTACTATTATTCCATCGACTTTGAATGAAGTTGATAAATTTGAAGCACCACATTTGGTGCCGCACCCATAACAAAGCTGTTCGATAGAACTAAATTCCAACCAGCGCGGGGTAACTCCCGCCTGGATGGGTGCGTTTTATCGTCATAATTTAGAAGGAGAGCCACTATATACGGTGGCTAGCAACCGCAATGTATCAACTCAAAAACACTCAAGAACCGACGGCACAGCAAATAGCTTTGCTGCTCATGCCAAACGCAAAGCACATTCAAGGCAGATGGTTTGTCCCATGCCCGGCACATGAAGACGACCGCAGTAGCCTTCTTCTTAAGGACGGCCCTAACGGCGTTCAAATGCTCTGCCGGGCAGGTTGTCCTGGTGCTCATGTCCGATCCTATATATACAAAACAATCGCAGGGACTGCTGTGTCAAATCAGACCAGACAAACAGTCGTTTCTATCGAGCGCAGCGAACAAATCAAAAGATCTTGGGCGGGAATTAAAAAGCACTCTGCCGACTTGTTCGACACGTGCATCGATTATGTCACTTGGAAAATTCAAGAGTTGAAGGGGTAAGAATGACGACGAAAGAAAAACAATTGCCAGCCACTCAAGCTGACAATGCCGAACTCGGCGCTATTGCAAAACTGATTATGAAAGGCGACTTGAGCGGGCTGACCGACGATCAGAAATGTCAGGTCTATTTAAAGCGTTGCGAGGCGGCAGGGCTTTCGCCGGAAAGCCAACCTTATGAATATATCGAATTTAAGGGCAAAGTAAGCCTCTATCTTAGAGCTGTCGGTTTAAATGAACTGAGCAAAAAGAACAAAGTCTCTCATGTGATTTTAGAAGAGAAAGAGATTCTTGACGGCCAAGCGTACAAGGTCACAGTCAAGGCTTTCACTCCGGAAGGAAGAGAAGAAACTGCCAGCAAATGGAATCCTCTTTATACGCCGAAAGGCAGCTGGGTTACTGGCAAATTTGTTTTTGAAAACAACGAAGACGGTACTCCGAAAATGGTTCCTATTAGTCTGGTCGATAAACTCTTGATTTATCAAAAGACTGAAACCAGCGCCCGAAATAGAGCAACCAGAGCTTTAGTTGGCGAAAGCGCACCAGAAGATGACGATCTGAACATTGAAGAAATTCCAGCGCTGACGAAGAAAGACACTAATCATATAGTTACAGAGAAGGCCAAAGAGATAGCTGCCGCTGCAGTTAAAGCACTGCCTGGAACTGAAACTGTGGACGTAGCAACAGAAACTGAGCCACAAGCAGAACCAACTCCAACTCACGGAGAACGACTTGAGGCAGCTGCAATGCTCGCCGAAGCTCAAGGCAACACCCAGGTTGCCGAGTCACTCAAAGCGGCTGCAAAAGGCATCAGCAATACCCAAGCGACGGCACTAATAAAAGCTGGCGGCGGTTCAGGGTGGAAAATTCCGGACATTTTGAAAGTCCTTACCTCAGAGCCATACAGCCTTGACAAAAATTCCTGGCAAAAGGAAATCACAGAGCGCCAGTACAACGAAGTTTTCGATCATGTTCAAAACAATAAGCCTGAAATGGCAGCAGTGCCAGCTTAAAAATGGTGGAGTACATACGAGCATTGCCACCGCATCTGGTGGATAAAGACGACAACAAAGTCGCTGAGCCGGCAAGTGGCGATGCTTTTAGACCGGCTGGAGAGTGGTGGTATGACTCTATCTCAGGATATTGCTTTCAAGCTAACGGCCACGGTCAGTTTGAAGGTGTTGCTACGGCTAGTGAGATGGTCAACTGCGAGACCGGAGAGCGGTTTGGTCCTGTTACAAACCTCTTCCGAGTTAGAGAGCGACCAGGTCACCCACTTCAACGGTGTAGAGAGTTCGACAGCTATGGAATGGACAAGTTTCAAGTTTTGCTCAATGACATGTGGACCCTCAATCAATACTGGGCCAGCAATGTTATCCACTTAGCTCGAAAAGAAGGTGTCGTTGTCGAAGCTGACAACCTTGACGACGCTTGGGATAACACGAGAAAGAAACTGCCAAGAAGTTCATTCGACACTGTTTCTGCTCACGACCCTCGTGACTGCAAACTACTGCTAGTACTTCATTTCAGCGAAGAGGTAGACAAGAAAATTCGTGACCATTACGCGGCCCAGACTGAAAACCCTTGGATAGCGACATCTCCAGAGCAGCAAAAAGAAAATCAACAAATCATCGACAAGCGCCGAAACGGTAGAGACCAAGAACACGAGCGTATTGAAGCAAAGGAAAAGGCAAAAGAAGAAATGAGCAAAACTCTAGTAACCAAATATTCCGAACTAAAAACGAAAGCCCACGAAGGCGGTCTGCCTGGGCATTTGGTCGATGAGCTTTTAGAGGCAGCTTCGAAAGAGCGTGGACAGAAAGAGCCTGAATTAAGTAGGGAAATCCTCGAGGAAATCGAAGCATCTATCGAGCTAGAGATTGAGACTGTCAAATACCAGGCGGAAGAAAGCCCAAAGCTAGTACAACAGTCCTTGCCCATCTCTGCTTCCGCGCAGGAAGTGAACGAATCCACCACCCTTGCTACAAGTGCCAGCGAAAAGGAAACCCCGGCTGCTGTTGCGTGTACAAGTCCTACGGCCGAATTTAAAAAGATGTTCGATTCCTGCGAGGCGCAAGGCCTCAAATCTTTCCAACTTTCAGTCTGGCTCAAAACGATTGCGGCCGGCGGCGAACTTTATACACAAGAAAACTTCGATAAGTTAAACGTCAAAATCGCTCAGCATTTCGCAGCAAGAGCTGCAGCCGAACTTGATGGCAACAAATTCGAACCTGAAGCTGAAATTGAGTCAGCCGGAGAAATAACTGTTGTTATCGAAGGCGGCGACGTCGCGATCCAGGCTGCAACCGAAGAGGCAAAAAGCCCCCGACCTTCTAAAGCTGCGGAGAAAGCTGCGGAGAAAGCAAAAAAAGCTGCCGAACAGCAAGACCAAGAAATCAAAATCGAAATGGCACTAAAAGCCATTGAAGACACACCGATCACCCATCGAAACAACGGTGAGGTAAAGACCTTCAACGAAGTCACAAAGTATTGGTTCCAGCTTCAAATAAAGGAAGCTGCTCTAAAACTTGAGATTGACACGTACAAAAAGCACATGGAAGAGCGGCTTTCTGAAATTACTGCTCAACAGAATGCTTGGATGGCCAACTATGGCGATGGCGTTGAAGCCGCAGCATTAGAGCAATTTGAAAAGCAAAAGAGAGTGAAACTGGTTGACGGCAAGGAAGATATATCGTTCAGCCCGCCGACTGTTAAAACGCAATACTGCACTTTCAAAAAATCTAAACCCGAGCCTTTCTTGTCTAACAAACTCGAATATGCCATCTGGCTGGCGAGTCTTGAGCCAGGCGAGGCTGCTTTCTATGGCGACGCGCTGGAAATAAAAATTGAAGGTCGAGTGAAGTCTATTAAGGCTCTGGTTGCAGACGGAACCGAGATACCTGGTTGGTCTAAGCCAATTCCCACGGACACCTTTAGAGATGTCGTCGGTCGCTTAAAGCCTTCACTCTCAATCAAGCTCGGGAAGAGTGAGAAATCAACTGACGAAATTTCTAATGACGAGGAAAACTCTGGCGGTAGTCTTTCTTTGGTTCCAAATGATGAGGAAGACGCTGCGTGAAATTCTTAGCCATGCTTTTAATTTTCTTCTGCTCAATGGCACCAGCCGCTGCCGAAACACTGGCAACTGCTGAAGGAGTTATTTTGAAAGATGCCATACCAACTACCGAAGCTCAGCCAGTCGCACCACCCACTCCAGTCGTTATCGTGCCGGCCGTGCAAGAACGGACTTTTGCTGAAAAACATCCGGTTTTGGCTATGCCTTTCGTAAACGCTGCTCGTACAGTAAAGCGCATTGGTGCCAAAGCAAAGCTAAAACCAATTGGGGTCATCTGTCAGAAAACCTGTAGCGCCGCCTCGGATGCTTTTATTGCTTTTGGCAAAAAGACCGAACCATACCACCCAGGAATGCAGACCTGTGGCTACTTAGGGCAGCTTGCCGTGCCTTTTATATTCCCTTTCTTCCGTAAATGACAGAAGGCGCAGTTCATATCGGGATAGACCCGGGCAAGAAAGGTGCGATCGCTATTCTCGGCGATGGAATCCCAAAAGTTTTTGATATGCCGTACAAAACCGAGTACGTAATTATCAAAAAAAGGAAAGTTGCAGAGTTGGTTTTCGACGCAAGTGCAGTAATCGACATTTTGTTGCCCTACTGCTTTCACCGATCGATGCACATAACTCTAGAAAAGATTCAGCACCAAGGCAAGGCTGAAAAGATGGGCACAAGAGCGCTCGATACTTTCCTGAAGGAATACGGAGAACTGAAAGGAGCCCTTAAAAGCCATAACCTGCCATTCCTCGAAGTAGCACCGATCACCTGGGAAAACTTCATTGACAAACCGGAAGAAAAAGCAGGCTCAATAAAACTCGCGCAGTGGCTTTATCCGGAAATAAAACAGTTACTTTACGGGCCAAGAGGCGGGATTAAAGACGGAAGAGCAGACGCACTGCTAATCGCCTACTACGGCCAAATCAGACATTCATAAGTTTTTTCATCATGCACGGTAAGGGAGAACACAAAAGAGGCTTATGACATTGGCTACGATACCAAGACCGGAAGACACACTTGAGCATGATGCAGACATCGAAAGACCAGATACTGCTGAGGAAGCATTTGATTTCCTGAGACGGTACGCGAAAGTCAGCACAACTTGGGACTGCGATGTCGACCACGTCAAAATTCAAATGACTGTGGAAGACGAAGAACTCGATAAATATGTCTTTTCCAGAAATAGAGATTTTGCACCAGGCGATCCTCGCAAGACCAATCCATCACAACTAATCAAACTCGCGCGCCAAGCATATATTTTCAAAAAGAACGTTGAAGCTGGCACTCTTCCTGAGGATGACGTTGAGTGATGGAAAAATCTGAAAGCTATTATGAAAAGGAGTCTTATCGCGCATTAGAAATGGTGCTTGAACAGACTAAAGGCAAACCGTTCGCCGAAGTGAAAAAGGCAATGAAGCAATCTTATCCATTTGGTGAGCGGAAGGGCAGGCCATACAAAGTTTGGAACCGCATCTACAACTACACCTTGAACTGTTTTCAGCAAGGCAAAGTCCTGTTCGATAGCGCTTCTTAGTCAAACAACTCAGTAATCATGCATGTAGCCAGCAATGGCTATTAGGGGATTTTTGTCGAGTGTCACTCCAAATTCAGTCTGAAATAACCGAAGAGCACGCGCGAAAATGCGCGGCAGCTTGGACGGATGGGAAAATTCAAAGCCGTGGAGATTGGATTGACTCTCGATGCCCCGTGCATGACGACGAGTCGATGAGTCTCGGAATTAAGCTGGCCGAGAGCAAGGCAGGTAAGCCTTTCTTGATCTTCAAATGCCACGCTGGTTGCGACTGGAAAGCCATTGAAGCGAAAGCAATTGATGACGGTATTTTGCCGAAGTGGACGCCAGGTGCGTCAAGTTCGGATGCTCGCGACCCGCTCTTTTTCTGGAAGAGCAAAGGCCTTAAGCCGGTTAAGAGTTATCCATACCGAGATGAACAAGGGCAATTGCTTTTTGAAAAGTGGCGCTGTCTTGATGAAAATGACGAGAAGACTTTTAGACAGAAAAGGCCTGACGGGAATGGCTGGTGGAGATATTCGCTCGGCGATGTGAGGAAAGTACTTTATCGGCTGCCAGAGCTAATCAAAGCTCTTGAAGAAGGCAAAGATATTCTCATCCTCGAGGGAGAGAAAGACTGTGAAACTGCTGCCGATGACGGGGAAGCATCAACTTGCAACTTTGAAGGTGGCGGCAAATGGAACGACAGCTATACAGCATTGTTTGCAAATTCGAAAAGCCGAGTTTTCCTTTGTTTAGATAATGACCACGTCGGCTATGAGCATTTGAACCTGGTCGGAGCCAGCTTCTTGGCTGCCGGCGAAACTCTTCACTATATAGAATTTCCAGGCATTCAGAAGCATGGCGATTACACAAATTTTCGCGAGTTCTTTGATCACGAAATGTTCGAAGCACTAAAAGAAGATGCAGCGATATGGACAGCGCCAGTTTCAAATCCTTGGCCGAAAGAAACGAAGCCAGCGAAAGTAAAAGCCGAGGCGCCAAAAAGCGACACTTTTGACGCTACGCCACCTGCAGTAGTAATTAACGAAAAGGTTGTTCCGCTACATGGACCTGACTTCTTGAGCAGTGAGGCAATCGAGCTTTGGACCGATGCCGGCAACGGCAAGCGCTTGGCGAAAAAATATGAAGGCAAGATTTTTTACACGCCAGCTCTTGGCTGGCTTTGCGACGCTGGCGAAGTGTTCAAATGCGACGAAGCTGTAGTTACTGAATTCGCGAAAGAAACGGCACGTGAGCTCACCAAAGAGACGAATAGAACAAGTCTCAAGGAACTGAAGAAATTCACCGCCGATACTCTCAACACACGCGGCATCAGCAACATGATGAAAGCCGCCAAAACAATCAATACAGTTCGCTGCGATATTAATGATTTCGATTCCGATATTTATTCTCTAAATACACACTCTGGCTTAGTTGACTGTTCGACTGGCAAAGTATCGCCGCGAACGAGCGCTAACAAATGCATGTTGATAACGTCTTGCGAGTACAGCAAGGAAGCGTTTGAAGGGCTCAGCGACTGGCACGATATTGAAGCACTTATGTATTACATGCCTCACTGGGGCAGTTGCCTTTCAATCATCACGAACGAATTTGAAAACATGGAGATGTTGCGATATCTTCAAGAGTTGGGCGGCTATTGGCTTACTGGAAGTGTTAAACAGCAAGAGGCAATAATCGTCCACGGTGAAGGCGAGAACCTCAAGAGCCAATTCTTGGACAACTTCGGCAGCATGATGGGCTCTTACTCGCACACTGTGCGCGCCGAGCTTTTCTTGAAAAGCAACGGATTCGAAAAGCAAGACGACAATATGTCTCAGCTTTTAAATATTCGCTTTGCTCCAGTGGCCGAGCTGGAGAAAAATGCAGTCATGAACTTGGCAAAGCTCAAGACATTTACTGGCGGCAAAACAGACAAAGTACCAGCGAGATTCTTAGGCAAAGAGCCATTTGCTTTTGTCAACAAAGCCAAAATTGCTTTTCGTTCAAATCATCTGCCACAAATCCGAGACACTGACCGCGGTATCTGGAGACGAGTTAAGCAACTTGATTTCAAACACACAATCAAGCCAGAGCTAATAATAAAAGGCTTCGAAGACTTAGTCTTGGCCGACTATCCAGCAATGCTTGCTTGGTATATGCGCGGCTGCATCAGGCAATTAGAGCGCGGCAAAGTTCTTACGCCAGCTTTTGTCGAAGCTGATACCAAAAACTACAAAGATTCAATGGACGTTTTCCAGCACTTCATGAATGAGTGCCTAGAAGAGTCGCCAGGTTCGCGCATTGCAAGTAGAGATATGGCTCGAGTGCATCGTGATTTTTCGCGCGATTACAACTATCAGGAATTGTCAGCAATCAAGCTCGGTTTGGCCTTGAAAGAGCATGGCGTCAGAAAAGATGAATCTGAAGCAAAAGGCCATCGCACCGTCTATCTCGATTACAAAATTTCCGACGACTACGCCGAAGAACGTTCTTCAGGCGTCGGCCGCTATTCATCAAAACGATACTAAAGGAGAGAGTTCATCATGCAAACAAAACTAAAAGAGCTCGAAGCATCTATGGCCCTGCAAGGCTATATAACTTCCGCAGCTTACGCCGAAAAGTACAACCTGACTCGCAATCAAGTTGATACCAGGATGCACACAGGCAAGTTGCAATACACAAAGAAAGACAAGCGATATTTCATCAAAGAAGACGTGGCACCAACGATTCTTGAGAAGGACGAAATCTGGCTCACAGTTCAAGAATTTGCCGAACACTGCGGGATGTGCCCAGCTTGGGCCTACCGTCAAATTCAACTCGGCCAAGTGAAAACGAAAAACGTCGGCGAGCGGCTCTTAGTCCACAGCAATCTTCAGATTGTCAGAAATGAACGCGAGCACAGAAGCGGTCAAAGGTTCGTCTACTGGACAGCGAAGGAGAAGCAAGAATGTCTGAAATTCTCATAAAAGTAGCTATAGTCGGAAGCCGTGATTTTCCATATCTACGGGACGTCAAGGATTTTGTCAATCTATTGCCGGCGGGCGTGCAAATAGTTTCTGGAGGTGCTCAAGGTGTTGATATTACGGCTGAAAGAACTGCAATAGCGCGAAGTCTACCTACTCCCGAAATCTTCAAACCTCAAAACAACACAAAATATACAGCAGCATGGGCTTACCGAAATGCATGCTTCGCGCGCAATCTCAAAATTGTCAAGGCAGCCGATATCGTTGTCGCTTTCCAGAACAAAATGTCTAGCGGAACGCAAAACACTATTAAACATGCCGAAGCACTGAATAAGCCTTTCTTTGTGATTGAGCCTGGTCAGCACATGAAGGCGGCAATGGTGCTTGAAGATATTAGAACGAGGTGCGCTAAATGAGCGACATAATGACTGGCTCCCGAACCATCAATGCGAAATACCCGGGCACATGCCGCGGCTGCGGTGAAGGTATTGCAGCCAACTCCAGTTGTGAATTTTACGGCAAAGGCGAAATTTATCACTATGACTGCCGGCCAATGGGGGCTAACGGAACGGCTGAAGCTGCAGCTCTTAAGCAAGACGGTTATTTGTTTATTGACTTAGAGACTGGCGGCATAAACGAGCGAACTGATGCCATTGTTCAAATCGGAGCATTAGCGACTTCGCCTAATTTTTTGCTACGAGGCAAGTTTCAAACTTTAGTCAGTCCACCAGAGAATCTTGTTATGAGCGAAGGAGCAAGAAAGGTTCACGGTTATACAAGAGAAATGCTCTCGTCAGCTCCCATCGAATACGAAGCTTTAGCGAATCTGCTTACCTGGTGCGAGCAGTTCCCAAACTATCGCTTTTCCGGCTACAACTGCGATTTTGACTTGAAGTTTTTAAATGAAGGTTTTGACCGTTGCGCAATGACTCCAAATCATTACCTAACGCCAGCTTTTGACCTCTTGAACGAAGCGAGGCGCAAGCTCGGGTCTAAAACTGCAAATCACAAATTAGTCACTGTCTGCGAGCATCTTGGCATAGTGAAAACAAAAGCCCATGACGCGCTGGCTGATATTTACATGACAGTTCAAGTAGCACGGGGGCTGAGAAAACAATGAACAAGGCTCTAAATAAAAGTTCTAACAATTTAAAAGATCGTCAAGCCGGTTCGAAGGATAATTGGGGCACGCCAGGATGGCTTTACGAATTTCTCAACAAGAGGAGTAAATTCGACTTGGACGCTTGCGCTAGTTCCAAGAATTACAAGCACGAAAATTATTACAGTCTCGAACGCGACGAAGATAGTCTCACCCTGCCTTGGGCGAAAAGCACTTTTTGTAATCCACCGTATGGCCGACGCACTCCAGCTTTCTTAAAATGGGGCCTGGCTCAAGCCGAACAAGATAGAAGCAGTGTATTTCTCATTCCCGCCAGGCCAGACACCATCTGGTTCGCAAATTATGTCTGGGAGGCGAGCGAAGTCTGGCTTTTAAAAGGACGGCTGAAATTTGAGACTGGGTCAGATCGGAAAGAAGCGAAAGATTCCGCGCCTTTCCCGACAATGATCGTCTTTTTCGATTACGGTAATTTGCATCGAAAAACCGGACCAGTTTTCAAAATAATTGATCTTAAAAAAGCGAAGGAGAGCATGAATGAACGAAAAACAATTAGCCTCGCAGACGCCAAGCGAGAACTTTACGCTTATCAGTCGTCATTTGGGACGTTGTTTTTTAAGAAGGCTGAGGCCGTTGAAGAGAAAAAAGTAGAACCTTCCACTTAATCTAGAATACCTCTCATAAGGCACCACAAGTAATACCAGTTTTGGTATGTTGTATATGTTCCAAATACAGAGGAAGGGTTCAACATCATGCCGAAGAAAATACTTATTGCTATGCCGCCTGCAATGCTTGAGCAGTGTGATTTTATTGCTCAGTGCGAGCACCGAACCAGATCAGATTTAGTCAGAGAAGCGATAAGAAGATACCTTGATAATTTCAAGAGAAATCAGGGTGTCATGCATATTGCGACGATTGATCCGTATCTGAATGTCACGCCAATTGAGAAGCAGGCAAGTTACATCGCCACGGAATAGAGCATTTCTTGTTTCGTTTAGCAAGAATTACTTTTAGTTCCGCTTCAACTGCGTGAGCCTCTGGCCAGCCTTGAACTAAATCAAGCTTGCCTGTGAACCAGTAGCGGACCATTGTATAACGACGCCAAGTAAGGCCCGTAACTGGGCCTTTTCTCTTGAGTTTCCTTACTTCTGCATTGACGAACTGCGCCAACATCTGGCCAGCTTCGTCATACTCGCCTTTCTTCAAATAATCCTTGATCGAATGATCGAGTTGTCCGGCGCCGCCATTGAAAGCGAGATCACAAAGGCAGTCAAATTGCTCTTGAGTAACTTTGACGTTCCAACTCTTGAGTCGCTTATTCACTTCGGCGACTTTGCTGGCTTCGTCGCGACGCTTCAAGTCATAGACCTGAGCCATGCTAAGGGCTGCAGTCAATCTTAAGAATTTCGCGCGATCAGTGTCATAAAGGCCTGAAGCGGCTTGCAAGGTCATGCCGCCCAAGTAGAGCTTTTCTTCGCCAGCTTTAATCAAGTGACCATAACCAATCGTCAGAAGACCTGACACGTCCTTGTAGGCTTGAATAAGACCGCTAGCAGTACGGTTAGGGCCAAGTCCTTCGAAGTTTCCCAAGAAGTGGGCCAGAGCGTCAGACATGTGCTGCTCGACGTATGCCATTACTTCACCTTCTCCATCAGACGCTCTGCTTCCTTAAGTAGCGCTGCGAACTCTGCATCTTGAGCGGCTTTTTTGGCTTGCAACACGGGGTCGTTTGCTGCAGCAAGTTCAGCTTTCTTTCTAGCTAATCGGTCAGCTTTCGCCTGCTCTGATATTTGATCACATTGAATTTCGGCGTCGCAGATTACTTCTCCGGCCGCGCCAATAGCAACGCCCGCGACGAAAGGAATAGCGATCACAGCGCTTCCAATTTTCAACGGAATGAAACAAATCCATTTTGTAGTTTTGAAAAACCCTTGTTTAACTGGCCCGGCTTCAGCTGCTTGTCCGCAAACAAAGAAGGAAGCTACCAGTCCTAAAGATATTATTAGAGCTTTCATTTTCCTTCCTCGATTGGTGGCGGTAGAGATATTTCGCCGTCCCAAAAAGTTGTAACGTTTTCAGGCATTAGAACATTCAAGTGCTCTTCTCTCTGGCAATTTCGTTCTTCAATCTTGTCATTGGTTTTTTCGTTAGTTACTACGATGCAATCAATAGCTTCTTCGTACTTCGGAACGTCTTTCCTTTCGACCAGCACCGTTACACTATCTGGCTGAATGGTTGGAATCTTTTCTTGGTTAAATGCTCGCTCTTCGGCTTTCTCCTTGCGATACATAGAAAGAAAGGCACCAGTCCAAACAGCACTTGATGCCCCAAGAACAAACTCGATCAGGCTGAATAGATTTGCTTCACAGTGATAATCAAATCTTCCGGTAACAACTCCCCACGCATTGAGCGCAAAGGCTGCTATTAACAGTGTCAAGCATGCGTAAGTTACGATGCTTGCCACCGTTATTAGTTTGTTCACCGTGTCACCTAGATGAGTTGTTAACCCTTAGCAATCGCTACTACAACTGTGAAAATAATTGTGAGAATCGAGGCAACTATTACCGGCACAAACAGACCCGTTGCCACAATCACTGAGTAATCTTTTGCTTTCAGAAAAGTAAATGGCTTCATACCGTGAGCTCCTTTTGTGCTGTATCCTTTATGCTACGTCGACACTTTTCTCGCCGGTTTTGGCGCTGGCGATTTTTGCCGTTTTTGCTGATTGTAAGGCTGCAAGAGCTATGCTCTTCAACAAAACTAGAGTTGGCTTCACCTCTTCAATGAGAGCCTTGATTTCTTCAGATTTCACAGCTGTTTGAATTAAAGCGATAACCGATTGGGCGAGTGCGTAGGCCTTCGACAGATCATCTAAATTCACAAGCTTAGTTGCTCGAAGCAATACACCTTCAATGTGATCAAGCGCTTTGCAGATTTGCGGATAATCCGGCATGCCGTCTTTATTGAAATCCGCTTTTCCAATCAAATCTTTGAGCTTCTTAATGCCGTTCTGAATCATCGGCTTTAATATAAAATCCAGCATGAAAATAACCTCTATAACCATCTCATAAGAATATGAAACTTTTTTGCTAGCGATTTTTGAAATCTTATGGCTCGATTACGCTGAGCTGATAACAGACAAAAAAATCTTCCTAACCTGTAGAGAGTAGGAAGATTTTTTTCTAGGTCTTAATTTTGTTTCGGCCGGCGTTGTTACTAGGACTTAGACCAGAACGGGAACGCGCCGACAACAGCAACGCCGATTAAACAGAGTGCAACCAAGATTCCGTTGCTGTATGCGCCCCAGCTTGCGATAGGAGTTACAAGGCCGATTAGCAGATAAAATATCACGCCAAGTAAGCAGCCTATAACAGTATGAACAATACCCATGGTTTTTTACTCTTTGCCTTTCGGTGTTGGTTTGTGTTGCTTTAAATCTGTTTGCTTAGCTAGCGCCAGGGATTAGTTCGACAGCATCGCCGACACCTAACGCAGTGGCTTCGTTGCAGTCGCCAAATTGTCTTTCATTCAACAGTTTTGAAAACATAATTATGTTGCCTTTAGACGCCCTGCGACAAACATCAACGCCGTTAAGGGTGACGTCAGCTGGATTGATATCTTGACCCATTAAACCGGCTAAAACAATTTTTTCATTATGCATCGAGTGAATTTCTTTCAGGCCGTCTTTTTTGAGCCAAGTCAGGAGTGGTGCATTCGGAGATCCCGTAATAGTTGTTGAGGTTCCGGCAGTGCCGGCCGTCCCGTTATAGACCCAAGCGCCTGTGCCGGCCGCGCCGCCAGCAAGTGTTAGCGTTCCACCAGTCACCACGGATGGTGCCCAAAAAATCACTTTCCCGCCACCACCGCCACCACCAGAACAAGTGAATGAACCGCCAGTGTTGGTTCCCCCTGCGCCGCCAGCGACGCTTATCGTCGATCCGGACGGATAGCTAACTGAAGTCTGCGAGCAAAGGACGATTTCACCACCAGATCCGCCACCACCAGATCCGCCACCAGATGTAGCGCCAGCAGCGCCAGCACAAGTAATACTGCCGCCTGACGGTATCGAGAGAGCGCCAATAGCTGAGACAATAACGAAGCCACCACCTGCGCCACCGTTCGTCCCGGAATTGCCGCCGCCGCCACCAGAACCACCTTTGAAATCTGTAGAGTAGATCGCGCCGCCCAAGCCACCGTAACCACCCTGCCCTGCGACCCCCTGGAAGCTCC